>NZ_JBEPBA010000010.1:0-359644 GCF_040298885.1 Streptomyces sp. NPDC001137
TATCAACATATCTGGCGTTGATTTTTGGCACGCTGTTGAGTTCTCAAGGAACGGACGCTTCCTTTGTACTCACCCTCTCGGGCTTTCCTCCGGGCAGTTTCCCTTCGGTCTTGCGTTTCCGACTCTATCAGACCGTTTCCCGATCCGATTTCCTCGGTGCTTTCCAGGTTCCCGCTTTCGCGTTTCCCTTTCCGGCGGCTCCGACTCTATCAGATCCTTTCGGGCCTGACTCCCAGTCAGAGGGGCTGTCCTCCCGGCCGTTGGGCCGTTCCGACGAGTGAGACTTTAGCGGATTCCCGGCCCCCGAGCTAATCGGGGCCCGCGTCCTTTCGAACGTGGATTCCTCATTTCGCAAATACGCATGCCAATAAAGCGACGCCAGACGGATCGACTGGTTGTCGAGTAGTGGTAGGTACTTGCGAAGTGGCTGTCCGGGGACCGACCGCAGTCGGCGCTCACGTCGGACAACTCGGAGAACACTACGTAGCGCGTGGGGGTGTGTCAACTCGCCTCCGGACGGCACACGGGAGGCGTAGCCTGAGGGGCATGTCTACGCGTACGTGTACCCAGCAGTGGTGGGCCGCCTGACGGCGGCCGTGCTCACGTATGCGTTCAACGGCCGCCGCCTCGGCGGCCGTTCTCGTTTCTCCCTCCTGAGCTCCTGAGGGCCGGCCGCCGGGACGGCGGTCTCGACCAGGAGGTGGAGAAGAGATGACGCGGGTTTTCAGCGGGGTCAAGCCGACCGGGCACCTGACGCTGGGGAACTACCTGGGGGCCATGCGGCAGTGGGCCGCGGTGGACCAGCACCGGGCGGACGCGCTGTTCTGCATCGTCGATCTGCACGCGCTGACCGTGGACCACGATCCGGCACGGGTACGCAGGCTCAGTCGGCAGGCAGCGACGTTGTTGCTGGCCGTGGGGTTGGATCCGGCGCTGTGCACCGTGTTCGTACAGAGTCATGTCGATGAGCACGCGCGGCTGTCGTACGTCCTCGAGTGTGTGGCGACCGACGGTGAGATGCGGCGGATGATCCAGTACAAGGAGAAGGCTGCTCGCGAGCGCGAGCGGGGCGGGAGTGTGCGGCTGTCCCTGCTGACGTATCCCGTGCTGATGGCGGCGGACATCCTGGCGTACGCGGCGGACGAGGTGCCGGTGGGGGACGACCAGGCGCAGCATGTGGAGCTGACTCGGGATCTGGCGGTGCGGTTCAACCAGCGGTACGGGCATACGTTCGTGGTGCCGAAGGCCACGCTTCCCCCGGTCGCGGCGCGGGTCATGAACCTGCAGGAACCGACTTCGAAGATGGGGAAGTCGGACGACTCCGGGCCGGGGATCGTCTATCTGCTCGACGAGCCGGATGTCGTACGGAAGAAGATCATGCGGGCCGTGACCGACAGTGGGCGGGAGATCGTGTACGACCGGGAGGAGCGGCCCGGCGTGACGAATCTGCTCGAGATCCTGGCGGCCTGCACGGGTGGGAACCCGGAGGCCTTGAGCGGTGTATATGAGTCGTACGGGTCCTTGAAGAAGGACACCGCAGAGGCCGTGGTCGAGCTCCTCAGGCCCGTGCAGGAGAGGCACAGGGCGCTGTGCGCTGATCCTGGCTATGTGGAGGGGGTGCTGCGGGATGGTGCGGAGAGGGCACGGGCGTTGGCCCGGCCGACCGTGGATGCCGCTTATCGCGCGATCGGGTTGCTGCCGGCTGCTTCTGATACCGGTGCGGGTGTGGTGCTGAACGCTGCGCGGTAGGCGCGCGGGCTGGTGGCGAGGCGCGATGCGAAGTGCTGGCGCATCGTGACCTCGCTGCCGAAGCCGGCGCGGCGGGCTACTTCGGGCATGGGCAGGTCGGTTCGTTCGAGGAGTTTCTGCGCTGCGGCGATGCGCTGGTCGAGGAGCCAGCGGAGCGGGGGCGTGCCGGTCTGGGCGGTGAAGTGGCGGGCGAAGCTGCGTGGGGACATGCCCGCGTGGGCGGCCAGATCGGCGACGGTGAGCGGTTCGTGCAGGTGGCGCAGGGCGTGCTCGCGTACGGCGGCCAGGGTGTCGACGTCGCGGTCCGCGCGGGGTGTGGGGTGCTCGATGAACTGTGCCTGGGTGCCGGTGCGGAAGGGGGCGGTGACCATGGAGCGGGCGATGGTGGCTGCGGCTTCGGCGCCGTGGGACTGACGGACGAGGTGGAGGCAGAGGTCGATGCCGGCTGCGGTGCCGGCGGCGGTCCAGAGGTTGTCGTCCTCGATGAACAGGGCGTCGGGGACCACGCTGACTTGGGGGTGGTGTGCGCGGAGAAGGCTGACGAGGTTCCAGTGGGTGATGGCCCGGCGGCCGTCGAGGAGGCCGGCCTGGGCGAGGGTGAAGGCGCCGCCGCAGAGCGCCGCGATGGTGGTGCCGCGGGCGTGCGAGCGGCGGAGGGCGTCGAGGACGGGGGTGGGCGCGGGTGTGAGGTGGTCGTCGAGGCCGGGGATCACGATCAGGTCGGCACCCGACAGCCAGGTGAGGGTGCGGTCGGGGTGGAGGGACATGCCTCCGCGCATGGGGATGGGGGTGGTGGTGTCGGTGGCGACTCGGCGCAGGTCGAAGGCGGGGGCGCCGCGGTCGGTCCGGTCGCTGCCCCAGACCTCGGTGATGACGGAGACGTCGAAGGCGCGGATGCCGGGGAAGGCGACGAGGGCGACGCGATATGGGTCGTCTGCGGCGTTCTCCATGGCTGGCAGTAAACCATCGATCGCTGGCTTTTCGCCCTCTGGGGCGGTGGTGCTCCCGGCGGCAGGATCGTGGGCATGGAGATCGCAGAGAACGCAGCGCTGGTGGTTGTGGACGTGCAGAAGGGCTTCGACGAGGCCGACTACTGGGGGCCGCGGAACAACCCGGAGGCCGATGGCAACATCGCTTCGCTCATCGACGTGTGGCAGGCGACGGGGCGGCCGGTCGTCTTCGTACGGCATGACTCGCCCAAGCCCCAGTCGCCCTTGCGGCCGGGGTACGAGGGGAACGGGTTCAAGGGGTACGTGGAGCAGCGGCGGGGGAAGGGGGCCGGTGGGGCTGAGTTGTTGATCACGAAGACCGTGAACTCGGCCTTCTACGGGACACCGGATCTGGATGCCTGGCTGAAGGCGGAGGGGATCTCGCAGCTCGTGGTGGCCGGGATCCAGACCAATATGTGCGTGGAGACGACGGCTCGGATGGGCGGCAATCTGGGGTACGACGTGGTGGTCGCGTATGACGCGACGTACACCTTCGATCTGGAGGGACCGTTCGGCTGGCGGCGCAGTGCCGACGAGGTTGCGCAGGCGTCGGCGGTGTCGCTGCACGGGGGCGGTTTTGCGCGTGTGGCGGCCACGAAGGAGGTGGTGGACGCGGCGGGGTGACCGCCCCCGGCGGGTGTCAGTCCTTCTTGCCGGAGGCGAGTTCGCGGCTGCGGTCGCGGGCGGCTTCGAGGGCGGCGATGAGGGCGGCTCGCACACCGTGGTTCTCGAGTTCGCGGATGGCGTTGATGGTCGTGCCCGCGGGGGACGTGACGTTCTCGCGGAGCTTGACCGGGTGCTCGCCGCTGTCGCGGAGCATCGTCGCGGCGCCGATCGCGGACTGGACGATCAGGTCGTGGGCCTTGTCGCGGGGCAGGCCGAGCAGGATGCCGGCGTCCGTCATGGCTTCGACCAGGTAGAAGAAGTAGGCCGGGCCGGAGCCGGAGAGGGCGGTGCAGGCGTCCTGCTGGGACTCGGGGACGCGGAGCGTCTTGCCGACGGCGCCGAAGATCTCCTCGGCATGGGCGAGGTGGTCGGCGGTGGCGTGGCTGCCGGCGGAGATGACGGACATGGCCTCGTCGACGAGGGCGGGGGTGTTCGTCATGACGCGGACGACCGGGGTGCCGGTGGCGAGGCGGTCCTCGATGGAGGCGGTGGTGATGCCGGCGGCTCCGCTGATGACCAGGCGGTCGGCGGGGACGTGGGGGGCGAGTTCGTCGAGGAGGGTGCCCATGTCCTGGGGCTTGACCGTGAGGATCAGGGTGTCGGCGGTCTTGGCGGCCTCCGGGTTGGTGACCGGGGTGACGCCGTAGCGGGTGCGGAGTTCTTCGGCTCGCTCCGGGCGGCGGGCGGTGACCAGGAGGTCGGCGGGGGCCCAGCCGCCGCGGATCATTCCGCTGAGCAGGGCTTCGCCGATCTTGCCGGTGCCGAGGACTGCGACTTTCTGGGTCATGGCTGGGGTGCCCTCCGGGGGTGCGTCGTCCGGGGTACATCGTCGCACCGGGGGTGGGTGGGTGGCTCGGGTGTCCGGTGGGCGGGACGTTGCCCTGCGGGTGGCCGTCGGGATTTTCTCGCCCCCGCCGCCCCTTCCCGTCCCGTCCCCAGGGGTGCTGCCCCTTCGGCCCCGCCAGGGGGCTCCGCCCCCTGGACCCCTGTCGGCCCCGAAAGGGCCTTGTCCTCAAACGCCGGACGGGCTGAAAGATCCGGACCGCCCAGGAGAAGGGCAACGGGCCGCGGTGCCGAGGTTCATGCCGTCCTTCGCCTCAGTGTTGCCGCGCCCAAGCCCAGGACCAACAGGGCGCAGCCGGCCACGATCAGGGCGTCGCGGACGAAGTCGGCGGTCATGTCCGTGTGTTTGAGGACCTCGTTCATGCCGTCCACGGCGTAGGACATGGGGAGAACGTCGGAGATCGCTTCCAGGGCCGGATGCATGTTGTCGCGGGGGGTGAAGAGGCCGCAGAGAAGGAGTTGGGGGAAGATCACGGCCGGCATGAACTGGACCGCCTGGAACTCGGAGGCGGCGAAGGCCGAGACGAAGAGGCCGAGGGCGGTGCCGAGGAGGGCGTCCAGGAGGGCTACCAGGAGGAGGAGCCAGGGGCTGCCCGTGACGTCCAGGCCCAGGAACCAGACCGCGAGGCCCGTGGCCAGGGCGGACTGAATGATCGCGAGGGCGCCGAAGGCGAGGGCGTAGCCCGCGATCAGGTCGCCCTTGCCCAGGGGCATGGCCAGGAGGCGTTCGAGGGTGCCCGAGGTGCGTTCGCGCAGGGTGGCGATGGACGTGACCAGGAACATCGTGATGAGGGGGAAGATGCCGAGGAGTGAGGCGCCGATGTTGTCGAAGGTGCGCGGGCTGCCGTCGAAGACATAGCGGAGCAGGAACAGCATCACGCAGGGGATGAGGATCATCATCGCGATGGTGCGCGGGTCGTGGCGGAGCTGGCGGAGGACCCGGGCCGCGGTGGCGACGGTGCGGGAGGCGTTCAGGGCGCCGGTGGGGGCGGGTGTCGTCGTACCGGTCGGAGGCGTGGTCGTAGTCATCGGGTGGTCTCCTTCTCGCGGGCGGCGGTGGCCGCCTCGTCGACCAGGTGCAGGAAGGCCGCCTCGACTGTTTCGGAACCGGTGCGGGTGCGCAGGGCCTCGGGGGTGTCGTCGGCGAGGATCTCGCCCTCGCGCATCAGCAGGAGGCGGTGGCAGCGCTCGGCCTCGTCCATGACGTGCGAGGAGATGAGGAGGGTCGCGCCGCGGTCGGCGGCGATGGAGTGGAAGAGGGTCCACAGGTCGCGGCGGAGGACCGGGTCCAGGCCGACGGTGGGTTCGTCGAGGACCAGGAGCTCGGGGGTGCCCAGCAGGGCGACCGCCAGGGAGACGCGGCTGCGCTGGCCGCCGGAGAGGTTGCCGGCGAGGGCGTCGGCGCGGGAGGTGAGGTCGACGTCGGCGAGGACGCGGTCGATCTCGTGGCGGCGGTCGGAGGCGGTGCGGCCCGGGGTGAGGATCGCCGTGAAGTAGTCGAGGTTCTGGCGGACCGTCAGGTCGTCGTAGACGGAGGGGGCTTGGGTGACGTAGCCGATGCGGGTGCGGAGGGTGGGGTGGCCGGCCGGGCTGCCCAGGACCTCCAGGGTGCCCGTGACCTTGGCCTGGGTGCCGACGATCGAGCGCATGAGGGTCGACTTGCCGCAGCCGGAGGGGCCGAGGAGGCCGGTGATCTGGCCGCGCGGCACGGTGAAGTCGAGGCCGCGCAGGACGGGGCGGGGGCCGCGGACGACGGTGAGGCCTTCTGCTCGGACGGCGGGAGCACGGGGGGCAGGGGGGTCCTCGGAGCCGCCTTCGGAGTAATTCATCATGCGATGAATAATGCTCCGGGGCGGCAGCGTCGTCAAGTGGTTCACCCCGGGGGTCGCGTTCGGTGGCGCAGGCGCGTGGCGGCGCGATCGGAGGCGGTGAGTCCGGTTCGCATGCCTCCACGTTCACCGGCCGGACACAGGAACCGGATGCGGAACCAACTCCCGTTCCTGACAATGGATTTCACTTCGCCGTGCCCTCCCCCGGCTCGGCGCCCACGCATCTCCCCTCACCGACGGAGGTGCTGTTGTCATGCGCTGTCGCATACGCAAGGCCGATCTGTTCGCTTCGCTGGTCGTCTTCCTGGTCGCACTGCCGCTGTGTGTGGGCGTGGCCATCGCCTCCGGCGTCCCCGCCGAGCTGGGGCTGATCACCGGGATCGTCGGCGGGCTGGTCGCCGGGGCGCTGCCCGGCAGCAGCCTGCAGGTGAGCGGGCCGGCGGCGGGTCTGACGGTCCTCGTCTACGAGGCCGTCGACACGTACGGCGTCCAGGCCCTCGGCGTGCTGGTGTTCGCCGCCGGGCTGGTGCAGCTGGGGCTCGGTGCGCTGCGGCTCGGGCGGTGGTTCCGGGCCGTGTCCGTGGCTGTGGTGCAGGGCATGCTCGCCGGCATCGGGCTGCTCCTGGTCGCCGGGCAGGTGTATGCGATGGGCGATACGGCCGCGCCGGCGAGCGGGCTCGGGAAGATCGCCGGGCTGGTGTGGCTGCCCGGGCGGGTGGATCCGGGGGCGTTGTCAGTGGCGGGTGCCACCATTGCCGTATTGCTGCTGTGGCCGCGTTGGCGCAGGGGGGCGCGGCTGGTGCCTGCGCCGTTGGTCGCGGTGGCGGTGGTGTCGGCGGTGACCGGGGCGCTCGGCCTGGATGTACGGCGGGTCGAGGTGCGTGGGCTCCTCGATGCGGTGCGGGTGCCGGAGGCGGCCGACTTCGGACGGCTTACGGAGGTGGGGGTGATCGGGACTGTTGTGGCGTTCGCGTTGATCGCGTCGGCGGAGTCGTTGTTCAGTGCGGCGGCGGTGGACCGGATGCACCGGGGGCCGCGGACGGACTTCGACCGGGAGCTGATGGCGCAGGGCGCGGGGAACGCGGTATGCGGGGTGCTGGGGGCCCTGCCCATGACGGCGGTGATCGTGCGCAGTGCGGCCAATGTGCAGGCGGGGGCGCGGACCAGGGCCTCGCGGGTGCTGCACGGGGTGTGGCTGCTGCTGTTCACGGTGGTCCTGCCCGGCATGCTCGGGCTGATTCCGGTGGCGGCGCTGGCCGCGCTGCTGGTGCACGCCGGGTTCAGGCTCGTGCCTGTGCGGGAGGCGCGGGTGCTGTGGCGCGAGCATCGCGGGGAGGTCGTGGTGCTGGCGGTGACGGCTGGGGCGATCGTGCTGGGGAACCTGCTGGAGGGGGTGTTGGTGGGGCTGACGCTGGCCGTGGCGAAGACGGCGTGGGACATCAGCCATGTGCATGTGGAGACCGAGGACCGGGGCGAGGCGGGCATCGTCGTACGGGTGCTGGGGCACGCGACGTTCCTGCGGCTGCCGAAGCTGCTGGACGCGTTGGAAGCCCTGCCGCACGACCGGGAGGTGCGCCTGGAGTTGGGGGGCCTGCGGCACATGGACCATGCGTGTGCGGCGGCCCTGGAGGGGTGGGCCGCCGCGCGGGGTCACGAGTTGGTGGCCACGAGCAGGTCGACGACGTAGGTCTCCTCGACGATCCCCTCCGGGAAGGCGGCGAGCAGCTGGTCGCGTTCCTCGCCGAGGATGGCCGCCCGGCGTTCCTCGCTCTGCACGAGGAACATCGAGTGGCTCCCGATGTTGGCGAGGTGCGTGTCGACGGTGACCGGGCGGCTCCAGCGGACATGGCGGCGGGTGAAGTCGAGGGCGCCGGTGGGGTCGGCGAGAGCGACCGGGGCTCCGTTGCCGGTCCTGTCGACCTCGCGCCTGATGCCGAAGTAGCCCTCCAGGCGGTCGGCTTGGGCAGCCTGCCACGGGACGTCGAGGTCGGTGGTGTTCCACCACAGGGCCAGTGCTCCGCCCGGCCGCAGCACACGCAGGGCCTCCGGGACCGAGCGGGCCGGCTCGGTCCAGTGCCAGGCCTGGGCGTAGGTGAGGAGGTCGGCGGAGGCGGTGGCGAGCGGCAGCTCGTTGCCGCTGCCCCGGACGATCGGGAGGTGGGGATTGGCGCGGCGGAACTCGACTGCCATGCCGTCGCCGGGCTCCACGGCGACGACGTCCGCGCCGCGGGCGGCCAGGAGCGCGGTCGCGATGCCCGTACCGGCGCCGATGTCCGCGACGCGGGCACCCCGCAAGGGGCGGCCCGCCAGGTCCTCGATGGCGTCGAAGAGGGCCGGTGGGTAGGAGGGACGGTTGGCCGCGTACTGGGCTGCGGCGGCATTGAAGGAGTGGGCGCGGGTCGGCTGCGAGGAGGCGGTCATGTGGCCATGGTGGCGCGGGTTGGATGCAGGGGGCAGTGAGTTTTCGGTGAGAGAACCGCGCCCCGGGGGGCGGGCCTGTCCTGCGCCGAGTGTGCGGCGACTGGCTGAGGCCGCGGGCCGGTGTGCACCGTTCGGTGGGGGCCTGTGACAGCCGCAGCCTCGCGTTCAGCTTGGTGCGCGGCGACGCTGCTTGGCGGCGGCCCTGTGGCGCGTGCCGGACCCGCCAGGGTCCAGCGCCTGACGCCGAACTCAACAGCGCCGCGGCGACGCTGCTTGTGGCAGCGGACCTGCGGCGCGTGCCGGACCCGCCAGGGTCCAGCGCCTGACGCCGAACTCAGCAGCGCCTGCCGAACAGGCTCCGGCCAAGCCGAGCCCACCAGCCCCGTCCATCGCCCCAGGCCAGGCCCGGCGCCCCGGCCAGCGACCCCAGCCGAGCAAGCCCGGCAGCCCCACTGATCGAACCCCGCCCAAGCCGAGTCCCCAGCACCCAACAGCCCAACCCCAGCCGGCCGGAGAGGCACCGCTCAGGAACGGCGGCGTTTTTTCGACGGGTTGCCTGTGCGGCGGGTGGTGCGCTTCTTGTGTTGGGCGAGGGCTGCCTCGTACTCCTCGCGGTGGAGTTTCTCGCCGGGGGCCTCGGTCAGGGAGCGGAAGAAGTACGCGAGGAGGGAGCCGACGAAGCCGATGGCCAGGAGGCCGCGGAGGGAGGCCTGGCGGGTGGGGTCGGGGCGCTTGCCGAAGCCGTCCCAGGTGTTGCGGAAGGCGAGGGCGCTGCAGATCGCGAACATGGCGACGATGAGGACGGTCACGAAGGCGCCGCTGTCGGCGAGTTGGAGCCCCTGGTAGGCGAGACGGAGAACCACGCAGGAGGCCGCGGCGGCCGCGAGGGAACCGGCGGCCACCCCGATGCGGCGGGATGTGTAGCCGTTGTCGTGGTTCACCCAGGTGGTGCCGAAGAACCGCAGGGGTTCTGGGCGGGGGCCGCCGGTGGAGCCCGCGGTGCCCTCGGTGCCGGTTTCGTCGCTCACGGGACGATTATGGCTCCGGGGCGGGCGCGGGCTCCCTTCGGGGATCAGCCGCAGTGCGGGGCCACGTAGCCGTCGCTGCCGGTGAGGACGTAGGCGTCCGAGACGAACTGGTTGTCGTCGATGTTGTCCCAGAGGTTCGAGGTGCCGTAGGGACCCGACACCCATGTCCCCGGCGTCTGGCAGTAGATCGGGACCTTCGCGCCCTCGGGCAGGATACGGACGATGCTGTACTGGGTCCCCGGGCCGCTGCGGACATTGAGGCGGACGCCCGGTGCCACCGAGTAGTAGTGCACGGACGCCGTCGCGGCGGCGGCCGTCGTGACGGCCTCCTGCTCGTCTCTCCCGGCCGCGTCGATGTGGTCAACAGACATGAAAAACCTCCCCCGTTGTGCCCCATGAAAGCCATGGGGTCCCGTTCATTCCCCTAAAACACGCCATGAAACACATGTACGTAACTGGCACGCGAACGCTAGCAAGCCGCCTCCGTATCGCACGAGTCATCGACTAGGCTCCGTGCGTCGCGCGCGCGGACGAACAGTACGGGGGTGGTTCCATGGCGCCACAGCACAACACCGGAGCGGGCGCGGAAGCGGAACTTCCCGAGTACGCCGGCCACTACCGCCTGGAGTCGTGCCTCGGCTCGGGCGGCATGGGTGTCGTGCACCTAGCGCGGAGCACCTCCGGCATGAAGCTCGCGGTGAAGGTCGTACATGCCGAGTTCGCCAAGGACCCTGAGTTCAGAGGGCGTTTCCGGCAGGAGGTGGCGGCGGCGCGGCGGGTGAGCGGTGCCTTCACGGCGTCCGTCGTCGACGCGGATCCCGAAGCGGAACGGCCCTGGATGGCCACGCTGTTCATTCCGGGACCGACCCTCTCCGAACATGTGAAGCGGAACGGCCCGATGCCGCCGGCGCAGCTGCGCCAACTGATGGCGGGACTGGCCGAGGCACTGCGCGACATCCATCGGGTCGGGGTGGTGCACCGCGACCTGAAGCCGAGCAATGTGCTGCTCGCCGAGGATGGTCCGAAGGTCATCGACTTCGGTATTTCTCGGCCAAAGGACAGTGAACTGCGGACCGAGACCGGGAAGTTGATCGGTACTCCGCCGTTCATGGCGCCCGAGCAGTTCCGGCGGCCCCGGGAGGTCGGTCCCGCCGCCGACATCTTCGCGCTCGGGTCCGTGCTGGTGCATGCGGCGACGGGGCGCGGCCCGTTCGACTCCGACAGTCCTTACGTGGTCGCGTATCAGGTCGTGCACGACGAGCCGGATCTGACCGGCGTACCGGAGAACCTTGCGCCGCTGGTGCTTCGCTGCCTGGCCAAGGAGCCCGAGGACCGGCCCACCCCGGACGAGCTGATGCGGGAGTTGCGGTCGGTTGCGGCCTCGTACGACACGCAGGCGTTCATACCCGCGCAGCGGCGGACGGTCGAGAGCCCGACGTCTCCGGAACCCCGAGTCGAGGAGACGGAGTCGGAGTCCGAGTCCGAGCGGCCGTCCAAGCGGCGCCGCCTACGCAAGAAGGTGCTGCTGGCGGCCGGGGCGCTCGTGCTCGTGGGGGGCGTGCTGCTCGCCACCGTTCAACTGCTCGGTGACGCACCCACCCCGTCGCACGGCACTGCGACCACGGCGTCCCCCGGCGGGTTCCGGGCGTGGACAGCGAAGCCCGTGTCCGGGAGCGAAGGGCCGGTCCGGTGCTCGTACGGAGCGGGAAAGCTGCTGTGCGCCCGGCCCGGTCTGGTGTTCGCCCTCGACCCCTCGGACGGCGGTCTGCTCTGGCGCCACCGCACGGACACGACCCGTTGGGGCGCTCCCCCCGTCCTGTCAGGTGGTCTCGTGCAGCTGCCCCTCGCCGACCGGGGCCGGCGTCTGGAGGCGCTCGATCCCGCCTCGGGCAAGGTGCGTTGGGAGCGGAAGGTGGCGGCGTACGACTCGGTGCAGCCGGCCGGGAGCATGCTTCTGCTGGTCCGTGCGAACGGCACGGTCACCGGCGTGGACAGCGCGTCCGGCGCCACCAAGTGGTCCCGGACGGTACCGGGGCACAAGGCGCTGGCCTTCTCCTCCTTCGCCGGTGATCCCCTGGCGTACCTGGCGAGCGTCTCCTACAACGGGTCGAGTACGCGGGTCAGCGCCGTGGATCCGGTCACGGGTGAGGTGCGGTGGGACGCCCGGCTGAAGGGCGCTCTGCAGCCCTGCGGCTCCTCGGGCGGCTCCGTGTTCTTCATGGCCGTCGGCGGGGTCTACGGCGACACCCAGGCGGTGGTCCGCTACGACCTCCGTTCCGGGTCGGCGCGGAGAGCGGCGCTTCCCGTCCCCCTGACGAGCGCCCGGGCCGGCGTGCGCAAGGGCGTGGTCCAGCTTCTGGGCACCGGTGGCTCCCTGGAGGCCGTCGACACGGGCACGGGCAAGCAGCTGTGGACCATGGAGACCTCGGTGAGCCGGGGTTCGGCACCGGTCTCCGACGGCCGTCATGTCTACGTCAGCGCCGCCGACGGACGCCTGCTCGCGGTCGACGCCCGCAAGGGGATCCTGGAGGGGCAGACTCCGGCTCGGCTGGGCAAGAAGCAGGACCAGGTGATGTCCACCACCCCTGCCCCCGTCCTCGCCGACGGCCACGTCTACGCCACCGCCCCCGACGGCACCGTCTTCGCCGTGGACGCCCGCGATCCGGCGGCCTGGTAATACGCGAAAGGGGCCGCCCCGGAAGGCGGCCCCTCACTGCACGAACAACCTCAGCCCAGCTTCGAAACGTCGCGCACCGCGCCCTTGTCCGCGCTGGTCGCCATCGCCGCGTAGGCGCGCAGGGCGGCCGACACCTTGCGCTCCCGGTTCTTGGGCGCGTACACGCCGCCCAGGGCCTGCTCGCGGCGGGCGAGTTCGGCCTCGTCGACCAGGAGCTCGATCGTGCGGTTCGGGATGTCGATGCGGATGCGGTCGCCGTCCTCGACGAGCGCGATCGTGCCGCCGGACGCGGCCTCCGGCGAGGCGTGGCCGATCGACAGGCCCGAGGTGCCGCCGGAGAAGCGGCCGTCGGTGATCAGGGCGCAGGTCTTGCCGAGGCCGCGGCCCTTGAGGAAGGACGTCGGGTAGAGCATCTCCTGCATGCCCGGGCCGCCCTTGGGGCCCTCGTAGCGGATGACCACGACATCGCCGTCCGTCACCTGCTTGTTGAGGATCTTCTCGACGGCCTCCTCCTGCGACTCGCAGACGACCGCCGGGCCCTCGAAGGTCCAGATCGACTCGTCCACGCCGGCCGTCTTCACGACACAGCCGTCGACGGCGAGGTTGCCCTTGAGGACCGCGAGGCCGCCGTCCTTCGAGTACGCGTGCTCGGCGGAGCGGATGCAGCCCTCCGCCGCGTCCTCGTCCAGCGCCTCCCAGCGCTCGGACTGGGAGAAGGCCTCGGCGGAGCGGACGCAGCCGGGGGCCGCGTGCCACAGTTCCACGGCCTCGGGGGACGGGGAGCCGCCTCGCACGTCCCACGTCTTCAGCCAGTCCGCGAGGGACGGGCTGTGGACCGCGTGCACGTCCTCGTTGAGGAGACCGGCGCGGTGCAGTTCACCCAGCAGAGCCGGGATGCCGCCGGCCCGGTGCACGTCCTCCATGTAGTACGTGCGGGTCTTCGCGACGTTCGGAGCGACCTTCGCGAGGCACGGCACGCGCCGCGAGACCTCGTTGATCTCCTCCAGGCCGAACGGGACGCCCGCCTCCTGGGCCGCGGCCAGCAGGTGCAGGATCGTGTTCGTCGAGCCGCCCATCGCGATGTCGAGGGCCATCGCGTTCTCGAAGGCGGAGAAGGTCGCGATCGAGCGCGGCAGGACCGTGTCGTCGTCCTGCTCGTAGTAGCGGCGGGTGATGTCCATGACCGTGCGGGCAGCGTCGACGTACAGCTGCTTGCGGGCCGTGTGGGTGGCCAGGACCGAGCCGTTGCCAGGGAGGGAGAGGCCGATGGCCTCGGTCAGGCAGTTCATCGAGTTGGCGGTGAACATGCCGGAACAGCTGCCGCAGGTCGGGCAGGCGTTCTCCTCGATACGGAGGATGTCCTCGTCCGAGATCTTGTCGTTCACGGCGTCGGAGATCGCGTCGACCAGGTCGAGCGTGCGGACCGTGCCGTCGACGAGAGTGGCGCGGCCGGCCTCCATGGGGCCGCCGGAGACGAAGACCGTCGGGATGTTCAGGCGGAGCGCCGCCATCAGCATGCCGGGCGTGATCTTGTCGCAGTTGGAGATGCAGACCAGGGCGTCGGCGCAGTGCGCCTCGACCATGTACTCCACCGAGTCCGCGATCAGGTCGCGGGACGGGAGCGAGTAGAGCATTCCTCCGTGCCCCATCGCGATGCCGTCGTCCACGGCGATCGTGTTGAACTCGCGCGGGATGCCGCCCGCCTCGACGATCGCCTCGGAAACGATCCGGCCGACCGGCTGCAGATGGGTGTGGCCCGGCACGAACTCCGTGAAGGAGTTGGCGACCGCGATGATCGGCTTGCGGCCGATGTCCGCGCCGGGTACACCGGAGGCGCGCATAAGGGCGCGGGCGCCCGCCATGTTGCGGCCGTGGGTGACTGTGCGGGACCTCAGCTCGGGCATCGTCGCTCGCTCCTTCGGAGAGTTCTGACTGAGTCGAGCGTACGCCCGTTGCTCCAAGGGCTGGACATTGTGTCCGGAATGCGGGATGCACGTCTCGTCCAGAGGGCGGGGCCCTCGCGGGGGCGTCAGGGCCCGGTCAGATGCCCCTGCACCACCGGCGCCACCCGCGCGATGATCTGCTCCGCGTCCGCCGACGCCAGCGGCTCCACCTTGATCACGTATCGCAGCATCGCGCACCCCACGAGCTGCGCGGCAGCCAGCTCGGCGCGCAGCTCCGCGTCCGGCCGGTCCAGCTGTGCGGCGACGCGGCGCAGCAGCTGCGAGGCGACCAGTCGGCGGAAGACGGCGGCGGCGGCCTCGTTGTTGACGGCGGAGCGCACGATCGCCAGCAGGGGCGTACGGGTGGTGGGGTTCTCCCAGATGCCGAAGATGAAGCGGGTGAGCCGCTCGCCGACGCCGTCCGTCGGACCGTCGGCGAGCGCCTCCGGCGCGTTCAGGGCGGGCGCGAAGGCGACCTCGATCGCGGCCTCGAAGACCTGCTCCTTGGTGCCGAAGTAGTGGTGCACCAGCGCCGAGTCCACGCCGGCCGCCTTCGCGATGCCCCGTACGGACGTCTTCTCGTACCCGCGCTCGGAGAACTCCTCGCGGGCCACGGTCAGGATGCGGTCGCGGGTGTCGGCGGACTCGGCACGCGGACGGCGGCCGCGGCGCCGGGCGGTCGGGTCGGGGGCCTCGGTCACGGTCTTGGCACCCTCACCGCGGAGGCGAGGTGGAGGCGGGTGAAGGCCAGCGCCTCCGCCAGATCGGCCTCGCGTTCGGCGCCGGACATGGCGCGCCGGGTGTTGACCTCGATGACGACATGGCCGTCGAAACCGGTCAGGGCGAGACGTTCCAGCAGCTCGGCGCAGGGCTGGTTGCCGCGCCCGGGGACGAGGTGCTCGTCCTTCGCCGATCCCCTGCCGTCGGCGAGGTGGACATGGCCGAGGCGGTCTCCCATGCGGTCGACCATGTGCAGCGCGTCGGAGCGGGCCGTGGCGCTGTGACTGAGGTCGATCGTGAAGTGACGGTAGTCCTCCTTCGTCACGTCCCAGTCGGGGGCGTACGCGAGCATCTCGCGGTCGCGGTAGCGCCAGGGGTACATGTTCTCGACGGCGAACCGCACGTCCGTCTCGTTCGCCATGCGCCAGATTCCGGTGACGAAGTCACGGGCGTACTGGCGCTGCCAGCGGAACGGGGGGTGGACGACGACCGTGGTCGCCCCCAGCTTCTCGGCGGCCGCCTGGGCGCGCTGGAGCTTGGTCCACGGGTCGGTGGACCACACCCGCTGCGTGATGAGAAGGCAGGGGGCGTGCACGGCGAGGATCGGGATGCGGTGGTAGTCGCTGAGTCTGCGCAGCGCCTCGATGTCCTGGCTGACCGGGTCGGTCCAGACCATGACCTCGACGCCGTCGTACCCGAGGCGCGCGGCGATCTCGAAGGCCGTCGCCGTGGACTCCGGGTACACGGAGGCCGTGGACAGCGCGACCTTCGCATCCGGGATGCAGACTGGCTCCGCCATGCCGACAGGTTACGGGGTGCGGTGCGGGGACTGCGGTGCGCCTATGCGCCGTTGTGGGATTCGCCACGGGCGGGTGCGGGTGTGTTGTGGTTTCTCGCGCCCCGCGACGGAGTCGCTGATGTCACAGCCCCGCGCCCCTGAAAAGCCGCTACACCGAGCCCATGTGATCCAGTTTGCGCAGGATCACGCCTTCCCTGAGCGCCCAGGGACAGATCTCCAGGCTCTCCACCCCGAACAGGTCCATGGCGCCCTCCGCCACCAGGGCGCCCGCCAGTATCTGGCCCGCTCGGCCCTCGCTCACGCCCGGGAGTTCCGCCCGTTGGGCCGCCGACATGCCCGCCAGCTGCGGGACCCACGCTTCCAGGGACTCGCGCTTGAGATCGCGCTGGACGTACAGGCCCTCCGTCGAGCGGGCCGCGCCCGCGATACGAGCGAGCTGCTTGAAGGTCTTCGACGTCGCCACGACGTGATCGGGCGCGCCGAAGCGGCTGAATTCGCCGACCGTGCGGGCGATCTGGGCCCGCACGTGGCGGCGCAGAGCCCGTATGGACTCCGGGTCCGGCGGGTCGCCGGGGAGCCAGGCGGCGGTGAGGCGGCCGGCGCCGAGCGGGAGGGAGACGGCGGCGTCCGGCTCCTCGTCGATGCCGTAGGCGATCTCCAGGGAGCCGCCTCCGATGTCGAGGACGAGGAGCTTGCCCGCGGACCAGCCGAACCAGCGGCGGGCGGCGAGGAAGGTGAGCCGGGCCTCCTCCGCGCCGGTGAGGACCTGCAGTTCGACGCCGGTCTCGGCCTTCACGCGCGCGAGGACGTCGTCGGCGTTGCTGGCCTCGCGCACGGCGGAGGTCGCGAAGGGAAGCACGTCCTCGACGCCCTTGTCCTCGGCGGCCTGCAGGCACTCGTGGACGACGGCGATCAGTTTGTCGACCCCCTCGGGGCCGATCGCTCCGCTCTCGTCGAGCAGCTGTGCAAGGCGCAGTTCCGCCTTGTGCGAGTGCGCGGGCAGCGGGCGCGCGCCTGGGTGCGCATCCACCACCAGCAGATGCACCGTGTTCGATCCCACGTCGAGGACACCGAGTCTCATGTACGGAACGCTACTGCCACCTGGGCGGTGGTCCGTATGGGATGGCGCCGACAGACCCGTACGCTGGTCCTGTGCCAAAGACGAAAAGGGCGAAGGAAGACAAGGCAGCCAAGGCTGCCGAGGCCGCCAAGTCCGCCAAGGGCTCTTCGCAGGTGAAGCCGGCGCAGTCGGCGAAGCTGTCGAAGAAGGCCAGGGAAGCGGACGAGAAGGGCCTCGACTTCGCGCGCGCGTGGGTGGAGTTCCCTGATCCGGCGGACGACGAGCAGGTCTTCCGGTGCGATCTGACATGGCTCACCTCTCGCTGGAACTGCATCTTCGGCAGCGGCTGCCAGGGCATCCAGGCGGGCCGCGCGGACGACGGGTGCTGCACGCTGGGCGCCCACTTCTCCGACGAGGACGACGAGAAGCGCGTCGCCGGGCATGTGGCGAGGCTCACGCCCGACATCTGGCAGCACCATGACGAGGGCATCAAGCACGGCTGGGTGTCGGAGGACGAGGACGGCGACCGTCAGACCCGTCCGTTTGAGGGCTCCTGCATCTTCCAGAACCGGCCCGGGTTCGCGGGCGGCGCGGGCTGCTCGCTGCACATCCTGGCTCTGAAGGAGGGCCGCGAGCCGCTGGAGACCAAGCCGGACGTGTGCTGGCAGCTGCCGGTGCGGCGCACGTACGACTGGATCGACCGGCCCGACGACACCCGTGTGCTGCAGGTGTCGATCGGCGAGTACGACCGCCGGGGCTGGGGCCCGGGCGGCCACGACCTGCACTGGTGGTGCACGTCGGCGACCTCGGCGCACGGTGCGGGCGACCCGGTGTACGTGTCCTACCGGCCGGAGCTGACCGAGCTGATGGGCAAGGCGGGCTACGACCGCCTCGTGGAGCTGTGCGAGCAGCGCCTGGCCGCCCAGCTGCCTCTGCTCGCGCCGCATCCGGCGGACCCGGTCGACTGACGGGCCCGCGCTCACGAGGTCGCGGGGCTCGGGGTTCCGCTGTCGGCCGGCGGTGATGCCGGGTCGGACGGGGCGGAGTCGGTGGGGGTGGGCTCGGGGGACGAGGGCGGGGCGCTCGGGGTGGGGTCCGAGGCGGTCGGGGTCGGTTCCGGGTCCGGCGGGGGCGGCGGGGTGCCTGGGTTGCTCGGACCGGGGGCGGTCGGGCTGGGCGCGGCGCCGTAGCCCTCGATCGAGACGACGGCACCGGACGGTGAGACGGCCACCCGTGCGCTCCACGGGCCGGACGGCTCGCGCAGGTGGTCCACGTACACCTTGATCGTCAACGATTCGCCGGGCGCGAGCGTTCCCGAGGACTGGCTGAGGTAGAGCCAGGCGGCTCCCGTCGACGCGGACCAGCGCACGGGCGCGGATCCGGTCGTGGTGAGGGTGACGAGCGTGGTGTCGCCGTCGTGACCCGCCGACACCCGGAGGTGTCCGGCGCTCTTCCCGCTGATGCCGGCGACGCTGATGACCTCCACGGAGATGTCGGGCCGCCGGTGGCCTCTGCCGAAGTCGCCGCCGGGCCGGAGGCTGGCGTTGCCGGCGTTCTCGTAGCCGCCGCCGGACGCCTCGCCGCCCAGGCTGACCGGGCCGTGCGCCTCGCTGGCGGTGGCGGAGCGGCCGTCCGCGCCCTCGGCCGGTGAGCCCCGGTAGGCGGCCCACAGGGCGAACACGGGGGCCGCCACCACGGTGGCGACGACCGTCGTCGTGACGGCACGCGCGCGTAGGCGGTCGCGGCGGGCGGCACGGTCCTTGGGGTCCATCGGGAAGCCGCGCCGGTCGAACCGGGGAAGGGCGCCGCCACGCGCGCGTGGCTGATGGGTGACCGCCATGTGCAGGGCCGCGCGGGGCGCCTCGAGGACGGGCAGCTCGGCGGGGGTGATCATCGCGCCGGGCCAGCGGCCGGGGATGGCCCGCTCGGCGCTGCGGCGACATCGCGGACAGTCGTCGACGTGCCGGACGAGCTCCTTGCGCAGGGCCGAGCTGAGCACCAGCTGGTTGTCGCCGGTGAGCCGGGCGACGTTCGGACAGCCGCCGGTCTCGACGACGGCGAGGGCCGCGCGCGTGCGCTCCACCTCGCAGGCCGCGGAGGCCAGCAGTTCACGGGCGGTGGCGAGGCCGAGGCCGAGTACGGCGGCGACCTCGTGGGCGGCGAGGTGGTGGCGTACGGCGAGTTCGAGCGCCTCGCGCTGCTCCGGGCTGGTGCCGGCGGCCTCCGGCCAGGCCAGCAGGGCGAGTTCGCGGCGGCGCTGTTCCTGGGTCTCTTGGGCGACGGGGGGCGCTGCCGGCCGCTGCTTCCCGGTGCCGTGCCGGCCCGCCGCGTGCGTGCCCTGACGTTTCTGCTTGGCCTCCGCCAGCTTGCGCAGACAGGCCCAGCGGGCCAGCGCGTACAGCCAGGCGCGGCTGTCCCCCGGCGCCTGGGGGCCGCGGCGCTTCTCGGCGAGCGCGAGGGCCTCGCCCAGGGCGGCGGTCGCCGCGTCGTGGTCGCACAGCACCGACAGGCAGTAGGTGAACAGCCCGTCCAGATACGGCTCGTAACGCCCCGGTGGCCGCTGCGCGAGCGTGCGCACAGCGGCACGGTCACGTGCCTCCCGGCGCGCCTGGTCTGCGCCGGTGATGCGGGGTGAGGTCTCCGGGCTGCTGCTCATCCGTGGACCGTAGGCGGCTCGGGATGAACCCTTCTTCCTCCTTGAGCACTTTTAATCCATACGGGTGAAACGATCCCTCAATCGGGTACAGGAACCGCGTGTTCCGTGGCCGGTTACCGACGGTGATGGCCGGTTCGCGGAGTGTCGGATCATGTGCCCGGCCGGCGCACGGCGAGCGTCCGCGCTCGGACCGTCCGGCGTTGTCAGTGGGCTCGGTTACGGTTCTCCGCATGGCTGCCCGTACCAAGTCCACCAAGGACCGCCCGTCCTACCGCTGCACGGAGTGCGGCTGGCAGACGGCCAAGTGGCTCGGTCGCTGCCCCGAGTGCCAGGCCTGGGGGACGATCGAGGAGTACGGCGCGCCCGCGGTCCGTACGACGACACCGGGGCGCGTCACCACCTCCGCGGTGCCCATCGGCCAGGTGGACGGGCGCCGGGCCACCGCCCGCTCGACCGGTGTGCCCGAGCTGGACCGGGTGCTCGGCGGCGGGCTGGTGCCCGGCGCGGTGGTGCTGCTGGCGGGCGAGCCCGGCGTCGGCAAGTCGACGCTGCTGCTGGACGTGGCGGCGAAGGCGGCGAGCGACGAGCACCGCACGCTGTATGTCACCGGTGAGGAGTCGGCGAGCCAGGTGCGGCTGCGCGCCGACCGGATCAGGGCCATCGACGACCATCTGTATCTCGCCGCCGAGACCGATCTGGCCGCCGTCCTCGGCCACTTGGACGCGGTGAAGCCGTCCCTGCTCATCCTCGACTCCGTGCAGACCGTGGCCTCGCCGGAGATCGACGGCGCGCCCGGTGGCATGGCGCAGGTGCGCGAGGTCGCCGGCGCGCTCATCCGCGCCTCCAAGGAGCGCGGGATGTCGACCCTCCTTGTGGGACATGTCACCAAGGACGGGGCCATCGCCGGGCCCCGGCTCCTGGAACACCTCGTGGACGTCGTCCTCCACTTCGAGGGGGACCGGCACGCGCGCCTCAGGCTCGTGCGGGGCGTCAAGAACCGCTACGGCGCCACGGACGAGGTCGGCTGCTTCGAACTGCACGACGAGGGCATCACGGGCCTCGCCGATCCGAGCGGACTCTTCCTGACCAGACGTGACGAACCGGTCCCCGGTACCTGTCTGACGGTCACCTTGGAGGGCCGCCGCCCCTTGGTCGCCGAGGTGCAGGCGCTCACCGTCGACTCGCAGATCCCCTCCCCGCGCCGTACCACCTCGGGCCTGGAGACCTCCCGTGTCTCGATGATGCTCGCCGTCCTGGAGCAGCGCGGCCGGATCAGCGCGCTCGGCAAGCGGGACATCTACTCCGCGACGGTCGGCGGGGTGAAGCTCTCCGAGCCCGCCGCCGACCTCGCCGTGGCCCTCGCGCTGGCCTCGGCCGCCAGCGACACCCCGCTGCCCAAGAACCTGGTCGCGATCGGCGAGGTCGGCCTCGCGGGCGAGGTCAGACGGGTCACGGGCGTCCAGCGGCGACTCGCCGAAGCACACCGCCTGGGCTTCACACACGCGCTCGTTCCGGGCGACCCGGGCAAGATCCCTCCGGGGATGAAGGTCCTGGAAGTCGCCGACATAGGGGACGCTCTGAGAGTCCTTCCACGCTCCCGTCGCCGAGAGGCCCCACGGGACGAGGAGGACCGCCGGTAGACTTTGCCCTGGTCTCGCCCGTCCGTACGAACAGAGTGTGCGACACGGGGGCGCCCCAGAACCTGCGACCGGAGGAGTGCAGTGGCAGCCAACGACCGGGCGGCAGCTCCCGGAAAGTCCGGCGGGAGTTCCGGTGCCGATGGCCTGATGCGCGCCTCACTGAGCGCCGTGGCTCCCGGCACGGGCCTGCGCGACGGACTCGAGCGGGTACTCCGCGGCAACACGGGCGGTCTCATCGTGCTCGGCTTCGACCGGACCGTCGAAACCATGTGCACCGGCGGTTTCGTGCTGGACGTCGAGTTCACGGCCACCCGCCTGCGCGAGCTGTGCAAGCTGGACGGCGGCATCGTGCTCTCCTCCGACCTCTCGAAGATCCTCCGGGCGGGCGTGCAGTTCGTGCCCGACGCGACGATCCCGACCGAGGAGACGGGCACCCGCCACCGCACCGCGGACCGCATCTCCAAGCAGGTCGGCTTCCCGGTCGTCTCCGTCTCCCAGTCGATGCGTCTGATCGCCCTCTACGTCGACGGTCAGCGCCGCGTGCTGGAGGACTCCGCGGCGATCCTGTCCCGCGCGAACCAGGCCCTCGCGACCCTGGAGCGCTACAAGCTCCGCCTGGACGAGGTCGCGGGCACCCTGTCGGCGCTGGAGATCGAGGACCTGGTGACGGTCCGCGATGTGTCGGCGGTGGCCCAGCGCCTGGAGATGGTGCGCCGCATCGCCACGGAAATCGCGGAGTACGTGGTCGAGCTGGGCACCGACGGGCGTCTCCTCGCCCTGCAGCTCGACGAGTTGATCGCGGGCGTGGAGCCCGAGCGCGAGCTGGTCGTGCGGGACTACGTCCCCGAGCCCACGGCCAAGCGCTCCCGCACGGTCGACGAGGCCCTGTACGAGCTGGACGCCCTCACCCACGCCGAGCTCCTCGAACTGCCCACGGTGGCAAGGGCGCTGGGCTACACGGGCTCGCCGGAGGCACTCGACTCGGCGGTCTCGCCCCGCGGCTTCCGCCTGCTGGCCAAGGTGCCGCGCCTCCCGGGCGCCATCATCGACCGTCTCGTGGAGCACTTCGGGGGCCTTCAGAAACTGCTCGCCGCAAGCGTCGACGACCTCCAGACGGTGGACGGCGTCGGCGAGGCCCGGGCCCGCAGCGTACGCGAGGGCCTGTCGAGGCTGGCGGAGTCGTCGATCCTGGAGCGGTACGTCTGAGCCGGTCGGACGAAGCCGCGCCCCAACGGGCGCGGGGCTGTATCAACACGCGGCTCCGCCGCGCGGGCGCGACCAGCCATGACGCAGCCGCGGACGAGGGGCGGCATCGCGGGCGCACCCCAGCGGAGCGGCCAAGCGCCTAGTCGTCCTTGAGCATGAACGAGATCTGCGACTTCGCGAACCCCGGCGCCGCCGCCTCCACCAGATACGTGCCGGCCCCGGCAGACCCCGCCGGAGGCGTCGCGCACTCGGGAGCGCTCGGCTTGCGGTCCCACTTCACGGTGTAGGTGATGCTGCTGCGGTTGGGCACCCGGAAGACCAGGCTGCCGGAGCCCTGGGGGCAGTCGGCGGAGGACCAGTAGTCGTTGTCGCTGCCCGCCTCGGTGATCGTCAGCACCGCGCTCTTCGGCCCGAGGTCGATCTTGCAGTCGAGGCCCGAGGTGTTCGTCGCGGTCAGCAGCAGAGTCGGCGTCTGACCGGGCGAGTACGTGTTGTGCAGGCTCCGCACCGTCAACGTCACCGCGTTCCTGGTGCAGTTGGGGATGGAGGAAGTCGCCGGAATCGTGTCGCCCCGGCCGACCCCGATACCGGAGCCGACACCGGCCGTACCGCCGCCGGCCGACCCGTCGGAACCCCCGGCCCCGGAGTCCGAGCCGGAACCGGAACCCGAACTGCCCCCGGAATCTGACCCGCTGGATCCCCCGCCGCCCGACTCGTCCCGCCCGCCCGGCGCTTGGCTGATCGCGGGACCCGAACTCGACGGCCCCGCAGTGATCGTGGGCGCGGGGGTGTTGCCGTTCGCCCCGTCGTCCTTCTTGCCGCCGCCACCGCCCGACAGGACGATCCACGTGATCAGCAGCGCCAACAAGGCCACCACAGACACGAGTACGACCCTCCGGCGCCAGTAGATGGAGGAGGGGAGCGGCCCGACAGGATTGCGCAGAGATCCCACGGCGCAAACTGTACGAGAGATCGGCGCCTCAGCAGGCCCCACCCGCCGCCGGTTCGTCAACTTTTCCGGATCATCATTCCGGTCCGCACGACGCACCGCGCGCGGGACGGCGGCCCAACCGACCGGGGCCATGGCAGGATCGGAAACGCCATGACTGCGCCCACGAAGCCCCCGCACAGCAGCCCCGCCGACGGCCCGGCCGGCACCCTCGCCGGCTCTCCCCTCGGCGGGGACCACGAGACCCTCCATGCCTCCGTCATCGACTGGTTCGACGAACACGCCCGCGACCTGCCGTGGCGGCTCCCGGAAGCCGGCCCCTGGGGCGTGATGGTCAGCGAGTTCATGCTGCAGCAGACGCCGGTCAGCCGCGTGCTGCCCGTCTACGAGCAGTGGCTGGCCCGCTGGCCGCGCCCGGCCGACCTGGCCCGGGAGGCGCCCGGCGAGGCGGTCCGCGCCTGGGGCCGGCTCGGCTACCCGCGCCGCGCTCTGCGACTGCACGGCGCCGCCGTGGCCATAACGGAACGGCACGGCGGGGACGTACCGACCGAGCACGCCCAGCTCCTCGCACTGCCCGGCATCGGCGAGTACACGGCCGCGGCCGTCGCCTCCTTCGCGTACGGGCAGCGGCACGCGGTGCTCGACACCAACGTCCGCCGGGTCTTCGCGCGCGCCGTCACCGGCGTCCAGTACCCGCCGAACGCGACCACCGCCGCCGAACGCAAGCTGGCCCGCGCACTGTTGCCCGAGGACGAGCGGACAGCGGCGCGGTGGGCGGCCGCCTCCATGGAGCTCGGCGCGCTCGTGTGCACCGCCAAGAACGAGACCTGCCACCGCTGCCCCATCGCCGCGCAGTGCGCCTGGCGGCTCGCGGGCAAGCCCGAGCACGACGGGCCGCCGCGGCGCGGGCAGACGTACGCGGGGACCGACCGGCAGGTGCGCGGCAAGCTGCTCGCCGTACTGCGCGAGGCCCACGCGCCCGTGCCGCAGTCGGCCCTGGACCGGGTGTGGCACGAGCCGGTGCAGCGCGCGCGGGCGCTCGACGGGCTCGTCGCGGACGGTCTCGTGGAGCCGCTCTCCGGTGGTTTGTATCGGCTGCCGTTGACGTAACCGCTCGTAACGTCACGCCGCATCACACCCACCGACCTGCCAAATCGCCCCATAAGCGCGCGATTCGGTGCGCCTGTTTACCCCGTTCCTACGTCCGTTACACAACCGACGGACAGCCGATTGCTAGCCGAGCGTTGCTTCGGACAGCGCCGTGACAACACCTCCGTAACTTCATTTGCGTGCCCGGCAGAAGCGGGCTGTCACGGAACAGACCGACGGCGATCAAGCCGGCGGTAACGGGGATCGGGAGGCGGTTCGACATGGCGCAGGGCGAGGTGCTCGAGTTCGAGGAGTATGTCCGCACGCGGCAGGACGCGCTGCTGCGCAGCGCCCGCCGGCTGGTCCCGGACCCCGTGGACGCGCAGGACCTGCTCCAGACGGCGCTCGTGCGCACCTACGGCCGCTGGGAGGGCATCGCGGACAAGCGGCT
The DNA here is from genome assembly GCF_040298885.1 of Streptomyces sp. NPDC001137. Taxonomy (NCBI): domain Bacteria; kingdom Bacillati; phylum Actinomycetota; class Actinomycetes; order Kitasatosporales; family Streptomycetaceae; genus Streptomyces; species Streptomyces sp. NPDC001137. The sequence continues at coordinate 24,716 of NZ_JBEPBA010000010.1, forward strand.
CGCGGACGCCTACCTGCGGCGCGTGATGATCAACACGCGGACCGAGTGGTGGCGGGCCCGGAAACTGGAGGAGGTCCCCACCGAGCAGCTGCCGGACGCCTCGGTCGACGACTCCACCGAGCAGCACGCGGACCGCGCCCTGCTGATGGACATCATGAAAGTGCTGGCTCCCAAGCAGCGAAGCGTCGTGGTCCTGCGACACTGGGAGCAGATGTCGACGGAGGAGACGGCCGCGGCCCTGGGCATGTCGGCCGGAACGGTCAAGAGCACGCTGCACCGGGCGCTCGCCCGGCTCCGTGAGGAGCTGGAGAGCCGCGATCTGGACGCACGCGCGCTGGAGCGTGGGGAGCGGGAGCGTTGCGCGGCCTGACCGGGGCCGGGCCCGAACGGGCCCGAGGCAGTTCACAGGCGGTGATCACGGCGGGGGCCGTGTTCGCCGCCGTCGCTCTTGTCACCACCGCGTGCGGCAAGGGGGGCACGGGTGCCCGGGACGAGGGCCCGGCACACGCATCGGCGATCGCGGGTGCCGTCGCCTCCCGCTCACCCAGCCCGTCCGGGGGCTTTCGGCGGGTGGACGCGGTCTCGCTGATCAAGCAGGACTCGCAGGTCTCCCCGGCGGTGAAGCGCGAGCTGCAGCCATGCGGCGGCGACGGCTACCCGGTCAAGGCCACCTACGGCTATCTGACCGGCGGATCGGTCAACGACGTCCTCGTCAATGTCTGGAGCTGCGCTGACGAGGTGGGCATCGGCGTATACGTGTACCGGGACGTCAAGGGCACGTACGAGAATGTGTTCAAGGCGGAGGAGTCGCCGGTCTACGCCGAGATCGACGGCACCGACCTGACCGTGGCCAAGCAGGTGTACGACACGAACGACCCGGTGTCGAACCCGTCCCGGGAGACCGTGACCACATACAGATGGAAAGCGGGCCGGTTCGCCCAGCACAGCACCCACGAAACCGACTACAGCGAGCTCGACCCCGGCGACGACGACACGCCCACGCCCGCGCCGGACCACTGATCCCCCCCCGCCCGCACACACACGCACACCACGAGGACAGAGAGCAACGGGATGGCAGAGCAGACCCACGTCCTGTTCGTCGAGGACGACGATGTCATCCGTGAGGCCACCCAGCTCGCCCTGGAGCGGGACGGCTTCGCGGTCACCGCCATGCCCGACGGCCTGTCGGGTCTGGAGGCGTTCCGGGCCGACCGCCCCGACATCGCCCTGCTGGACGTGATGGTCCCCGGTCTGGACGGCGTCAGCCTGTGCCGTCGGATCCGGGACGAGTCCACCGTTCCGGTGATCATGCTGTCGGCGCGCGCCGACTCCATCGACGTCGTCCTCGGCCTGGAGGCGGGCGCCGACGACTATGTGACCAAGCCGTTCGACGGGGCCGTGCTGGTCGCGCGGATCCGGGCCGTACTGCGCCGCTTCGGACACGCGGGCGGCAGCGACCGGACCGAGATCGCGGAGGACCCGCTGACCGGTGCCGTGCTCACCTTCGGGGACCTGGAGGTCGACACCGAGGGCATGGAGGTGCGCCGGGCCGGGCAGCCGGTCGCGCTCACCCCGACCGAGATGCGCCTGCTGCTGGAGTTCTCCTCCGCGCCGGGCACCGTGCTCTCCCGCGACAAGCTGCTGGAGCGTGTCTGGGACTACGGCTGGGGCGGGGACACCCGGGTCGTCGACGTGCATGTGCAGCGGCTGCGGCAGAAGATCGGCCAGGACCGGATCGAGACGGTCCGCGGCTTCGGCTACAAGCTGAAAGCCTGAGCGGGGCGGGCATGCGGCGGATCCTTCGCTCCCCGGTCCGGCGCATGGAGCGCGCGGGCCTGCACACCGGGCTCAGATGGAAGCTCAGCGCGGCGATCGCGCTGGTGGCCGGCCTGGTGGCGATCACTCTGAGCCTCGTGGTGCACAACGCGGCCTGGGTCTCGATGCTCGACAACGCGCGCGACCTGGCCAATGAGCGCGTCGAGATCGCGCAGCGCAACTACGACCTGAACCGGCGGCCGAACTTCCCCAACATCAAGATCGACGACCCCGACCTGCCGGACGCGCTGCGCGACAAGGTCCTGGATGGCCGCAAGGCCAGCGACGTCACCGACCACGACGGGGTGCCGGACATCTGGGCGGCCGTGCCGACCAAGGACGGACGGGTGCTGTCCCTGCACAGCCATGTGCCGGACCGTTCCACGAATGTGATGAAGGACCTCGACCAGGCGCTCGTCATCGGCTCCGTGGCGGTCGTCCTCGGCGGCAGCGCGCTGGGCGTGCTCATCGGCGGCCAGCTCTCGCGCCGGCTGCGCAAGGCGGCGGCCGCGGCGAACCAGGTCGCCAGGGGCGAGTCGGACGTACGGGTGCGGGACGCCATCGGCGGGGTCGTACGGGACGAGACCGACGACCTGGCGCGGGCGGTGGACGCCATGGCGGACACCCTGCAACAACGGCTCGAGGCCGAGCGCCGGGTCACCGCGGACATCGCACACGAGCTGCGCACCCCGGTGACGGGCCTGCTCACGGCCGCCGAACTGCTTCCGCCGGGCCGCCCGACGGAGCTGGTCCTGGACCGCGCGAAGGCCATGCGCACCCTGGTCGAGGACGTCCTGGAGGTGGCCCGCCTCGACAGCGCCTCCGAGCGGGCCGAGCTGCAGGACATCATGCTCGGTGAGTTCGTCACCCGGCGGGTGGCGGCGAAGGACCCGGCCGTGGAGGTGCGGGTGGTGCACGAGTCGATGCTCACGACCGACCCTCGCCGCCTGGAGCGCGTGCTGATCAACCTGCTCGCCAACGCCGCCCGGCACGGCAAGCCGCCGATCCAGGTCACCGTCGAGGGCCGGGTCATCCGGGTCCGCGACCACGGGCCCGGCTTCCCGTCCGATCTCCTCGCCGAGGGCCCGAGCCGCTTCCGCACGGGCAGCGCCGACCGGTCGGGCCACGGCCACGGCCTCGGCCTCACGATCGCCGCCGGCCAGGCCCGCGTCCTGGGCGCCCGCCTGACCTTCCGCAACGTACGCCCGGCGGGCGCCCCGGATCACGTACCGGCGGAAGGCGCGGTGGCGGTCCTGTGGCTGCCCGAGCATGCGCCGACGAACACGGGCAGCTATCCGATGCTGCCGTAGACGATTCCGGATCCCCCACCTTTTGACGCCGGGCAGGCATTCTCAGCCCGTCCGGCGTTTGTGCCGTCCGCCCGACGAGGCCGTTCAGGCCGATCGGGGGTCCAGGGCTCGGAGCCCCCTGGCGGGACCGAAGGGGCAGCGCCCCTGGAACGGGACGGGAAGGGGCGGCGGGTGCGAGGAAACACGACGAAGGCCCCCCGGGGCGGACACCCACCGGGGGACCTTCGGCTCACTCGCGGATCAGACGGCCTCGACGACCGGCGCCTGCGCCACCGCCTCGTCGCCGGACTTGGCCGCAGCCGGCCCCGCTCCACGGAGCGCGACTTCCTTCACGAACACCGCCGCCACCAGCGCGACCACGGCGACCACCGCACCGAGCAGGAAGGACGAGTGCGTACCCGCGGACACCGCGTGCTGGTACGCCTCCCGCGCCGCCACCGGCAGCTTCTCCAGGCTCTTCGCGTCCAGCTGCGCCGACTTCTCGGTGATCTTCGATCCCAGCGAGCCGGCCCGCTCGGCCATGACGTGCTGCACCCGGTTGTTGAACAGCGCACCCATGATGGCGACACCGAAGGACGAACCAAGCGTGCGGAACAAGGTCGTCGACGAGGACGCGACGCCCATGTCCTTCATCTCGACGCTGTTCTGCGCGACCAGCATGGTGATCTGCATCAGGCAGCCCATACCCAGACCGACGACCGCCATGAACACACCGGACGTGAACCGCGAGGTCCCGGTGTCCATCGTGGACAGCAGGTACAGCCCGACGATCATCAGGACGCTGCCGACGACCGGGAACGCCTTGTACTTGCCGGTGTTGGTGGTCACCCGCCCGGCCACCATCGAGGTGACCAGCATCGCGCCGAGCATCGGCAGGAGCAGCAGCCCGGAGTTGGTCGCGGACGCACCCTGCACCGACTGCTGGTACAGCGGCAGGAACAGCGTCGCACCGAACATCACGAACCCGGTGATGAAGCCGATGACCGACATCAGCGTGAAGTTGCGGCTGCGGAAGATGTGCAGCGGCACAACCGGCTCCGCGGCCCTGGTCTGCCAGAACACGAACCCGATCAGCGAAGCGACACCGATGCCGATGAGCTCCATGATCCGCGCGGACGACCAGGCGTACTCCGTGCCGCCCCAGGTGGTGACCAGCACGATCGAGGTGATGCCGACGGTCAGCAGCGCGACGCCGAGGTAGTCGATACCGGCCTTGGACCGCTTCTTCGGCAGATGCAGCACCGCACTGATCAGACCGAGCGCGACCACGCCGAGCGGCAGGTTGATGTAGAACGACCAGCGCCAGCCCCAGTTGTCGGTGATGGTGCCGCCGACCAGCGGGCCGCCGATCATGGCGAGCGCCATGACACCGGCCATCATGCCCTGGTACTTGCCGCGCTCCCGCGGCGGAATCAGGTCGCCGATGATCGCCATGACACCGACCATCAGACCACCCGCGCCAAGCCCCTGGATCGCGCGGAAACCGATCAGCTCGCCCATGTTCTGCGCCATGCCGCTGAGCGCGGAGCCGATCAGGAAGATCACGATCGAGGTCATGAAGGTGGCCTTGCGGCCGTACATGTCACCCAGCTTGCCCCAGACCGGGGTGGCCGCCGCGGTGGCCAGCGTGTACGCCGTCACCACCCACGACAGATGCTCGAGTCCGCCGAGCTCGCCCACGATCGTCGGCATCGCGGTGCCCACGATCATGTTGTCGAGCATCGCGAGCATCATGGTGATCATGAGCGCGAGCAGCACGACCCGTATGCTCTTCGGCTGTTTGTCCGGCTTCGTCTCGGCCGTCTGTGTGTCCGCCATCGTCCCCACTCCCCTGGGCATCTCCCCCCGGTCGGCTACTTACTTGCCGCCCGGCTAGTTGACTACACTGGGAAGGTAGACCCGCAACTAGCCGGTCGTCAAGTAAGTTTCTCTGGAGTGCGAGGATGGGCGGCACCATGGACGGCACCAAGCAGCAGCGCCGCGGAGACACCCGCCAGCGCATTCAGGACGTGGCGCTCGAACTCTTCGCCGAGCAGGGCTACGAGAAGACGTCGTTGCGCGAGATCGCCGAGCGCCTCGACGTCACCAAGGCAGCGCTCTACTACCACTTCAAGACGAAGGAAGAGATCCTCGTCAGCATCTTCGAGGACCTCTCCCAGCCGATCGTGGAACTGATCGAGTGGGGCAAAGGACAGCCGCAGTCCCTGGAGACCAAGCACGAGATCATCCGCCGCTACAGCGACACCCTGGCCGGCGCGGCCCCGCTCTTCCGCTTCATGCAGGAGAACCAGAGCACGGTCAAGGAACTGCGCATCGGCGAGATCTTCCGCAACCGCATGATGGGCATGCGTGACATCCTCATCGACCCGGACGCCGAACTGATCGACCAGGTGCGCTGCGTCAGCGCGATGTTCACGCTGCATGCCGGGATGTTCGCGCTGGGCGACATCGAGGCCGACCCCGAGGACAAGCGCAAGGCGGTCCTCGAGGTCGCCACCGACCTGGTGACGCGGGCGCACCAGGCCTCACACCCGTCCTAGAGGGCCGGGACGCCTCAGACGGTCACGCCCTTGGAGCGCAGGAAGGCGACCGGGTCGACGGCCGAGCCGTAGTTCGGGTTCGTACGAATCTCGAAGTGCAGGTGCGGCCCACTGGAGTTGCCGGTGTTCCCGGACCGGGCTATGTGCTGCCCGGTGGCGACGACCTGGCCGACCCTGACGTCGATCCGCGACAGATGGGCGTACTGCGAGTAGGTCCCGTTGCCGTGCCTGATCACGATGGCGTTGCCGTACGCGGGCCCGTCACCGGCGCCGTTGCCGCCGGCCTTGACGACGGTGCCGCCGTGCGCGGCGACGACGTTCGTGCCGCTCGGCACCGCGAAGTCCTGCCCACTGTGGGTGGACTGCCACATACCGCCGGCCTGGTTGAAGCGGGCGGACAGCCGGTACTTCTCCACCGGGTGCATCCAGGAGGCGGCCTTCCTGGCGGCAGCGGCCTTGGCGGCCTTCTCGGCGGCCGCCTTCTTGGCAGCGGCCGCCTGGGCCGCCTTCTTCGCGTTCGCGGCGGCCTTGGCCTGCGCGGCGGCCTGCGCCTTGACGGCGCTCGCCGCACTGGACGCGGAGGTGGCATCGGCGGCGGCCGCGACCCCTGCGCCCAGCACGACCGACATTCCGAGGCCGGCGGCCAGGACGGCCGCGCGGTTGCGCAGCAGGGACGTACGGGAGGAGCGGGACGTGACACGCGAAGACATGGAAACCTCGGGAAGACGGGGGCAGAGAAAACCACCCGGCGCACAAGCGGCTGCCGGATGGACCATCCCTTGGTAACCCGGAGACCCACCAAGCCCAAAACGTGTGATGTACGACGGCCGCTAGTACTTCACCCCAAAACTTCCCTCTCCTTGACAGAGGACCAATAACGGACGAATCAGTCCGCGACGGCAGAATCACCCCTGGGGTTCCAGAAAGGCGCCCCCTTTTCCCTCCCGTCGGGCCGCCCACTATCCGCGCTAGTACCGGCCGAATCGCCTGTGCGTCATGTCACCGGGCGGCGAGATCCACTCCGCCGCGAAACAACCCGTCATGTGACGCACATCTCTGGCCACTTACCGCCCAGTAACCCTACGGTTCCCCTCACGCCACCCTCGGCGCCGAACATGCACAGGACAACGGCATACGGACGTGAGAGGACCCCCCACCATGACGAGCAGACGCCCCTGGGCGCTCCGCACAGTGGTCACCGCAGTCTCCGCATCTGCCCTCGTGGCCCTGGCCACCCCCGCCGACGCGGCGACGAGCACCTCGGACGTCGACTACGCGACCTGGCAGAAGGACTGCCGGACGGTGATGGACCAGGCCCTGCCCTATGTGAAGGAGCGGATCGCCTCGGCCCAGCCGGGCCAGAAGCAGGCGATCGTCTTCGACATCGACAACACCACGCTGGAGACGGACTTCGGCTTCAGCTTCCCGCAGCCGGCCAACAAGCCCGTCCTGAACGTCGCTCAGTACGCCCAGGAGCACGGCGTCTCGCTCTTCTTCGTCACCGCTCGCCCGGGCATCATCTACGCGCCCACCGAGTGGAACCTGGAGCACGACGGCTACGACGTCTCCGGCCTGTACGTCCGCGGCTTCTTCGACCTGTTCAAGGACGTCGCCGCCTACAAGACCGCCCAGCGCGTCGACATCGAGAACAAGGGCTACGACATCATCGCGAACATCGGCAACAGCGCCACCGACCTCTCGGGCGGCCACGCCGACAAGACGTTCAAACTCCCGGACTACAACGGGCAGTTGTCGTAACCGCGGGCAGACATGACGAAGGGGCCGGTGCCCGAAAGCACCGGCCCCTTCTGGCGTCGCCGTGAGGCCTACGCCTCCTTGCTCAGGTTCGGTCCGGCACCGCCGGCCGCCTGCTCGATCGGCGGGACGTCGGGCAGCGCCGACTTCTCCTCGCCGCGGAAGGTGAAGGTCTGGCTGTCGCCCTCGCCCTCGGTGTCCACGACCACGATGTGACCGGGACGCAGCTCACCGAAGAGGATCTTCTCGGAGAGCGTGTCCTCGATCTCACGCTGGATGGTGCGGCGCAGCGGCCGTGCACCCAGCACCGGGTCGTAACCCTTCTTGGACAGCAGTTCCTTGCTGGACTGAGAGAGCTCGATGCCCATGTCCCGGTCCTTGAGGCGCTCGTCCACCTTGCTGATCATCAGGTCGACGATCGCGAGGATGTCGGCCTGGGTCAGCTGCGGGAAGACGACCACGTCGTCGACGCGGTTGAGGAACTCGGGGCGGAAGTGCTGCTTGAGCTCGTCCGAGACCTTGTTCTTCATGCGCTCGTAGTTGGACTTGGTGTCACCCTGCGCCGCGAAGCCCAGGTTGAAGCCCTTGGAGATGTCCCGGGTGCCGAGGTTGGTCGTCATGATGATGACCGTGTTCTTGAAGTCCACGACCCGGCCCTGGGAGTCGGTCAGACGACCGTCCTCCAGGATCTGCAGCAGCGAGTTGAAGATGTCCGGGTGGGCCTTCTCGACCTCGTCGAAGAGGACGACGGAGAACGGCTTGCGGCGGACCTTCTCGGTCAGCTGGCCGCCCTCTTCGTAGCCCACGTATCCGGGCGGGGAACCGAAGAGACGCGACACCGTGTGCTTCTCGCTGAACTCCGACATGTCGAGGGAGATCAGCGCGTCCTCGTCACCGAAGAGGAACTCCGCGAGGGCCTTGGACAGTTCGGTCTTACCGACACCGGACGGGCCGGCGAAGATGAACGAACCACCGGGACGCTTCGGGTCCTTGAGGCCCGCGCGCGTACGACGGATCGCCTTCGACAGCGCCTTGACGGCGTCGACCTGGCCGATGACCCGCTTGTGGAGCTCGTCCTCCATGCGCAGCAGACGCGAGGACTCCTCCTCGGTCAGCTTGAAGACCGGGATGCCGGTGGCGGTCGCGAGGACCTCGGCGATCAGCTCGCCGTCGACCTCGGCGACGACGTCCATGTCGCCGGCCTTCCACTCCTTCTCCCGCTTGGCCTTGGCGGCCAGGAGCTGCTTCTCCTTGTCGCGCAGGGAGGCGGCCTTCTCGAAGTCCTGCGAGTCGATCGCGGACTCCTTGTCGCGGCGCACGCCCGCGATCTTCTCGTCGAACTCGCGCAGGTCCGGCGGCGCGGTCATCCGGCGGATGCGCATCCGGGAGCCGGCCTCGTCGATCAGGTCGATCGCCTTGTCCGGCAGGAAGCGGTCCGAGATGTACCGGTCGGCCAGGGTGGCGGCCTGGACCAGCGCCTCGTCCGTGATGGAGACGCGGTGGTGGGCCTCGTACCGGTCGCGCAGACCCTTGAGGATCTCGATCGTGTGCGGCAGGGACGGCTCGGCGACCTGGATGGGCTGGAAGCGGCGCTCCAGGGCCGCGTCCTTCTCCAGGTGCTTGCGGTACTCGTCCAGCGTGGTCGCACCGATGGTCTGGAGCTCACCGCGGGCCAGCATCGGCTTCAGGATGGAAGCGGCGTCGATGGCGCCCTCGGCGGCACCCGCACCGACCAGCGTGTGCAGCTCGTCGATGAACAGGATGATGTCGCCGCGGGTGCGGATCTCCTTGAGCACCTTCTTCAGGCGCTCCTCGAAGTCACCGCGGTAGCGGGAGCCGGCGACCAGCGCGCCGAGGTCCAGGGTGTAGAGGTGCTTGTCCTTGAGGGTCTCGGGCACCTCGCCCTTGACGATGGCCTGGGCGAGACCCTCGACGACGGCGGTCTTGCCGACGCCGGGCTCACCGATCAGGACCGGGTTGTTCTTGGTACGGCGGGACAGCACCTGCATGACCCGCTCGATCTCCTTCTCGCGCCCGATGACCGGGTCGAGCTTGGACTCACGAGCGGCCTGGGTGAGGTTCCGGCCGAACTGGTCGAGGACCAGGGACGTCGAGGGGGTGCCCTCGGCAGGCCCGCCGGCGGCGGCGGTCTCCTTGCCCTGGTAACCGGAGAGCAGCTGGATGACCTGCTGCCGCACCCGGTTGAGATCTGCGCCCAGCTTGACCAGGACCTGGGCTGCGACGCCCTCGCCCTCACGGATCAGGCCGAGCAGGATGTGCTCCGTGCCGATGTAGTTGTGGCCCAGCTGAAGGGCCTCGCGGAGCGACAGCTCCAGGACCTTCTTGGCACGGGGGGTGAAGGGGATGTGCCCGGACGGGGCCTGCTGCCCCTGCCCGATGATCTCCTCCACCTGCTGGCGGACCGCCTCGAGCGAAATCCCGAGGCTCTCAAGGGCCTTGGCGGCGACACCCTCACCCTCGTGGATCAGGCCCAGGAGGATGTGCTCGGTGCCGATGTAGTTGTGGTTGAGCATCCGGGCTTCTTCCTGAGCCAGGACGACAACCCGCCGCGCGCGGTCGGTGAACCTCTCGAACATCGTTAATCGCTCCTCAGAGCGGTCAGGCAGTGGGGGGAACTTCCCCTCCCTGTCCTTCCGCAGCTTAGTCCCGCAAGCGGGGACCGCTCATTCCAACTGCCGACACCGTCGATGGCCTCCTGACCCGTGACGCCGACATCTGCTCCAACCCGATGGTGCGAGACGATGTTCCCGCAGGCCAGGTGGTTACCCTCACCATCAGTACGCCGATGGCGAACGTGAGACCACCTTGCCTGCGTGTCGCCCCCTCCCACTAGGGATGTCTTACCCGCTGGGACTGACACTCCATGCCGCGCGCACCGGTTCCCTCCGCTATGGGCGAACAACCTTGCGCCACCCCGCACCCCCGCACGCCCCCTCTTTCGACACTCTGCGCATCCTTCAGAACACCCAGCGTAACTTGCAAGCTCTTCGGACGGTTGCCCCTGGCATGGTTGGCAGCCTCTCCACGGTCCCGCTCCCCCGCCGGCCGCTCGATCCGGGCGATCGGGTCAGCCGGTTCTACGAGAACGAACTGGGCTGGGCGACAGTGCCCGCGCGCGCGGGAAGCCCCGGGTCTCCGGTACGGCTCCGCGTGGGCGACCGCTTCGACGTCCTGGACGTCCCGGCCGAGGCGGGCCGGGCGGGCCTGCGCCATCTCGCGCCGGCTTCCCCGGTGGCCCTGCAGGGGGGCCGGATGCGGCTGCTGGTGGCCGCGGGCAGCGCGGAGGAACTGCCGGGGCTGCTGGACTGGCTGGAGTGGGGGGCGCTGACGCTCGACCTGAGGGCGCTCGGCGCGGGCTGCGTCATGGACGCGCCGCTGCCGCCGGGCACGCGGCCGGCGGATGTACGGCCGGTGGGCCGCTCGGGCGTGCAGGGGGCCGCCGTATGGCTGCGGCCCCCCGAGCCGGGGTGCGCGGTCGAGGCCTCGCTGCCGACGCTGTCGGCCGTGAGGGGCGGTGGGGGCGCCCCCGATCTCGTGCGACTTGTGGACACGGTGGCAACGCAGTGCCACCGGCTGCGGCTGCGGCGCGCGTGTGCCCAGCCGTTGGCCCTGCCGTAGACCAGCGCTCAGGCGTTGGCCTTCTCGTAGGCCTCACGGATGGACGCCGGGACGCGGCCGCGGTCGTTGACCTCGTAACCGTTCTCCTTCGCCCAGGCGCGGATCTGCGCGGTGTCCTGGCTGCCACCGGAAGCGGCGCGTGCCTTTCCGCGTCCGCCCGAAGCGCGGCCTCCGGTACGACGACCGCCCTTCACGTAAGGCTCGAGAAGGCCACGGAGCTTGTCCGCATTGGCGGTCGTGAGATCGATCTCGTAAGTCTTGCCGTCCAACGCGAACGTGACGGTCTCGTCCGCCTCGCCGCCGTCGAGGTCATCGACAAGAAGGACCTGAACCTTCTGTGCCACCGGATTTCCTTTCATCCATAACTTGAGGGCCGGGGGCCTGCGGCGTCCGCCGTTTCGCCGTCCCCTGTTATATGCAGTACTGCAGTACGTCGGAAAGCAAACCGCTTTTGCGGGAAAAACACAAACCCCTTGGAGAGACTGAGCGAGAGACCGAGCGCGAGACCCAGTGCGGGGGCGACTCCCGGGCAGAGACCCACTCCGTCCGGAAACATACGCGTTTCGGACATAGGGAACCGGGGCATCGCCGGCGGAATACGTCTCGGTGATCGGCGATCACAGATGCAGAAGCATCCGGCTGTTGCCCAAGGTGTTCGGTTTCACCCGTTCGAGACCCAGGAACTCTGCTACGCCTTCGTCATAGGAACGCAGTAGCTCCGCGTAGACATCGGTGTCGACGGGTGTCTCGCCGATCTCGACGAAGCCGTGCTTGGCGAAGAAGTCCACTTCGAAGGTCAGACAGAAAACGCGACGAACACCCAGCCAGCGCGCGGTGTGCAGCAACTTCTCCAGCAACCGGTGTCCGACACCGGCGCCCTTCAGGCCGGGCTTCACCGCGAGAGTGCGGACTTCCGCGAGGTCTTCCCACATCACATGGAGTGCGCCGCAGCCGACCACCTCGGCGTTGTCGTCCCGTTCGGCGACCCAGAACTCCTGGATGTCCTCGTAAAGGGTGACCGTCGCTTTGTCGAGCAGGATGCGGCCGCGTACGTAGGTGTCAAGGAGACGGCGCACGGCCGGGACATCGCTGGTGCGGGCCCGCCGGACAGTGATGGCTTTAGCGCTGACTTCGGGGCCTTCGGGACCTTCGGGACTGACTGCTGACATGAGCGGACGCTATCGCCCGTCGCTCTCCTGTGCCGAGCCGGGGTTCTCGCCGGCGGTATCGCTGCCGGTATCCGGGGCGGCTTCGGGTGTTTCCGGCCCTTGGACGATGCGTACGGCGTCACTGAGGGCCCCTCGCTGTTCATCGCTCATCATCCCGAAGAAGGCGACGAGAGCGGCCGCGGGGTTGTCGCTCTGCGACCAGGCGTCGTTCATCAGAGCGGCCGCGTAGGCGGCCCTGGTGGAGACGGCCTCATATCGATAGGCGCGGCCTTCCGCCTCCCGGCGCACCCAGCCCTTCTGATGGAGATTGTCCAAAACGGTCATCACCGTGGTGTACGCGATGGACCGTTCCTGCTGAAGGTCTTCCAGGACTTCTCGAACGGTCACCGGGCGGTTCCACTTCCACACCCGCGTCATGACCGCGTCTTCGAGTTCTCCCAATGGGCGAGGCACACCTCAGCACAATAGTGGGAGAACTCCCCATTGGCGCCCCGGACGGGCACTTTTACTGCCATACGGCAACAAAAGGGGCGTACGGCTCGAAGGCGCGAGCACGCGCGGGAGCCGTACGCCGAGGGGGCGCCGCCCTGGAGGGACTCAGCCGTCAGTCTTGGCGGGGCCCTGCCGGACCCCTTCGGTGCGCGCGATGGCGGCGTCGACGGCCGCGTCCTCCTTGGCCTTGTTGGCCCCACCCTGGGTCTTCACGATCACCCTGATCACGCCGATGAAGAGCACGGCCATGACGACCGGGGGCACAAGCGCGGAGACGTAGTCCATGCGTCCAGGGTGCCACGGGGTGGCGGGCGGGGCGGGGTTGGGGTGGTTCCGGACGGTTCGGTCCGGGTCAGCCGGCGGCGAGGTGCCGGGGCGGGTTGGAGCCGGACGGCGGGGTCGGTTTGCGACGGGGGAAGACCTCGCCCGGGGTCGGGATGGGACGGGCCGGTTTCGGGGCGGCCGGGGCGGGGGCCGGCTTGGGGGCCGCCGGCTTCTCCGCGGGCTTCTTCTCGGGCTTCCTGGCGGGGTCCCGCTCGACATCCGGCCCGAGGTGCTCCCCGGCGCCCCTGAGGCCGCCCTGGAGGGCCGTGAGGCGATTGCGGGCAGCGGGGACGGTCGGCGCTGCCGTGCGGGCCGGATCGCGCGCGAGGCGGGCGCGTACGTCCTGCTCGGCGAGCATCCGGCAGCGCCCCAGGAGGACGGAGGCCGCCGGGTTGCCGCGCAGCGCCCGGAGGGCGGCGAGGTCGTCGGGGTCCGGCCGGTACCCGGCGCCCAGCGCCTCCTCGAGGAGCACCAGGTAGTCGGCGGTGGTGCCGGGCAGGGCGGCGCGGTAGCGGGCGAGGTCGGCCACCAGGAAGGCACGCAGTCTGGCGCCCTCGCGCATCGCCTCGTCGAGCGACTCGGCGAGGCGGAGGCAGTCCTGGACGTCCCCGGCAGGAGTGGGGCCTGGCTGAAGGGCGAGGGCGAGGGCGCGGCGGAGCACACGCAGCTCCTCCACGCCGAACGCCATGCCGCCGCGTGATCCGTATGGCGTGGGCATGCGGCGACGATACGCGCTAATCAGACAAATTCGACATATTTCGCAATAGGGGGTGGGTGTGGCGTGGCCGAGCCACCCGGTTGCGCCGCGGGGGCCGGACTCACATGCGCGACACGTTCCGCTCGTACACCAGCCGCAGCCCGACCAGGGTCAGCCACGGCTCGTGCTCGTCGATCACCGACGACTCGCCCAGCACCATCGGTGCCAGTCCGCCGGTCGCGATCACCGTCACGTCGTCCGGGTCCTCCGCCAGCTCCCGCGCCATGCGGCTGACGACCCCGTCGACCTGGCCGGCGAACCCGTAGATGATCCCGGACTGCATCGCCTCGACCGTGTTCTTGCCGATCACGCTCCGCGGCCGGGCCACCTCGATCTTCCGCAGCTGCGCGCCGCGGACGCCGAGCGCCTCGACGGAGATCTCGATACCGGGCGCGATCACACCGCCGACGTACTCCCCGCGCGCGGAGACGGCGTCGAACGTCGTCGCCGTGCCGAAGTCCACGACGATCGCCGGGCCGCCGTACAGCTCGACCGCCGCCACCGCGTTGATGATGCGGTCGGCGCCGACCTCCTTGGGGTGGTCGGTCAGGACCGGCACGCCCGTCTTCACGCCCGGCTCCACCAGCACGGCGGGCACGTCGCCGTAGTACCGGCGCGTCACCTCGCGCAGCTCGTGCAGCACGGACGGCACGGTCGCGCAGATCGCGATCCCGTCGATGCCGTCGCCCAGTTCGTCACCGAGCAGCGGGTGCATGCCCATCAGGCCCTGCAGCAGCACCGCCAGCTCGTCCGCCGTCCGGCGTGCGTCCGTGGAGATGCGCCAGTGCTCGACGATGTCGTCCCCGTCGAAGAGCCCGAGGACGGTGTGCGTGTTCCCTACGTCGATCGTCAGCAGCATGGCCGGTACCTACTCCGCCGCTCGCAGGTCGAGGCCGATGTCGAGGATCGGCGAGGAGTGGGTGAGGGCGCCTACGGCGAGGTAGTCGACGCCGGTGTCGGCGTACGCCTTCGCGTTGTCCAGGGTGAGCCGGCCCGACGCCTCCAGGGCCGCGCGGCCGTGCACGAGGGCCACCGCCTCCTCGCACTCACCGGGCGTGAAGTTGTCCAGGAGAATCAGGTCGGCGCCGGCGTCGACGACCTCGCGCAGCTGGTGCAGCGTGTCGACCTCGACCTCGATCGGGACGTCCGGGAAGGCCTCCCGTACGGCCTTGAAGGCCTGTGCGACACCACCCGCGGCGACCACGTGGTTGTCCTTGACCAGTGCGGCGTCCGACAGCGACATGCGGTGGTTGACGCCGCCGCCGCAGCGGACCGCGTACTTCTCCAGGGAGCGCAGGCCCGGGGTCGTCTTCCGGGTGTCACGCACGCGTGCCTTCGTGCCCTCGAGGACGTCCGCCCACGCGCGCGTGGCGGTCGCGATGCCCGACAGACGGCACAGGATGTTGAGCGCGCTGCGCTCGGCGGTGAGCAGGTCCCGCGTGCGTGTGGTGACCGACAGGAGCTTCTGCCCGGCCACCACCCGGTCGCCGTCCTCGACGTGCCGCTCGACCTCGAACTCGTCCGTGCAGACCACCGAGATCACCGCTTCGGCGACCCGGAGGCCCGCCACGACTCCGGCCTCGCGCGCCGTGAAGTCGGCGGTGGCGACGGCCTCCTCGGAGATGGTCGCGACGGTCGTCACGTCCACGCCGTGGTCCAGGTCCTCCTGGATGGCGACATTGGCGATGTCCTCGACCTCCACGGGGTCGAGTCCGGCGTCGGCCAGCAGCCGCGCGAGCGCGGGGTCGAGCCCGCACTCCAGATACTCCGCGTCGGCGTCCGCGCCGCAGGCACAGCCGTCGCCGCAGCCTCCGGACGAGGCGAGGGGAAGGTCGGGGGTGCTCACTTCTGTCACTGCTCCTGGGGACGGTGCTGCCGGCGGGTCGGGGGGAAGTCTGGGGTGTCCGTGGTGTGTACGGCCAGCGTCCGGTCGGGATTCAGCCGTACGACGATGTGGCGCCGCCACGCCGTGTCGTCGCGCTCGGCGCGGTCCTCGCGCCAGTGGCAGCCGCGCGTCTCCTCGCGCAGCAGGGCGGCGGTGACCAGGACGCGGGCCACGCACAGGAGGTTGGTGGCCTCCCAGGTGTCGACGCCGGGCTCGGACGTCTTGCCGTGCTCGTCGAGGGCGTCGCGGGCCTCGGCGTGCAGCTGCTGGAGCTGTTCGGCGGCCTTGGCGAGGGAGTCGGCGGAGCGCAGGACGCCCGCGCCCTCCGTCATGATCCGCTGGATCGCGAAGCGGTCCTCGGGGGCGAGGAGGGGGTGCGCGGGCACCTCGGGGTGCTCGACGGGTTCCGGCACGCGCGCGTGGAGGCCGCTTTCCGCGTGGGCGGCGGCGATGTCCTGCGCGATGCGCTCGGCGTAGACGAGGCCTTCGAGGAGGGAGTTGGAGGCGAGGCGGTTGGCGCCGTGCACGCCGGTGCAGGCGACCTCTCCGCACGCGTACAGGCCGGGGACGGTCGTGCGGCCGTGGGAGTCCGTACGGACGCCGCCGGAGGCGTAGTGAGCCGCCGGGGCGATCGGGATGGGGTCGGTGACCGGGTCGATGCCGTGGGCGCGGCAGGCGGCGAGGATCGTCGGGAAGCGGTGCTCCCACATGTCGGCGCCGAAGTGCCGGGCGTCCAGGAACATGTGTCCGGCGTCCAGCTCCTGCATGCGGCGCATGATGCCCTTGGCGACGATGTCCCGCGGGGCGAGCTCGGCCAGTTCGTGCTGCCCCAGCATGAAGCGCACGCCGTCGGCGTCGACCAGGTGCGCGCCCTCGCCGCGTACGGCCTCGGAGACCAGGGGCTGCTGGCCCTCCGCGTCGGCGCCCAGGAACAGCACGGTGGGGTGGAACTGCACGAACTCCAGGTCGGAGACCTCCGCGCCGGCGCGCAGGGCGAGCGCGACGCCGTCGCCGGTGGAGACCGAGGGGTTGGTGGTGGCGGAGAACACCTGGCCCATGCCGCCGGTCGCGAGGACGACCGCGGGGGCGTGCACGGCGCCCACGCCGTCGTGCTGGCCCTCGCCCATGACGTGCAGGCTCACGCCCGCCGTGCGGCCCTCCGCGTCGGTGAGCAGGTCCAGCACCAGCGCGTTCTCGATCGTGCGCAGTCCACGCGCGTGTACGGCCTCGACGAGCGCCCGGGAGACCTCCGCGCCGGTCGCGTCGCCGCCCGCGTGCGCGATGCGGCGGCGGTGGTGGCCGCCCTCCCGGGTGAGCTGCAGATCGCCCTCCTCGGACTCGTCGAAGTGCGCACCGGTCGCGATGAGGCGGCGCACGGCGTCCGGGCCCTCGGTGACGAGGATGCGTACGGCGTTCTCGTCGCACAGACCCGCACCCGCCACCAGGGTGTCGTCCAGGTGCTGTTCGGGGGTGTCGCCCTCGCCGAGGGCGGCGGCGATGCCGCCCTGCGCCCAGCGGGTGGAGCCGTCATCGAGGCGGGCCTTGGTGACGACGACCGTCCTCAGGCCGGCGGCCTCGCAGCGCAGCGCGGCGGTCAGGCCGGCGACGCCGGAGCCGACGACCACGACGTCCGCGGCGATGGACCACCCTGGGGCGGGCGCGTGCGGTCGTATGCCTGTGCTGGTCACGAGGCGGCTCCGGGGGTTCCGAATACGAGTGGGATGTTGTCGATCAGCCGGGTCGTCCCGACCCGGGCGGCGACGGCGAGGACGGCCTCGCCGGTGAAGTCGTCGTCGATCTCGGTGAAGTCCGACGGGTCGACGAGGGCCAGGTAGTCCAGTTCGAGCGGCGGCGTGAGCCGCGCCGCGTCGTCGAGGATCAGCCGGGCGGCCGCGCGGACGGCCGTCGGGGCGCCCGGGAGCGCCTTCGCGACGGCATGCGCGTCGGCGGCCGCGCGGGACTCCCCTATGGCGCTGAGCGCCTCGGCACGCGCCTGCGTGGCGGGCACTTCGCGGGCCCGCGCGCGCAGCGCCTCCTGGGCCGCGTGCCGGTCGCTGCCCGCGAACAGCGCGCGGGAGAGGCTGAGCGCCGTGCGCCGCTGCTCGGGCGAGAGGTAGCGGTTGCGGCTGGAGAGGGCGAGGCCGTCCTCCTCGCGCACGGTGGGCACGCCGACGATCTCGACGCCGAAGTTCAGGTCCCGCACCATGCGGCGGATCAGGGCGAGCTGCTGGGCGTCCTTCTGGCCGTACAGGGCGAGGTCGGGGCGGGTGAGGTGGAGCAGCTTGGCGACGACGGTGAGCATGCCGTCGAAGTGCCCCGGGCGCGAGGCGCCCTCCAGGCGCGTCCCCATCGGGCCCGCGCTGATGCGGACCTGGGGCTCGCCGCCGGGGTAGACCTCGTCCACGGAGGGCGCGAACACCACGTCGGCGCCCGCGAGTCCGGCGAGCTTGACGTCGGCGTCCAGGGTGCGCGGGTAGCGGTCGAGGTCCTCGCCCGCGCCGAACTGCAGGGGGTTGACGAAGACGGTGACGACGACCTCGCCCTCCGGCCCGGCGAGTTCGCGCGCGGTGCGGATCAGCGTGGCGTGGCCCTCGTGCAGGGCGCCCATGGTCATCACCACGGCGCGACGGCCGGTACGCGTGCGTGCGTGCAGTTCGTCGGCGGTGCGCAGCAGGGTGGTGGTCATCGGGCGTCTCCCTCGGCGCCGTTGGTCCCGGTGGCGAGCACCCCGAGGAGGTCCTCGGCGAGCTCCGGCTTCAGCAGCCCGTGGGCGAGTGCGCGGTCGGCGGTCGCGCGGGCCATCGCCAGATAGCCGGCGACGGTCTGCGGGGCGTGCTTGCGCAGCTCCGCGACGTGGGCGGCGACCGTGCCGGCGTCCCCGCGCGCGACGGGGCCGGTCAGGGCCGCGTCGCCGGAGCGCAGGGCGTTGTCGAGCGCCGCGCCGAGCAGGGGGCCGAGCATCCGGTCGGGGGCCGCGACGCCCGCCTCGCGCAGCAGCTCCATGGACTGGGCGACCAGCGTGACCAGGTGGTTCGCGCCGAGCGCGAGCGCCGCGTGGTACAGCGGGCGCATCTCCTCGGCGATCCACTCCGGTTCGCCGCCCATCTCGATCACGAGGGCCTCGGCGGCCAGCCGCAGCTCCTCGGGCGCCGTGACCCCGAAGGAGCACCCGGCGAGGCGCTGGACGTCCACGGGGGTGCCGGTGAACGTCATCGCGGGGTGCAGGGCCAGCGGGAGCGCGCCCGCGCGCAGGGCGGGGTCGAGCACCTTCGCGCCGTAGCGCCCGGAGGTGTGCACGAGCAGCTGCCCCGGCCGTACGGCACCGGTCTCGGCGAGCCCCTCCACCAGGCCGGGCAGGGTGTCGTCCGGGACGGTCAGCAGGACCAGGTCGGCGCGCTCCAGGACCTCGGCGGGCGGCACCAGCGGCACGTCGGGCAGCAGCTGCGCGGCGCGCCTCCTGGAGGCGTCGGAGACTCCGGAGACGGCCACCGGACGGTGCCCGGCGAGCTGGAGGGACGCGGCCAGTGCGGGGCCCACGCGGCCGGCGCCGACGACGCCTACGGTGAGCCGCGCGGGACGGTCCCTGGGGTCTGGCTGTTGGCTTGTACTCACGCGACGGCGGCCTTCCCGTTCCAGTCCGCTCCGGGTACCGGACGATTTCTCGTCATGTTAACGCGATCGGTTCGAAGGGCGTCCGGTTGTCCACAGGCTGTGGGTTACGCCACGGCGTCGGCCTACGGGAAAGCCTGTGGAAATCCGAGTGCCCGCCCAGACCTGCGACAGGCATGATCCGGGGCATGAGCGATGCGGCGCAGCAGGTCGAGCGGCACTCCGACCCGACACCGGACGAAGGCCGGATATCAGACGAAGAGCGGCGCAAGCGACGCCGTGAGCGGCGCACCGGCGCGTATCGGAGCGCGGAACGCGTCCTCGCGCGCCCGGGTTTCCTGGGCACGCTCCGGGAGCGCCTGGCGCTGCTGGACGGCGCGCAGGATCTGTACGACCTGGACGAACCGGCGGACATCTACGGCAACGGCATCGTCGAGGCCCTGGAGGAGAAGGTCGCGGGACTGCTCGGCAAGGAGGCCGCCGCGTTCTTCCCGACGGGCACCATGGCCCAGCAGGTGGCGCTGCGCTGCTGGGCGGGCCGCACCGGCAACCCGACCGTCGCCCTGCACGCACTGGCCCACCCCGAGGTGCATGAGCGGAACGCGTTCAGCCAGGTCAGCGGGTTGCGCCCGGTCCGGGTGACGAGCGGGTCCCGGCTGCCGACCGCCGAGGAGGTACGCGACTTCGAGGAGCCCTTCGGGGCGCTGATGCTCGAACTGCCCCTCAGGGACGCCGGTTTCGTGCTGCCGTCCTGGGAGGAGCTCACCGAGGTCGTGGCGGCCGCCCGCGACAGGGACGCCGTCGTGCACTTCGACGGCGCACGCCTGTGGGAGTCCACCGTCCACTTCGGCCGCCCCCTGGACGAGATCGCGGAACTCGCGGACAGCCTCTACGTGTCCTTCTACAAGTCCCTCAACGGCTTCGGCGGCGCGGCGCTCGCGGGCCCGAAGACCCTCGTCGAGGAGGCGAAGACCTGGCGGCACCGGTACGGCGGCCAGATCTTCCAGCAGTTCCCGACGGTGCTGTCGGCCCTCGCGGGGCTGGAGCGGGAACTGCCGCGGCTGCCCGAGTACGTCGCCCACGCGCGCGTGGTCGCCGCCGCGCTGCGCGAGGGGTTCGCGGAGGCCGGCGTGCCCTGGATGCACGTCCACCCCGAGGTGCCGCACACCAACGAGTTCCAGGTCTGGCTGCCGTACGACGCCGGCGTCCTCGCGGAGGCCGCCGTCCGGCACGGAGAGGAGACGGGCACCCTCCTGTTCGCGGCCGACTGGGATCCGAAGGGCCCGGGCCTGGCCTTCACCGAGGTGTACGTCCGGGCCGCGGGCCTGGAGTGGACGGCCGACGACGTGAAGACGGCGGTCGCGGAGTTCGTGTCCCGGCTCGAGGAGGAGGCCGGCAAGGCGGAACCGCTGCAGTGAAGTCGCGTCGATTGACGGCCGCCGTCAATCGACGCCGGCGTTGTCAGTGCCGGGGTGCACCATGAGGTCATGAGCGTGCACATCGACATCGCGGGGCTGCGGCCGGAGAGGGTC
This sequence comes from Streptomyces sp. NPDC001137, assembly GCF_040298885.1. NCBI lineage: Bacteria > Bacillati > Actinomycetota > Actinomycetes > Kitasatosporales > Streptomycetaceae > Streptomyces > Streptomyces sp. NPDC001137. The sequence goes on from NZ_JBEPBA010000010.1 coordinate 45,543, forward strand.
GCCGTGGTCCCCTCGCCCCTGGCCGAGCTCGGCATGGCGCTGCACGCGCTGTCCGAGCCGGGACACCATCCCGGCCTGCAGGGGTGGGTGACGGGGGTGACGGCCCGGCTCGACTCCCATCTCGCGGACCGGATGTGCGAGGCGGACTTCCTGTGGCGGACGACGTTCTCGGACCTGTTCCTGCCCTGTGCGGGCATCCCGGGCGGTACCGCACTCCCCGGGGCCACGCTCGCCGAGGAGCTGGACCTGCTGGACAAGCTGACGGACGAGCAGTTCGTGGACGCGGCCCTGGAGTTCAGCTGCGCGATGCCCCACGGCGACGGGCCCGGCCCGCTCGTCGACGCCGGGCTGCGCCGCCGCGCCCTTGAGCTGGCCGCCGCGCGGGGTCCGGGGCAGGTGCGCTTCAGCGAGCTGCTGCTGACCGACCCGCCCAGGATCCGGCGCTGGCTGCGCCAGTTCCTCCAGGACTGCGACGAGGCGTTCTTCGCGGAGGCCTGGTCCCGGCTGCGCCACCAGCTCACGGCGGACGCCCGCCACAAGACCGACCTGCTGCGCCGCAAGGGCCTGGCGGAGGCGCTGGCGGCCGTGTCGCCGGTGGTCACGCTCGACGAGGCCGCCGAGCGGATCACGGTCGACAAGCTGAGCGTGGGCGGTACCGCCACGCGGGACGGCGGCCTCCTCCTCGTCCCGACCAGCTTCGGCTGGCCCCACCTGTCCGTTCTGTACCGGCACGGCTGGCAGCCGGTGCTGCACTACCCGGTCGGCTCCCCCGAACTCGCCGCCCCGCCCTCCGTCGAGCAGCTGGCGCTGCGCATGACGGCCCTGTCCCACCCCGTCCGCATGCGCATCTGCCGCTATCTGGCCCGCAGCGCCCACACCACGAGCGAGCTGGCGCAGACGCAGGGGATGACGGCCCCGGAGATATCCCGCCATCTGAGCGTCCTGAAGAAGGCGGGCCTGATCACCACGCGCCGCCGTGGCCGGTACGTCCAGCACCAGCTGGACATAGCGGTCGTGGCCCGGCTCGGCAGCGACTTCCTGGAAGGGATACTCCGCTAGGGCCTGCCCCGGCGGAGCGCCGGCAGCACTTCGTCCGGAGGGCAGTCAGTCGAATCGGATGTGCCGGATTCCCACCCGCAGCTGCCGCATCCGCGTCCTGAGCGTGCCCTCGTTGTTCGGCCGGAGCCTCAGTCCGGCCAGTACGGCGATGCGGTCCGCCGTCTTCGGCACGGTCGAGTGGTCCGTCCACAGGTGTTCGGCGAACTCCGGCTCCTGCAACCGTTCCAGGCAGTGGTCGAGCTGCTGCACGGCCCAGGTCTCCCGGCCCAGACCGGAGTTCTTCCCGGTGACGTACCGAAGGAGGTGTCCGAAACCGCGTTCGCGCAACCGCTTGAGGACCGTCTCGCGCTGAGCAAGGAGAGTGAAGTGGCGTACGTCATGGCCGAGTTCACGCAGCCGGCCGACGGTCTCCTCGAAGCAGACCGGATCGGTGACCGTCATGGGTGCGATCACGACCCCTTCCCGTTTGGTGAGGGCGAGGTCGAGCACCTCGACGACGCCCTGCCGCCAGGAGGCCAGGTCCTGGAAGTCGCCGCGCAGTTCGGGCGGCAGCATCCGGCGCAGACCGAAACCGGGGTGCTCGGGGTCGCAGATGACGCTGCCGGGCAGGCGCCGCTGGATCTCGTGTGCGGTCTGTGTCTTGCCGCCGCCGAACGGGCCGTTGATCCACAGGAGCATGCGCAGACCCTAGTGGGCGCCGGTTACGCGGGAATCACGCGCCCTGCGGCTCAGCCGTGCCCGCCCGCGCGCACCAGACCCGTCTCGTACGCCAGGACCACCACCTGCACCCGGTCCCGGAGCCCCAACTTGGTGAGGATGCGGCCCACATGGGTCTTCACGGTCGCCTCGGACAGCACCAGCCGGGCCGCGATCTCGCCGTTGGACAGGCCCTGTGCGACCAGGATCATGACCTCGCGCTCGCGCTCGGTGAGCCGCTCCAGCTCCTTGTGCTGGGGCTCCTTCCCGACGCTCGGCAGCATCGGCGCGAACCGGTCGAGCAGGCGCCGCGTGGTCGAGGGGGCCACCACCGCGTCGCCGCTGTGCACGGCTCGGATGGCGGCGAGGAGCTCCCCGGGCGGCACGTCCTTGAGCATGAAGCCGGAGGCGCCCGCCTTCAGCCCCGAGAAGGCGTACTCGTCGAGGTCGAAGGTGGTCAGGATCAGCACCTTCGGCGGGTCGGGCTCCGAGCAGATGCGGCGGGTGGCCTCCACGCCGTCCAGTTTCGGCATGCGCACATCCATGAGCACCACGTCGACGGCGGTCGCGCGCAGCACCTGGAGGGCCTCGACGCCGTCCCCCGCCTCCGCGACGACCTCCATGTCCGGCTGGGCGGCGAGCACCATCCGGAACCCGGTGCGCAGCAGCACCTGGTCGTCGACGAGCATCACGCGGATCGTCATCGGGACCTCTTCCGTTCTCATCCGTTGCGGCGGTTTCCGTTTGCGGCGGTTGCTGTCCGCGGGGGCATCAGGTGTCAACGAGGGGCGTACGCAGGCGTCAGTGTGCGGGTTTCAGCGGGAGCAGCGCACTGATCCGGAATCCGCCGCCGGGGCGCGGCCCCGCGTCCAGGGTGCCGCCGACCATACCGACCCGTTCGCGCATACCGATCAGGCCGTGGCCCTGACCGTCGGCGCCGCCCTCCTCGTACAGCTCGTGCGGGGCGCCCTTGCCGTCGTCCTCGACGAGCAGGCCGAGGCCGTCGTCGAAGTAGACCAGGCGCACACTGGCGCCCGCGTTCGGGCCGCCGTGCTTGCGCGTGTTGGTCAGCGCCTCCTGCACGATGCGGTACGCGGTGAGCTCGACGCCGCTGGGCAGCGGGCGCGGGGTGCCCTCGACCTTGAAGTCGACGGGCAGGCCGGAGGTGCGGCACTGCTCGATCAGCTCGTCGATCTGGTCGACGTCGGGCTGCGGAACGTACTCGCCGCCCTCCTGGTGCTCGCCGGTGCGCAGTACGCCGAGCAGGCGGCGCATCTCGGCGAGGGCCTGGCGGCCGGTGGAGGAGATGGTCTCCAGGGCCTTCTTGGCCTGGTCGGGGGCGGCGTCCAGGACGTAGGCGGCGCCGTCGGCCTGTACCACCATCACCGAGACGTTGTGCGCCACGACGTCGTGCAACTCGCGGGCGATCCGGGCGCGTTCGGCCGCGACGGCGACCTTGGCCTGTGCCTCCCGCTCCTTCTCCAGCCGGGCGTTGCGCTCCTCCAGCTGCGCGAAGTAGGCGCGGCGGGTGCGGATGGAGTCGCCGAGCACCCAGGCGAGGGCGAAGGGCACGGTCAGGAAGACCGCCTTCGCGCCGTTGCCCAGCGCGCTCCCGTCCTGCGGCCAGCGCAGCTGCGCCATCGGCGCCGCACACAGCCCCATGGCCAGCGCGAGCCGGGAGGCCCATCGGGTGCCCGTCGTGGCCACCGTGTAGACGATCACCAGCATCGCGAAGTCGGCGGCCATCGTCTGGACGTTCAGCGCCAGCTGCGTCACGCCGAGCCCGATCGTCAGCAGCAGCATCTTCTCCGGCGTGCGCCGGCGCAGCGCGATCACCAGGCACAGCAGCAGCGCGATCGGAACGATCAGCGCCGGGTTGTCGGTGCCCCGGACCGCCGAACTGGAGGTCCCGCTCAGCAGCGAGATCCCGAACAGGAAGACGGCCCAGAAGGAGTCGACCCCTGTCGGGTGTCTGCGGAGGAAGTCATAGAGGCGCTGCACGTAACCCAGCGTAGGGAAGCGAGATGCGTGCAGGGGTCAACCGGAGGACCGATCCGCGCCCGGCGCACATACTCCCCAAGGTGGAGGCCCCCCTCTCCTGCGCGCTTAGCCTGGCCTGGTGACGGAAGAGACATCGGGCCGGTGGCAGGGCTGGCAGGCCGCGGCGGAGGCGGCTCTGTACGGGCCCGGCGGGTTCTATCGCAGGCCGGAGGGGCCGGCCGGGCACTTCCGTACGTCCGTGCACGCGTCACCGCTGTTCGCCGAGGCGGTGGCACGGCTGCTGTGCCGGGTCGACGAGGCGCTGGGGCGGCCCGGCACGCTGGCCTTCGTCGACATGGCGGCGGGCCGGGGCGAGCTGGCCGGCGGTGTGCTGGCCGCGCTGCCCGCCGAGGTGGCGGCACGCACGCGTGCGTACGCCGTCGAGATCGCCGGCCGCCCGGCGGGCCTCGACGACCGGATCGAGTGGCTCGGCGAACCGCCACAGCAGGTCACCGGGCTCCTGTTCGCCAACGAGTGGCTGGACAACGTGCCCGTGGACGTCGCCGAGGTGGACGCGGAGGGCGTGGCGCGGCAGGTGCTCGTACGGCAGGACGGGGCCGAAAGGCTCGGGGCGCCGGTCGGCGGTGCCGAAGCGGAGTGGCTCGCCCGGTGGTGGCCGCTGCCGGCCGAGGAGGGACTGCGGGCCGAGATCGGGCTCCCCCGGGACGAGGCCTGGGCGACCGCGGTCTCCTCCCTCGACCGGGGGCTCGCGGTCGCCGTCGACTACGCGCACATCCTGGACGCGCGCCCCCCGTTCGGCACGCTCACCGGCTTCCGCGCGGGGCGCGAGACGGCGCCCGTGCCGGACGGGTCGTGCGACATCACGGCACATGTCGCACTGGACGCGTGCGCGGCGCACGGGTCGGCGCGGACACCCTCCGGCGCGCGCCTCCTGCCGCAGCGCGATGCCCTGCGCGCCCTGGGCATCACCGGCGCGCGCCCCCCGCTCGCACTCGCATCCAGCGAGCCCGCCGCATACGTACGAGCCCTCGCGAGCGCCGGTGAAGCCGCCGAACTCACCGCCCCGGGCGGCCTCGGCGACTTCGGCTGGCTGCTGCAGCCGGTGGGAATCCCGGACCCGCTCGCCGGCTGACCGCGCCGGGCCCGGGGTCCGGGCCGCACTACTTGTCGATGTCCCCGACCACGAAGAACAGCGACCCCAGGATCGCCACCATGTCCGCGACCAGCGTCCCCGGCAGGAGTTCGACGAGCGCCTGGATGTTGTTGTACGAGGCCGAGCGCAGCTTCAGCCGGTACGGGGTCTTCTCGCCCTTGCTGACGAGGTAGTAGCCGTTGATGCCGAGCGGGTTCTCGGTCCACGCGTAGGTGTGCCCCTCGGGCGCCTTCAGGACCTTGGGGAGCCGCTGGTTGATCGGCCCCGGCGGCAGCTCGGCGAGCCGGTCGAGGCAGGCGTCGGCGAGGCCGAGGGCGACATGGGTCTGCTCCAGGAGCACCTCGAAGCGGGCGAGGCAGTCGCCCTCCTGCCGGGTGACGACCTTCAGGGTGTCCTGCAGCTCGCCGTACGCGAGATACGGCTCGTCCCGGCGCAGGTCGAAGTCGACGCCCGAGGCGCGCGCGATCGGCCCGCTCACGCCGTAGGCGTGCACCGTCTCGGGCGCCAGCGCGCCCACGCCCCGCGTGCGCCCCCTGAAGATCTCGTTGCCGAGCACCAGGTCGTCGTAGACGTCCATGCGCGAGCGGACGGCGGCGACGGCGGCACGCGCGCGCGTGGCCCAGCCCGCGGGCAGGTCCTCCTTGAGGCCGCCGACGCGGTTGAACATGTAGTGCATACGGCCGCCGGAGACCTCCTCCATGACGTTCTGGAGGACCTCCCGCTCCCGGAAGGCGTAGAAGACCGGGGTGATGCCGCCCAGCTCCAGCGGGTACGAGCCCAGGAACATCAGGTGGTTGAGCACCCGGTTGAGCTCCGCGAGCAGCGTGCGCGTCCACACCGCGCGCGTGGGCACCTCCATGCCGAGCATGCGCTCCACCGCGAGGACCACACCGAGCTCGTTCGAGAAGGCCGACAGCCAGTCGTGGCGGTTGGCGAGCATGATGATCTGGCGGTAGTCGCGCGCCTCGAACAGCTTCTCCGCGCCGCGGTGCATGTACCCGATGACCGGCTCGGCGTGCGTGATGCGCTCGCCGTCCAGCACCAGGCGCAACCGCAGCACGCCGTGCGTGGACGGGTGCTGCGGTCCGATGTTGAGCACCATGTCGGTGCTCTCCGCGGCGCCGCCGATACCGACCATGGTCTCCGTCGTAGGAGTCATGGAGTCAGTCTCTCCTACGTACGCTGACCGTATGGAGACGGGGAGCCCGCAAAGTACGGGGACGACGGGGGACGAATCGGCGGAGCCGGTGTGGATCGGGCTGCCGCCCGGGCTGCTGCGGATGCGCCGGCTGTTGCTGGTGGTGTGGCTGGGGCTGCTGGCCCTCGCCCTGGGCCTGCTGCTCGGGCTGCTCGCGGGGCCCGGCTGGGCCGCCCTCGCGCTGCTGCCGCTCGCGCCGGCGGCCTGGGGCTGGGTGCTGCTCGGCCGCAACTGGCGCTCCTGGCGGTACGCCGAGCGCGCCGACGACCTGCTGATCAGCCGGGGCGTGCTGTGGCGCGAGGAGACCGTCGTGCCGTACGGGCGGATGCAGCTGGTCGAGGTGACCTCGGGGCCCGTCGAGCGGCACTTCGGGCTGGCCAGCGTGCAGCTGCACACGGCGGCCGCGGCGACCGACGCGACCATCCCGGGCCTGGACCCGGCCGAGGCGGAGCGGCTGCGGGACCGGCTCACCGAGCTCGGCGAGGCCCGATCGGCGGGTCTGTGACCGCGCCGGGCGTCGACGACGCCGTAGCCGCGAAGGAACCCGTCACCGAGCGGCGGCTGCATCCCGTGACGCCTTTCAGGCGGGCGTGGGCGCCGGTGGCCGTGGTCATCGGATGGGCCCTGCACGATCCCGACCAGGCGCAGCAGCAGCTGACCCGGCTGACCACCACGACCCTCCTGGCAGCACTCGCCGTCCTCGTCCCGGCCGCCTCCCTGTACGGCTTTCTGACCTGGTGGTTCACGCACTTCGCGGTGACCGAGACCGAGCTGCGGATACGGACCGGCCTGCTGTTCCGGCGCACGGCGCACATCCGGCTGGAACGCATCCAGGCCGTCGACGTCACCCAGCCGCTCCTCGCGCGCGTGGCGGGCGTCGCCAAGCTCAAACTCGATGTCGTCGGGACCGACAAGAAGGACGAGCTCTCCTTCCTGGGGGAGCGCGAGGCGCGTGCGCTGCGCGCGGAACTGCTCGCGCGCGCCGCCGGGTTCGCGCCCGAGACCGCGCACGAGATCGGTGAGGCGCCGGCGCGCGAGCTGTTGCGCACGCCGCCGCGCGACCTCGCGATCTCCGTCCTGCTGACGGGCGCCACCTGGGGCTCCCTGGCGGCCGCGCTCGTCGTCCCGCCGGTGCTCTGGCTGGCCACCCACAGCGTGTGGACGGTCCTCGCGACCGGCCTGCCACTGCTGGGCGCGGCGGGCGCGAGCAGCGCGGGGCGGTTCGTCGGCGAGTACGACTGGACGGTGGGCGAGTCACCGGACGGGCTGCGCATCGACCACGGGCTCCTCGACCGTACGCACGAGACGGTGCCGCCCGGCCGGGTGCAGACCGTGCGGATCATGGAGCCGTTGCTGTGGCGGCGGCTCGGCTGGGTGCGGGTGGAGCTGGATGTGGCCGGTTCGTCCAACTCCGTGCTGGTGCCGGTCGCTCCGCGAGCGGTCGCCGAGACGGTCGTCGCGCGCGTGCTGCCCGGGGTGACGGTGCCGCCCGCCGAGGCGCTGTCACGGCCGCCTCGGCGGGCGGGGCGGTGTCTGCCGGTGTGGTGGCGGGGCCGGGCAATCGCCGTCACCGACACGGTGTTCGCCGCCCGGCACGGCCTGCTCCGCCGGAGCCTGGCGCTCGTACCGCATGCGAAGGTGCAGAGCGTGCGGCTGGTCCAGGGCCCCTGGAAGCGGCTGTGGCGGCTCGCCGACGTCCATGTGGACACGGGAGCCGACAAGACCGTCACAGCCAGGCTGAGGGACGCCCAGGAGGCGGCGGAACTCCTGCGAGGACAGGCCGAACGCTCACGGACCGGCCGACGGGACGCACTGCCGGACCGCTGGATGGCGTCGTAGGGCGATGACCGGACGGCGGCTCGCGGCTGGCCCAGCGGGCCTGGAAACGGCTGTGGCAGCCCGCTGAACGACAAGACCGCGACAGCAGGCAATGAGCCGGCGGAGCGCAGCGAAAGCCGGAGCCCGGGAATCCCGGAGCCCGGGAATCCCGGAGCCCAGGAATTCAAGAGCCCGGGAAGCGAGGATCCCGGGAAAGCGAGGGCCCCGGGCAAACGAGGGCCCCGGGCCGTAAGAAATCGCCCGGGGCCGTCAGGGAACGGAAGGGCTCAGGAAACCGCGCTCCGGAGCCCCTGCACATCGATCTGCTCGGTCTCGTCGTGGGCCGTCAGGTCGATGACCTGGCCCTCACCGCGCGCCTCCTCGTCGGCCGGCTTGAACTCCGCCTCGGCCTCGGCCTTGTGGACGGCGAGCGCCTCCTGGCCGACCACGTCGGCGAGGTCCTCGTTCTGCACGGCCTCCAGGGCGTCCTGCGCCCCTTCCGCCTTCGTACCGAAGAAGTCGAATCCGCCCTCGACCGCCTGGCGGCGCACGGGCGCGGCCGGTACGACGGCCACCGCGGTCGGTGCGACGAAGTGACCGGCGGGCTGCCGCACGGGCTGGGCGGCCGGGGTGTGCCTGGCCGGAGTGGTGGCGGCCGCGCGCTCATGCCCGTCGACCGCCTGGGGCTGCCCCTGCGACTCATCCTCCTGGGCCGCGGCCTCGGTCTCACCGGGGGCGGTCTCGGTCACGGTGGCGGCGGGCTCGGCGGCGACGGGCTCGGTCGCGACCGTCTGAGCTGCCGCCGGGTCCGAACCGGCCTTCACCGTCACCGGCTCGCCCTTCGGGGAGACGCCCTTCGAAGCCTCGTCGCCCTTGGGAGAGCCGCCGCCCTTCGGGGAGTCGTCGTCCTCGGGGTCGGTGTCGTCCTCGGCATCGGCGCCCGCGGCCTCCTGCGAGTCCGCCGCACCGTCCGCGCCGCCGTCGTCCTTCGGAGAACCGTCACCGTCCTCGTCGAACTTCTTCAGCGCCGCCTTCGCCCGCAGGAACAGCTTGGAACCCTCCGGCGAGAAGATCGCCGGCGCCGCCGGCTCCTCGGCCCTGCCCTCGGAGGCGTCCGCCGAGGCAGCCACAGCCCCGGTCTCCTCCGTCACGCGCTCCGTCTCGGCGGCCTCGGTGCCGGCCGCCGGCACGGGCGGCAGCGCGGGGGCGGCCGGGGCCCCGGCCTCTATCTCGAGCAGGCGGCGGCCCTCCAGGGCGCTCGCGCGCTCGGTCTCGGCGGTGGCGTACCGCCGCAGCAGCGCCGCGTGTTCGTTGCGCAGTCCCGCCAGTTCGGCGCGCTTGGCCCGCAGCCGCTGCTCCAGCTTGGCGCGCAGCTCGCGCGACTCCTCGAGGTCGGTCTCCAGCTCGGCGACCCGCTCCTCGTGCCGCCACTCGTCGCTCGCCCGCGCGCGCGTGAGGTCGGCGACCTGCTTGCCTGCCTGGGTGTCCCAACGGCGCATGACGGCCGCGCCGACGACCGCCGTCGCCGCGGCAACCGCCGCTATGACACGGAGCACGGCCTGTTGCGAGAACACCCACGGACCGAAGGCGCAGACGAAAGAGACGCCTGCGATCGCCGACGGTGGCAGCAGTCTGTGCAAGGGCGGGGAATGGCGGTGACGTCCACGTGGCATGGCCAGAAACTTACCGCGCGTAGGCGAGCGTTGGTGCCCCGCCCCGCAAAAACACAGCCATACCGAAACGTTCACAGCGCATCAGGAATAGGCCTTTGCCGAATTCGGCAAGATCATCCCCTGTGGGAACCCTGGTCACCGGTCGCTCAGCCGCCCGCTGATCCACTGCAGAGTCGCGGGAATCTCCCGCCGCCAGGTGTTGAAGTTGTGGCCGCCGCTGTCAAGGATGATCGACGAGATCCGGGTCCGGTTCGTCGCCCGCACACCCTCTATGAACTTCAGTGTCGCCTTGTAGTTGGATTCCCCGATCTTGCTGCTGGTGACGAGCAGTGAAGTGTCCGGACCGGGCAGATGCTTGAGGCACCACCACAGGTCGGCGCGGTTGCGCAGCCGCTTGTCGCCGTGGAAGAGATCGCCCGTGGTGGGGTCGGTCGGCGCCTTGTAGTACGGCGACAGACCCGCCGCCGCGGCAAACACCCCGGGGTGGTGCATGGCCAGCTTCAGCGCGCAGTAGCCACCCGTGGAATCACCGATGATGCCCCAGCTGCCCGGCTTTTTGCCCACCCTGTAGTGCGCGAGTACGGCGTCGGGCAGGTCCTTGGCGAAGAACGTCTCCGTCTTCGGACCGCCGGGGATGTCCACGCATTCCGTGTCCCTCGGCGGCGCCACCGTCGGCCGCAGCATCACCAGGATCATCGGCTGCATACGGCCGTTCTTCGCGAGGCCCTGCGCCGTACTCGGATAGTGCAGCTTGTCCACGAGCGCCTGAGCGGTCCCCGGATATCCGGTGAGGACCACCGCCGCCGGGAACGTTCGCGTGCGGTACTGCGGCTGGAAGTACTCAGGCGGCAGATACACATACGCGGGCGTGGCGATGTTCGTCGTACGGCCGACGATGTCGACCCTCTGGATCTGGCCGCCGGCCTGCGGCCCCGAACCCCCGGCTCCACGCACGCGTGCCGTGTCGATCACCTGAAGCGGACCGCCGGAGGCGCCGAACGCCGTGTGGTTCACGACCACCCCCTGGGCCTTCTCCTGGCCGAAGAGGTCCGCCCAGCTGGCGTAGAACCCGAAGGCCTGGTTGGCGGCGAGGCCGACCGACAGGAAGAGGGCCAGCTGGGTTCCGAACAGCAGCCCGACGCGCCCGCTGACGGCCCGCCAGTTGCGCCGTGCCAGGCGCGGCCACACCCACACCGTGCCCACGAACAGCAGTACGGCGAACATCACTGCCAGCAGCAGCACTTTGTTGCTCGTAAGACCCATGACCTGCTTCCTGCCTGCGGTTTCCACCCGGATCCCGCATACCTTCGCGAGAGCTTGTCCGGAACTTTCCTCGGCCTTTGGACCGGCTTTGAGGAGAGGTTGGAACCTCGCTCCCCGAGACACCGTCCTAGAGGGCGCAATGTCGCCGGATGCCCGAATCGGCACCGGATCCAAGGTCTCTCGCAGAACTACGGGATGCGATGTCTGTCAGGACAGATGAGGAAATGTCGGGTGGGGTTCCCACTCGATCACGCAGCGCGCGGCGCGTATTCCGTGGTCCGCGCCCCGAGGTCGTCCCCGTCCTCGTCGCCAGAGCCTGCGCACTCGTAGGCGTTCTGGACATCGCCGCGGGCGTCTTCCCCCGCTTCAGGCACAGCCGTATGCACACGATCGCCGAGGTGCTGCCCGGGTCGTTCGGCCCGTTCGCGGCCGCGCTGTCGCTCAGCGCCGGCATCCTGCTGCTGCTCCTCGCGCACGGCCTGAAGCGCGGCAAACGCCGGGCGTGGCGCGCCGCGGTGGCGCTCCTGCCGGCAGGCGCGGTGGCGCAGTTCACATACCGCCACTCCCTCCTCGGAGTGATCATCTCGCTCGCGCTGCTCGCACCGCTGCTGCGCCACCGCGACCAGTTCGCGGCCCTGCCCGACCCGCGCAGCAGGTGGCGTGCGCTCGCGAACTTCGTCCTCATGGGCGCGGGTTCCCTCGTCCTCGGCTTGATCATCGTCAGCGTCCACCCGAACCGCATGGTCGGCGACCCGAGCCTGGCCGATCGCATTACGCACGTCCTGTACGGCCTGTTCGGCTTCGAGGGCCCCGTCGACTACCAGGGCAACACCTCCTGGACGGTCGCCTTCTCGCTGGGCGCCCTCGGTCTGCTGACGGCGGTCACGACGATCTACCTCGCCTTCCGGCCCGAACACCCCGCGGCCCGGCTGACGGAGGAGGACGAGGCACGCCTGCGCGCCCTGCTGGAGAAGCACGGCCGCCGCGACTCCCTCGGCCACTTCGCGCTGCGCCGCGACAAGGCGGTCGTCTTCTCACCCAGCGGCAAGGCGGCCGTCACCTACCGGGTCGTCTCCGGCGTGATGCTCGCCAGTGGTGACCCCATCGGCGACGTCGAGGCCTGGCCGGGCGCCATCGAGCGGTTCATGGACGAGGCCAGGGCCCACTCCTGGACACCGGCCGTCATGGGCTGCTCGGAGACGGGCGGCGAGGTGTGGACCCGCGAGACCGGACTCGACGCCCTGGAACTGGGCGACGAGGCGGTGGTGGACGTAGCGGATTTCTCCCTCGCCGGCCGCGCGATGCGCAACGTGCGCCAGATGGTCAAGCGCATCGAGCGCGCCGGTTACGAAACCCGGGTACGACGTGTACGTGACCTCGGTGACGCCGAGCTGGAGCGGATCCGCAACGCCGCCGAGGACTGGCGCGGCACCGACACCGAGCGCGGGTTCTCCATGGCGCTGGGCCGCATCGGCGACGCCGCCGACGGCGACTGCCTGATCGCCACCGCCCACAAGGCGGACGACCAGCCCGGTGAGTACGGCGACCTGAAGGCGATCCTGCACTTCGTCCCGTGGGGCACCGACGGCGCGTCCCTGGACCTGATGCGCCGCGACCGCTCGGCCGACCCCGGCATGAACGAACTCCTCATCGTCGCGGCCCTCCAGGCGGCGCCGAAATTCGGCATCACGCGCGTGTCGCTCAATTTCGCGATGTTCCGCTCGGCACTCGCGCGCGGCGAGAAGATCGGCGCGGGCCCGGTGCTGCGCGCCTGGCGCGGACTGCTGGTCTTCCTGTCCCGCTGGTTCCAGATCGAGTCCCTGTACAAGTTCAACGCGAAGTTCCAGCCCCGCTGGGAGCCCCGCTTCGTCGTCTACCGCGCATCGGCCGACCTGCCGCGCATCGGCTTCGCCGCCATGCAGGCCGAGGGCTTCGTCAACTTCGCCCTGCCGCTGCCGCGCTTCCTGCGCCGCCGCAGGACCGCCCCGCGCGTGTGCACGCATGCCGTCGCCGAGCGCGACGTACGCGCGGCATGACCACCTGACCCGGGCACCGGACGCCCGACCCTGTGAACAACGGCCCGGACGGAAACGGCCCTCCCACCGGAGGGCCACCGTCCGGGCCGTGGCGTCCTACCGCCGCGGCCGGGGCCTACGCTGAACGTATGAGCAAGCAGAGCGGACGCGGGCGCGTCGCGGGCCTTCCGGAGTGGGACCGCTGCGCGGTCATGGGAGTGGTGAACGTGACGCCCGACTCCTTCTCCGACGGCGGCCGCTTCTTCGACACGACCAACGCCGTCAAACACGGCCTCGACCTGGTCGCCGAGGGCGCGGACCTGGTCGACGTCGGCGGCGAGTCCACCCGTCCGGGCGCCACCCGCGTCGACGAGGCCGAGGAGCTCAAGCGGGTCATCCCCGTCGTCCGCGGCCTCGCCTCCGAGGGCGTCAGCGTCTCCGTCGACACCATGCGCGCCTCCGTCGCCGAACGGGCCCTCGCCGCGGGCGCCGCCCTCGTCAACGACGTCAGCGGCGGCCTCGCCGACCCCGCGATGATCCCCGTGGTGGCAGCGGCCGGCGCCCCCTTCGTCGTCATGCACTGGCGCGGCTTCCTGGAGGGCGGCAACGTCAAGGGCGTGTACGGCGACGTCGTCACCGAGGTCGCCGGCGAACTGCACGCACGCGTGGAGGCCGTCCTGGCCGGCGGCATCGCCCCCGACCGCATCGTCGTCGACCCCGGTCTCGGCTTCTCCAAGGACGCCGAGCACGACCTGCTCCTGCTCGCCCACCTGGACCGGCTGCTCGGCCTCGGCCATCCCCTGCTCGTCGCCGCCTCCCGCAAGCGGTTCCTCGGCCGGGTCCTGGCCGGACCGGAGGGCGCGCCCCCGCCCGCGCGCGAGCGCGACGCCGCGACGGCCGCCGTCTCCGCACTCGCCGCGCACGCCGGCGCATGGGCGGTGCGCGTGCACGAGGTGCGCGCGACGGCGGACGCCGTACGGGTCGCACGCGCCGTGGAGGGTGCGCGCGCTGCCGAAGGAGCCCGGTGAGCGCCCCCCACACCGACGTCGAGCAGGTGGAAGCCGCCAACACCGCCTTCTACGAGGCCATGGAGCGCGGCGACTTCGAGGACCTGTCGGCACTCTGGCTCGCCCCGTCCGACCTGGGGGTCGACGAGGAGTACCACGACCCCGCCGACACCGGAGTGATCTCGTGCGTGCACCCCGGCTGGCCCGCGCTCACCGGCCGCGGCGAGGTCCTGAGGTCGTATGCGCTGATCATGGCGAACACCGACTACATCCAGTTCTTCCTCACCGACGTGCATGTCTCCGTGACCGGCGACACCGCCCTGGTGACCTGCACCGAGAACATCCTCAGCGGCGGTCCCGCGCCCAGGGGCAGTGAGGAACTCGGTCCGCTCGTCGGGCAGCTGGTGGTCGCCACGAACATCTTCCACCGCACCCCGGCAGGCTGGAAGCTCTGGTCCCACCACGCCTCGCCCGTGATGACCGAAAACGACGAGGACGAGGACGGCGACACACCCTCCTGAGTGGGTAGGCGCCCCCTTGAGGACCAAGAAGTGGTTGGAATCACGGACCCCTGGGTAGGGGCGGCTACCAACCCATGAGCCGCCGGGTTCCCCAGGGGAAACACGGGATGAACCCTCCTGGTCCCGGCACGGGCCACGCTCCGGTGACCCGGTGCTGTCAGTGCCCGCAGGTAGATTCGTTCGAGGCCGGTGTGCCGCCCGCACACGGCATCGACCGGCCGTCACCGACGATTGCAGGAGTGATTCGCGTGGATCGTGTCGCGCTGCGCGGCCTCAAGGCCCGCGGGCACCACGGGGTGTTCCCCAAGGAGCGGGAGGAGGGCCAGACCTTCGTCGTGGACCTCGTCCTCGGCCTTGACACCCGCCCGGCCGCCGCCGACGACGACCTGGCGAAGACAGTGCACTACGGCATCGTGGCGGAGGAGGTCGTGGCCGTCGTCGAGGGCGAGCCCGTCAACCTCATCGAGACGCTCGCCGAGCGCATCGCCCAGGCCTGTCTGAAGCACGACGGGGTCCAGGAGGTCGAGGTCTGCGTCCACAAACCGGACGCCCCGATCACGGTCCCCTTCGACGACGTGACCGTCACCATCACCCGGGGCCGAGCATGACCGCGTCCTTCGCCACGGGTTCGAGCGACCCGACCGTACAGCCGGTACCCGCCTCCGTCGTGGCGCAGGTGGACGCCGCCGACACGACGCTCCACAACCCGAAACGGGCGGTGCTCTCCCTCGGCGCGAACCTGGGCAACCGTCTGGAGACCCTCCAGGGCGCCATCGACGCCCTGGAGGACACCCCGGGCGTCCGCATCAAGGCCGTCTCCCCGGTGTACGAGACGGAGCCGTGGGGCGTCGAGCCCGGCAGCCAGCCCTCGTACTTCAACGCGGTCGTCGTTCTGAAGACCACACTGCCGCCGTCCTCGCTCCTGGAGCGGGCGCACGCGGTCGAGGAGGCCTTCCACCGGGTACGGGACGAGCGCTGGGGCGCGCGCACCCTCGACGTGGACATCGTCGCGTACGCCGACGTCATCGACGACGACCCGCACCTCACGCTGCCCCACCCGCGCGCCCACGAGCGCGCCTTCGTCCTCGCCCCCTGGCACGACATGGAGCCGGAGGCGCAGCTGCCCGGCCACGGCGCGGTCGCCGCTCTCCTGGACGCCGTCACCCGCGAGGGCGTGACACCGCGCAAGGACCTGGAACTCCACCTGCCCGAGTAGTCGTTAAGGTCAGGACGGCAAGGTCGGGAAGACCACAGTCCGCGGGACGGTCCGCAGGACCCGGGGGAGCTGAAGGGACACCGTGAGAGAGCTGCGCATCAGGGTGCTGGTCGGCGTGTTCGTCGTGGCCGGAATCCTGTCCTGGGCGGGCGCCCGCCTCTGGAACTCGATCGGGACCCTGCCCAGTGTCCCCCTCGCCGCGCCCGTCGTCCTCGCCCTGATCGCGGTGGTCCTGCTGGCCACGGCGCTCTCCCTGCGCGGCCGTTTCAAGGCACAGCGCGAGCGCCGCCCCGAGGCCAAGGGGGTCGACCCGCTGATGGCGGCCCGCGCGGTCGTCTTCGGCCAGGCCAGCGCCCTGGTCGCCGCCCTGGTCGCCGGTATGTACGGCGGCACGGGCGTCTTCCTCCTGGAACTCCTCGACATCCCCGCCCGCCGCGACCAGGCCATCTACGCCGGCTTCTCGGTCGTGGCGGGCATCGCAGTGATAGTCGCGGCCATCTTCCTGGAGCGCGTGTGCAGACTCCCGGAGGACGACGAACACAACAACGGGGCGGCGTCGGCGGCCTGAGCCCGTGGGGCCTGCCCGCTCCTCCGGCGTCAGCGCGCCATGATCAGGCTCATCGCCTCGTTGCGGGTCGCGGGATCACGCAGCTGGCCACGCACCGCCGACGTTATGGTCTTCGCGCCGGGCTTGCGGACACCCCGCATCGACATGCACATGTGCTCGCACTCGACGACGACGATCACCCCGCGCGGCTCCAGGATCTTCATCAGCGAGTCGGCGATCTGCGTGGTGAGTCGTTCCTGCACCTGAGGCCGACGGGCATAGACGTCCACGAGCCGGGCCAGCTTCGAAAGCCCCGTGATCTTGCCGTCGACGGACGGGATGTAGCCGACATGGGCCACGCCCACGAAGGGCACCAGATGATGCTCGCAGGAGCTCAGCACCTCGATGTCCTTCACCAGGACCATCTCGTCGTGCCCCAGGTCGAACGTCGTCGTCAGCACGTCCTCGGGCTTCTGCCACAGACCCGCGAAAATCTCCCGGTACGCCCGCGCCACCCTCGCCGGAGTCTCCCGCAGCCCCTCCCGGTCAGGGTCCTCGCCGACCGCGATCAACAGTTCGCGTACGGCGTTCTCGGCGCGCTTCTCGTCGAACTCGCCGATCGAGCCCTCGCCGTTCAGCGTCACGGGGTCGGTCATGTGGTGCCTCGTTCCTGTGCGGGTCACGCGTGTGGGCCACGCGCCTCAATCTGCGACCTGGCTGAAATGCCGCGCCCCCCAGGCTAGAACCTGGGGGGCGCGGCATTCATTCCGGGCCGATGTGGCCGCGGGAGAGCGGTGGTCAGCTCTCCGGGCGGTCCTCCGGGGCCGTCTCGATCGCCGGGGCGGAATCCGCCGCCGTCGACTTCGCGGTGCTGATCGCCGGGGTCGCGCCGTTGGCGCCGTTCGTCAGTGCGAGCTCCTTCGGGGAGAGCACCGGCGGACGGGTCGACGGCGTGCGGCGGGAGGAGCCGGTCCAGGCGGGCCGCGGCGGGCGCTTGACGATGGGGGCGAAGATCTCGGCGATCTCCTCCTTGCCCAGCGTCTCCTTCTCCAGCAGCTGCAGGACGAGGTTGTCGAGGACGTCGCGGTTCTCGACCAGGATCTCCCAGGCCTCGTTGTGCGCGTTCTCGATGAGCTTCTTGACTTCCTCGTCCACCAGCGCGGCGACCTCTTCCGAGTAGTCGCGCTGGTGAGCCATCTCACGTCCGAGGAACGGCTCGGTGTTGTCGCCGCCGAACTTGATGGCGCCGAGCCGCTCGGTCATGCCGTACTGCGTGACCATCGCGCGGGCCGTGGCGGTGGCCTTCTCGATGTCGTTCGCGGCGCCCGTGGTCGGGTCGTGGAAGACGAGCTCCTCGGCCGCGCGGCCGCCCAGCATGTAGGCCAGCTGGTCCAGCATCTCGTTGCGGGTCGTGGAGTACTTGTCCTCGTCCGGCAGCACCATCGTGTAGCCGAGGGCACGGCCTCTCGACAGGATCGTGATCTTGTGGACCGGGTCGGAGTTCGGGGAGGCCGCCGCGACCAGGGCGTGACCGCCCTCGTGGTACGCGGTGATCTTCTTCTCCTTGTCCGACATGATCCGGGTCCGCTTCTGCGGGCCCGCCACCACGCGGTCGATCGCCTCGTCCAGCATGGAGTTGTCGATCAGCTTCTTGTCGCTGCGAGCGGTGAGCAGCGCGGCCTCGTTGAGGACGTTGCTCAGGTCCGCGCCGGTGAAGCCCGGCGTACGGCGGGCGACGGCCGCGAGGTCGACGTCCGGAGCGACCGGCTTGCCCTTCTGGTGAACCTTGAGGATCTCCAGACGGCCCTGCAGGTCCGGCGGGTCGACCGCGATCTGGCGGTCGAAGCGGCCGGGACGCAGCAGCGCCGGGTCGAGGATGTCGGGGCGGTTCGTCGCAGCGATGAGAATCACACCGCCCTTGACGTCGAAACCGTCCATCTCGACGAGCAGCTGGTTCAGCGTCTGCTCGCGCTCGTCGTGACCACCGCCGAGGCCGGCACCGCGGTGGCGGCCGACCGCGTCGATCTCGTCGACGAAGACGATCGCCGGGGCGTTCGCCTTGGCCTGCTCGAACAGGTCACGGACCCGGGAGGCACCGACACCGACGAACATCTCGACGAAGTCGGAACCGGAGATCGAGTAGAAGGGCACCCCTGCCTCGCCGGCGACGGCACGCGCGAGCAGCGTCTTGCCGGTACCGGGACGGCCGTAGAGCAGCACGCCCTTGGGGATCTTGGCGCCGACGGCCTGGAACTTCGCCGGCTCCTGCAGGAACTCCTTGATCTCGTGGAGCTCCTCGACCGCCTCGTCACAGCCCGCGACGTCCGAGAACGTCGTCTTGGGGGTGTCCTTGGTGATGAGCTTGGCCTTGGACTTGCCGAAGTTCATGACCCTGGAGCCGCCGCCCTGCATCTGATTCATCAGGAACAGGAAGACGACCACGATCAGGACGAAGGGGAGCAGGGAGAGCAGGATGCCCAGGAAGGGGTTCTGCTTGGACGGCGAAACGGTGTAGCCGTCCGGGATCTGCTTGTCCTGGTACTTGGTCTGCAGCGTGTTGGCGAGGTTGACGCCCTGGTCGCCGATGTAGCTCGCCTGGATCTTCGAGCTGCCCTCGACCTTTTCGCCGTTCTTGAGCTGGACCTTGATGGTCTGCTCGTCACCGGTGGTGAGCTTGGCCGACTCCACCTTGTTGTTGTTGATCGCTGCCACGACCTGGCCGGTGTCCACCGTCTTGTAGCCGCCGGACGAGCCGACGACCTGCATCAACACGACCACGGCAAGGACGGCCAGCACGATCCACATGACCGGCCCACGGAAGTATCGCTTCACGTCCATCCATACGGAGCGGTGTCGCCCCGTCCCTCCTGCCATAGTGAGTTTGATAAGACAGTTCTTCTGACGGTACCCCAGCATTGTCGCGCGAAGCCGCACGGGAGGGCTGGCAAACCCGTCTGCATGCTCCAACGGCGCGAAACCCGCTGGGGTTCCCGATCGTCCTACAAAGAAGGCTCTGTCGGCTCAGAGGCCGACTCAGCCGCCGTAGACGTGGGGCGCGAGCGTACCGACGAACGGGAGGTTGCGGTACTTCTCGGCGTAGTCGAGGCCGTAGCCCACGACGAACTCGTTCGGGATGTCGAAGCCGACCCACTCGACGTCGATGGCGACCTTGGCGGCGTCCGGCTTGCGCAGCAGGGTGCACACCCTGAGCGACTCGGGCTCGCGGGAGCCGAGGTTGGACAGCAGCCAGGACAGGGTCAGGCCGGAGTCGATGATGTCCTCGACGATGAGGACGTGCTTGCCCTTGATGTCGGTGTCGAGGTCCTTGAGGATCCGCACCACGCCGGAGGACTGGGTGCCCGCGCCGTACGACGACACGGCCATCCAGTCCATGGTGACGGGGGTGGACAGCGCCCTGGCGAGGTCGGCCATGACCATCACCGCGCCCTTGAGGACGCCGACGATGAGCAGGTCCTTGCCCGCGTACTCCGCGTCGATCTTCGCCGCCAGCTCCACCAGCTTCGCGTCGATCTCTTCCTTGGTGATGAGCACCTGCTTGAGGTCGGTGCCCATGTCTTTCGCGTCCACCCGCATCACTTTCGGTCGTCCCACCGGCCGCCCATCACCCCCCAAAGGGGGGCAAGGTTTCAGCCTTGCCGAATCACCAGTCTGCCACCCTGGCGCTGGGCGACGACTTTGCCCGGGAGATTGATGGCTCCCTGGCCGCGCCAGCCGGTGATCAGCCGGTCGACTTCCTCGATGTGGCGGGCGAACAGCGAACCGGCGGGAGCCCCGGCATCGATGGCCGCGCGGCGCAGGACGCGACGGCGCACGGCGGGCGGCAGGGCGTAGAGCTTGGCGCACTCCAGGAGGCCCGCGGCGTCGCGTACGGAGGCCGCGGCCTGGCCGGCCCAGGCGTCGAGGGCGTCGGCGTCGTCGCGGGAGAGCTGGGCGGTGCGGGCGAGGGCCTCGACGACGCCCTTGCCGAGCGCCTTCTCGAGGGCGGGCAGGCCCTCGTGGCGCAGCCGGGAGCGGGTGTACGCGGGATCCGCGTTGTGGGGGTCGTCCCAGACGGGGAGCGACTGGACCATGCAGGCCTTGCGGGCGGTCTGCCGGTCGAGCTGGAGGAAGGGGCGGCGGTAACGGCCGTCGGCCCCCGAGACCGCGGCCATTCCGGACAGGGAGCGGATGCCCGAGCCGCGGGCGAGGCCGAGCAGCACGGTTTCGGCCTGGTCGTCGCGGGTGTGGCCGAGCAGGATCGCGGCGGCGCCGTGGCGGACGGCCGCGGCGTCGAGTGCGGCGTACCTCGCGTCGCGGGCGGCGGCTTCGGGGCCGCCTTCGCGGCCCACGGTCACGGCGACGGAGTCCACCGGGTCCAGGCCCAGTTCGCGCAGCCGCAGGGCGACTTCCTCGGCGCGCAGGTCGGAGCCGGGCTGCAGCCCGTGGTCGACGGTGACGCCGCCGGCCCGGATGCCGAGTTTGGGGGCCTCGAAGGCGAGGGCGGAGGCGAGGGCCATGGAGTCGGCGCCGCCGGAGCACGCCACGAGCACGAGCGGCGGGGAAAGGCGCTCGTGCGGAGCCTGTTCCGGGAGCCCTGGGGGCTCGGCAGTGGTCCGGTGGTCGTTGAGGATGTCGTGGAGGACGCGGCGGACCGCCAGGCGTATCGCCGCGACCGCAGGATGGGGACCCATGTCCGGTTCCCTTCATGAAGTTTTCGGGGGGTGAGCCCGGAGTCGGTCACTCAGAGTGTGTAGATGGTGACAGAACCGGGCCGTTCCCCGAGCATCGCACGCCTACCCATGGCTCACGGTCCCTCGGACGGGTGATTGGAGGGGCGTTCGCCTGCCGTCGGCCGAATTCGTTTCACGACCTTCCCACGGGGTTCACGACTCACTCTTGCGGTGCACCCGCGCGACCCAGTCCGCCGGTTTGGCGATCTCCGCCTTGGTGGGCAGGGTGTTGGGGGAGGTCCACACACGGTTGAAGCCGTCCATGCCGACCTGGTCCACAACCGCCCGCACGAAGCGTTCGCCGTCGCGGTACTGCCTGAGTTTGGCATCCAGACCCAGCAGCTTGCGCAGGGCCATGTCCAGCCGGGAGGCGCCCTTCGCGCGCCGCTGCTGGAACTTCTCGCGGATCTCGGAGACGGACGGCACGACGTCCGGACCCACGCCGTCCATCACGAAGTCGGCGTGGCCCTCCAGGAGCGACATCACGGCGGTGAGGCGGCCGAGGATCTCGCGCTGCGCCGGGGTCTGCACGATCTCGACGAAGGACCGCCCGCCGTCCTCCTCCTCGCCCTCGGGGCGTCCGCCCGCGAGCGACTGGGCGGCCTCCCGGATGCGTTCGAGGACGGTCATGGGGTCGACATCGGTCTCCCCCAAGAAAGACTGGATTTCGCCCTCCAGGTGGTCGCGCAGCCACGGTACGGCGCTGAACTGGGTGCGGTGCGTCTCCTCGTGCAGACAGACCCAGAGGCGGAAGTCGTGGGGCTGTACGTCGAGTTCGCGCTCCACGTGCACGATGTTGGGGGCGACGAGCAGGAGCCGGCCGCCGCCGTTCTCCCCCGCGGGAAGTTCGCGGGTGGCCGGGGCGAAGGTCTCGTACTGGCCCAGCACGCGGGAGGCCAGGAACGACAGCAGCATGCCCAGCTCGACGCCGGTGACCTTGCCGCCGACCGCGCCGAGGACCGCGCCGCCGGGGGTGTTGCCGCGCCGCTCCTGCATCTTCTCCAGCAGCGGCTTGAGGATCTCCCGGAAGCCTGCGACGTTCGCCCGGACCCAGCCGGGGCGGTCGACGACCAGGATCGGGGTGTCGTGGGTCTCCTCCGTGCCCATACGAGTGAAGCCCCGGACGTGTTCCTCCGAGGCCTTGGCATGCCGGCGCAGTTCCGCGACGACGGCCCGGGCCTCGTCACGGCTCACGTCGGGGCCCGGCCGCACGAGCCGGGTCGCGGTCGCCACCGCGAGATTCCAGTCGACCATCTCGGCACCACCGATGCTCGTCATGCGTCAACGGTACGTGAGCGCTCCCACTTGGGGCAGGCCGCGGAGGGCGGCACCCGTGCCCGCGGCCGTGCGCAACGGCCAGGCTCTGTCGTTCGGATCAGGTCGGCCGTAGGGGACTGCGCCGTGGGGGAGGGCGTGCCAGGGCCCGCGACGCCGAGCTGATCGAACGACAGGGCCTAACTGCAGCCGCAGGCCGCCAGTGCCGTAGCCGTGCGGTCCAGCGCCGACTGGGCTTCCAGGGGGTTCGTGGTGTTCGAGGCCAGGAAGGCGAACGCCAGGAGCCGGCCGTCCTGGTCCACGACCGTGCCGGCCAGGGTGTTCACACCGGTCAGGGTGCCTGTCTTCGCTCGTACGACTCCTGCCGCGCCGCCCGTGTAGCGGCTGGTCAGGGTGCCGGTGAAGCCGGCCACCGGAAGGCCCGTCAGGACCGGGCGGAGTTCGGGGTGGGCGGGGTCGCCGGCCTTCACCAGCAGGGCGGTGAGCAGGTCGGCGGTGAGCCTGTCGTCCCGGTCGAGGCCGCTGCCGTCGTGGAACTCGGCGCCCTTGAGGGGGAGTCCCAGCTTCCTCAGTGCGCCGGCGATCGCGGACGCGCCGCCGTCGAAGCCGGCGGGCTTCCCCGCTGCGGCGGCCGTCTGGCGGGCCAGGGCCTCCGCGATGTCGTTGTCGCTGTTGGTCAGCATGCGCTCGACCAGGGACGAGAGCGGGGGCGAGGACACGGCGGCGAGGTTCTCGGCGCGGGTCGTCGCCTTGGAGGGGCCGGGCGACGTGGTCCTGATGCCGTGGTCCTCGAGGAACGAGCCGAACGTGCGGGCCGCGTCCGCCGCCGGGTCCGTCACTCGCTGGACGGGGCCGCTGGTCGAGTCGTCCGTGCGGCCCTCGTCGGCCATCAGGGCGCTCACGGGGGCGAGGTTGACGTTCACGCCGATGGGGTGGAGTTCGGGCCCGGCGTACAGGGTCGTGTCGTAGGAGAGCGTGACCTCCTTGATCCCGCGTTTCTTGAGAACCGCCGCCGTCCTGTCGGCCAGGTCCCGCAGGCTCGCCCAGCCCTGGGCGTCCTTGTGCGCCGTCAGGGTCGGGTCGCCGCCGCCGACCAGGACGAGTTCCTTGGTGTCGGGTTCCAGGGCCGTGCGGGTGGTCAGACGGTGGTCGGCGCCCAGCGTCGACAGCGCGGCGACCGCCGTGGCGATCTTCGTCACGGAGGCGGGGGTCAGGGCGGTGTCGGCGCCGGTGCCGTAGAGGCGCTTGCCGGTGGCGACGTCGACGACCGCGGCGGTGTGCCGGGTGCCGAGCGCCGCGTCCCCCAGCAGGGGGCCCAGGACGGCGGAGAGGGCCGGACCGGTGGGGGCCGACTTGACGGTGCTCATGGCGCCGCCCAGGCCGGTCAGGACGGATGCGGCGCTGGGGGCGGGGCGCGGGCCGCCGGCCGCCGAATCGGGCGTATCGGGATTACGTCCGTGATCTGCGCCACCCGTTCGGTCCAGGGCGGCTGCACGGTCCGCCTCGGCCGTACGCTGACCGGTGGAGTCCCAGGGGCCGGCGGCGGTCGCCACGGCGACGGCCAGCGTCACACCGGCGGTGGCGGCGCCCGCGGTGTACTGCCAGGTCCTGACGGTCTTCGGCCACCTGATGCGGGTGGGCCGTACCCGTGCGAGCTGCGGTTTCGTAGATGCCGCGGCTCGTTCCAGCTTCGGGCGCACGGCCCGGGCGGCCCGTGCCAGACGCGGTCGTACGGCGTTCGCGGCCCGCGCCACATGCGGCCTCGCCGCCCGCCACGGCCTCAGCTCTGGCACGAACACCAGCCCCTTTCGCGATCACACACCTGCGTGAGGGACACTTAACCACCAGAACTATGTGTTGATCATGGAGGAGCCACCGGTGGAGTTCGACGTCACGATCGAGATCCCGAAGGGTTCGCGGAACAAGTACGAGGTGGACCACGAGACCGGTCGGATCCGCCTGGACCGTCGACTCTTCACCTCGACCGCCTACCCGACCGACTACGGCTTCGTCGAGAACACCCTCGGCGAGGACGGCGACCCGCTGGACGCGCTGGTCATTCTTGACGAGCCGACCTTCCCGGGCTGTCTGATCAAGTGCCGTGCGATCGGCATGTTCCGGATGACGGACGAGGCCGGCGGCGACGACAAGCTGCTGTGCGTCCCGGCGACGGACCCGCGCGTCGAGCACCTGCGTGACATCCACCACGTGTCGGAGTTCGACCGTCTGGAGATCCAGCACTTCTTCGAGGTCTACAAGGACCTGGAGCCCGGCAAGTCCGTCGAGGGCGCCAACTGGGTGGGCCGGGTCGACGCCGAGGTCGAGATCGAGCGCTCCTACAAGCGGTTCAAGGAGCAGGGCGGCCACTGAGGTCTGAGTCGTCCAACGGGCCGTACGCGCACGCGTGCGGCCCGTTCGTGTTTCTGTGCGCATACTGGCGTAGCTGCACGCGTCGTACAGGGAGCGTTACTCAAGTGACGGAGGCGGAAGACCGCAAGCCGCAGTCGGACGAGGCCAGGGGCACGTTCGATCCCGAGATCACCTCGGAGTTCGCCATTCCGGCGGGCTTCGCCGCCCCCAGAGTCGTCGTCGAACCGGAGACCACCTCCGAGTTCGCCGTCCCCGACGGCCTGGACGTCCCGCAGCAGCCCGGCGCCGAGCCCGAGGGGTCGGCGTTCAGCACGCCGAACACCTACAGCGCCCGCCAGGCCCCGGCCGCCTTCACCCCGGCGACCGGCATACCGGTGGTCAGCCTCACCAAGGACGTGCCCTGGCAGGACCGGATGCGCACGATGCTGCGGATGCCGGTGGCCGAGCGGCCGGCACCCGAGCCGGGGCCGAAGGCGGAGGAGGGCGGTCCGGCCGTCCCGCGCGTCCTCGACCTGACCCTGCGTATCGGCGAGTTGCTGCTGGCGGGCGGCGAGGGCGCGGAGGACGTGGAGGCCGCGATGTTCGCGGTCTGCCGGTCCTACGGCCTCGACCGCTGCGAGCCGAACGTCACCTTCACCCTGCTGTCGATCTCGTACCAGCCGTCCCTGGTCGACGACCCCGTGACGGCGTCACGGACGGTGCGCCGCCGGGCCACCGACTACACGCGGCTGGCGGCCGTGTTCCAGCTGGTGGACGACCTCAGCGACCCGGAGACCACCATCTCGCTGGAGGAGGCCTACCGGCGGCTCGCCGAGATCCGCCGCAACCGGCACCCGTATCCGGGGTGGGTGCTGACCGGGGCGAGTGGGCTGCTCGCCGGGGCGGCCTCCGTGCTCGTCGGCGGTGACTGGATCGTCTTCATCGCGGCCATGCTGGGCGCGATGCTCGGCGACCGTTTGGCCTGGCTGTGCGCGGGGCGCGGGCTGCCGGAGTTCTACCAGTTCACGGTGGCCGCGATGCCGCCCGCGGCCATCGGGGTCGCGCTGACCGTGGCCGGGGTCGACGTCAAGGCGTCCGCGGTGATCACTGGTGGGCTGTTCGCGCTGCTGCCGGGGCGGGCGCTGGTGGCGGGCGTGCAGGACGGGCTGACCGGGTTCTACATCACCGCGTCGGCGCGGCTCCTCGAGGTCATGTATCTGTTCGTCGGCATCGTCGTGGGTGTGCTGGTGGTGCTGTATTTCGGGGTGAACCTGGGCGCCAAGCTCAACCCCGACGCGGCCCTGCGCATCGCCGAACGGCCGGGGTGGCAGATCGGGGCGTCGATGCTGCTCTCGCTGACCTTCGCCGTGTTGTTGCAGCAGGAGCGGTCCACCGTGCTGTGGGTGACGCTGAACGGGGGCGTCGCGTGGTGTGTGTACGGCGCGCTGCACTATCCCGGCGGGTTGTCGCCCGTTGCCTCCACCGCCGTTGCTGCCGGGCTGGTGGGGCTGTTCGGGCAGTTGTTGTCGCGGTACCGGTTCGCCTCCGCGTTGCCGTACACGACGGCGGCGATCGGGCCCCTGTTGCCAGGGTCGGCCACTTATTTCGGGTTGCTGTCGATCGCGCAGAACGAGGTGGACAAGGGGTTGGTGTCCTTGGCCACGGCTGCCTCCTTGGCCATGGCCATCGCCATCGGCGTCAACCTGGGGTCGGAGATCTCGCGGCTGTTCCTGCGGGTTCCCGGCGGGGCCTCTGCGGCGGGGCGGCGGGCTGCGAAGCGGACGCGGGGATTCTGAGCGCCTAATAGCTCGGTGCGTTCTGTTCCACGCGAGTGCAGGTACGTCGTGGTTTCTCGCGCACTTCCCCGCGCCCCTATGGGGCGCTTCAGTACTGCTGGTTGTAGGGGTACTGCTGGTTGCCGTACGCGTCCTGCTGGTACGGGTACTGCTGGTCCGGGTACTGCTGGTCCGGGTAGTACGGCTGCTGCTGTTGCGGCTGCTGCTGGTACTGCTGGTGGTAGCCCTGGTCGTCGGTCGGGGGGATGCGGCGGAGTCGGGTCGTCGCGTCGTCCATGACGGGGGGCTGCTGGTGCTGGGCCGGAGCCGGTGCCTCGGGGGTCTTCTTCGCCTTGGAGCGGGCGCGCAGGAACTCGATGATGATCGGGATCACCGAGACGAGGACGATCAGGATGAGGATCGCTTCGATGTTCTTGTGGACGAACTCGATCTTGCCGAGCCAGGAGCCGAGCAGGGTGACGCCGGCGCCCCACAGGACGCCGCCGATGACGTTGAAGACCACGAACGAGCGGTACTTCATGCCGCTGACGCCCGCGATGATCGGCGTGAACGTGCGCACGACGGGCACGAAGCGGGCCAGGACCAGGGATTTCGGGCCGTACTTCTCGAAGAACTCGTGGGCCTTGACCACGTTCTCCTGCTTGAACAGGCGGGAGTCCGGGCGGTTGAAGAGCGACGGGCCGACCTTCTTGCCGAACATGTAGCCCGCCTGGTCGCCCAGGACCGCGGCGACGCAGATCAGGGGGATGGCGGCCCAGAGCGGGAAGTTCAGCTGGTTGGTCGTGATCAGCAGACCGCAGGTGAACAGCAGCGAGTCGCCCGGCAGGAAGAAGCCGATGAGCAGGCCGGACTCCGCGAAGACGACGAGGAGCAGGCCCCAGATGCCGAACGTGTCGAGGAGGTAGTTCGGATCCAGCCAGCTCGGGCCGAGGGCAAGCGTCGTCACGGTTCCGGGCTCCTGAAGGGGTGGAGGAAGGTACGGCGTCCTTGTGTGGGCGCCCAAAGCTATCAACGCAAGGTGTCCGCCCCAGGTTCCACCGGTGTCTCCAGGATGCACTGTGCGCCGGCTGGCACAAAGCTGTGAGGTCTCCCGGCCCGGGAGCGGTCCCCCGGGCCGGGAGGGCTACGAGGTGCGACGGGACGCGTTCGCCTCGATGGCGTCCCTGAGGTGCTGCGCGAGGCCAGGGTGCATGGAGTCGTAGAACGCCTTGAACCGCTCGTCGGAGACGTACATCTGCCCGAAGCAGCGGTGCATCTCGTACGGGACCTCGAAGTAGTACCTGGTGATGTGCTGCCGGTGCTCCTCGGCCAGGTCCATGGCGGCCTGCCCGGTGGGCTGCTCCCCGGCGGCCACCAGCTCGGCGTACCGCCGGCCCCAGTCGTCGACCTCGGCCTGGATGCGCTTCCAGTCCTCCTTGGTGTACGTGGCGGCTCGGCGCTGCGACTCCGCGAACGCCTCCGTGTTGCCCCAGCGCGCCTCCGTCTCCTCGCGGTACTGCTCGGGGTCCTTGTCCCCGAACACCTCGAAGCGCTCCTCGGGCGTGAGATTGATGCCCATCTTGCGTGCCTCCATGGCGTGCTCCACGGCCGCCGCCATCTTCTGCAGCTTCTCGATCCGGGCGGTCAGCAGCTCGTGCTGGCGGCGCAGGTGCGCGCGCGGGTCCGCGGCCGGGTCGTCGAGCAGGGCGGCGACCTCGTCGAGCGGGAAGCCGAGCTCGCGGTAGAACATGATCTGCTGCAGCCGGTCGAGGTCGGCCTCGCTGTAGCGCCGGTGGCCCGCGTGGCTGCGCTCGCTCGGGACGAGCAGGCCGATGTCGTCGTAGTGGTGCAGCGTGCGCACCGTGACGCCGGCGAAGCCCGCGACCTGTCCCACGGAGTAGCCGTCCTGTCCTGCCGAGTGGCTCACTTCGTCCGCTCCTTTCTCGGTACGCACTCCACGGTGAGCCCTCACGCCACGTGAGGTGCAAGCCGGATTCCTGGGCGGATCCCCTCCGGATGTTGCGTCCGTTCTGCCCGCTTATGGTGGGCTGTGGCGCCGCTCTCGTCGTGGGCGTGGGCGCGGGCCCGCTGTTCGTCCTCTTACCGGCCGTTCACCCGGCGCCCGGTGTCACCGTAGGCGTCCCGGGCATTCCGGATGCGACCGCGCGGGCGGTGGAACTCCGGTCCGCCGGCACCCGTTCCCGAGATGACACGAGGAGACGTCCATGCCGCTCCACAAAGGTTCCCAGAAGCCCGACGAGCGCCCGGGATCGGTCAACCCTTTCTTCGGGGAGGCCAATCCGGTCGGCGGCATGACCGAGGCGCCGCCCAAGCACCGGCTGCCGGACGCCCCGCTGCCGCCGATGACGGCGTACCAGCTGGTGCACGACGAGCTGATGCTGGACGGCAACTCGCGGCTGAATCTCGCCACTTTCGTCACCACCTGGATGGAGCCGCAGGCCGGCGTCCTGATGGCGGAGTGCCGCGACAAGAACATGATCGACAAGGACGAGTACCCGCGCACCGCCGAGCTGGAGCGGCGCTGTGTGGCGATGCTCGCCGACCTGTGGAACGCGCCGGATCCGTCGGCGGCGGTGGGCTGTTCGACGACCGGGTCGAGCGAGGCGTGCATGCTCGCCGGAATGGCGCTCAAGCGCCGCTGGAGCAGGCGGAACCCCGCCCCGGGGGCCCGCCCCAACCTCGTCATGGGCGTCAACGTCCAGGTCTGCTGGGACAAGTTCTGCAACTTCTGGGAGGTCGAGCCCCGTCTGGTCCCCATGGAGGGCGAGCGCTTCCATCTCGATCCGGAGGCCGCGGCCGCCCTCTGTGACGAGAACACCATCGGGGTCGTCGGCATCCTCGGCTCCACCTTCGACGGCTCGTACGAGCCCATCGCGGACCTGTGCGCGGCGCTCGACGCCCTCCAGGAGCGCACGGGACTGGACATCCCGGTCCATGTGGACGGGGCGTCCGGCGGCATGGTCGCGCCCTTCCTCGACGAGGACCTGGTGTGGGACTTCCGCCTCCCGCGCGTGGCGTCCATCAACACCTCGGGGCACAAGTACGGGCTGGTCTACCCGGGCGTCGGCTGGGCGCTGTGGCGCGACAAGGAGGCGCTGCCCGAGGAGCTCGTCTTCCGCGTCAACTACCTGGGCGGCGACATGCCGACCTTCGCCCTCAACTTCTCGCGTCCGGGCGCGCAGGTGGTCGCGCAGTACTACACGTTCCTGCGGCTGGGGCGTGAGGGCTACCGGGCCGTGCAGCAGACCACGCGTGACGTGGCCACGGGCATCGCCGAACGGGTCGCGGCGCTCGACGACTTCCGCCTCCTGACCAGGGGTGACGAGCTGCCCGTCTTCGCCTTCACCACCGCGCCGGGCGTGGAGTCGTACGACGTCTTCGACGTGTCCCGGCGGATGCGCGAGAGCGGCTGGCTGCTGCCCGCGTACACCTTCCCGCCGAACCGGGAGGACCTGTCCGTGCTGCGGGTGGTGTGCCGCAACGGCTTCTCCACCGACCTCGCCGACCTGTTCATGGAGGACCTGACCCGTCTCCTGCCGGAACTGCGCCGGCAGCCGCACCCCTTGACCAGGGACAAGGAGGCGGCCACCGGCTTCCATCACTAGACCGCTAGCGGCTCAGGCGCGCGAACCTCCGCACCGCCGGCGGAAAGAACAGCGCGAGCAGTCCCAAGGGCCATACGACGGCCGCCCACACGTGCCCCGGCTCCCCGCCGGGGCCGCCCAGCAGGTCCCGTACGGCCGTCGCGGTCTGGGACATCGGGTTCCACTCGACGACCGCGCCCAGCCAGTCGGGCATGGACTTCGGGGTGGCGAGGGCGTTGGACAGGAAGCCCACCGGCCAGACCAGGATCTGCACGGCCTGCACCAGCTCCGGCTTCCCGGCGACCATCGCCAGGTGAATGCCGATCCACAGCATGGCGAAGCGGAGCAGCAGCAACAGGCCTACGGCGCCCAGGAACGCGGCCGGCGAGCCGTGCACCCGCCAGCCGAGCGCGTACCCGACGCCGATCAGGATCGCCAGCCCCAGCGCCGACTGGAGCATGTCCGCCGCCGAACGACCCACCAGGACCGCACCGTTGGCCATCGGCAGCGAGCGGAATCGGTCGATCACCCCCTTCTCGAGGTCCTGGGTGACGGCGAGCATCGTGCCCTCCAGGCCGAAGGCCATGGTGAGCGCGAGCATGCCCGGCACCAGGTAGTCGCGGTACTGGCCGGTCACACCCCGGCCGCCGCCGATCAGGTAGGCGAACATCAGCAGCAGCATCACCGGGAAGACCAGTCCGACGACGAGGCGGCCCGGCTGCCGTGCCCAGCGGGCGAGTTCGCGGCGGGTCATGGTCCAGGAGTCGGTCAGGGCGTAGGCGCTCACGCCGCCTCCTTCACTCGGTGGCCGCCGGTGAGGTGCAGGAACACCTCGTCCAGCGTCGGGCGGCGCAGGGCGATGTCCTCCGCCTCGACGCCGGCCTCCTCCAGGGCGCGTACGACACCGGAGAGCGCCGCCATGCGGTCCGTCACCGGGGCGCTGAGCAGACGGCGGTCGGGGTCGACCGAGATCTCGGCCTTCGGGACGGGCAACAGGGCGACCGCGGCGCCCAGTTGGCCCGCGTCGCGCAGGACGACGTCGATGCGGTCGGCGCCGGCGGCGGCCTTGAGCTCGTCCGCCGTGCCGTCGGCGATCACCCGGCCGGCGTCGACGACCGAGATGCGGTCGGCGAGCTGGTCGGCCTCTTCCAGGTACTGGGTGGTGAGCAGGACCGTCGTGCCGCCGCCGACCAGGGAGCGGACCGCGGCCCACACTTCGGCGCGGCCCCGGGGGTCGAGGCCGGTCGTCGGCTCGTCCAGGAACAGCACGTCCGGATCCCGGATCAGGGCGGCGGCCAGGTCGAGGCGGCGCCGCATGCCGCCGCTGTAGGCGCGCACCGGCTTGCGACCGGCGTCGGCGAGGCCGAAGCGTTCCAGGAGCTCGTCGGCACGCACGCGCGCGTGGCGGGCGCCGAGGTGGTACAGGCGGCCGAACATCTCCAGGTTCTGGCGGCCGCCGAGCTCCTCGTCGAGGGCCGCGTGCTGGCCGAGCAGGCCGATGCGCAGCCGCACGGCCCGGGCCTCGGTCACGACGTCGTGCCCGGCCACCTCGATCCGGCCCGCGTCGGGCCGCAGCAGGGTGGACAGGATCCGGACCAGGGTCGTCTTGCCCGCGCCGTTCGGGCCCAGAACTCCGTGGACGGTGGTGCGGGCGACCGTGAGGTCGAGCCCGTCCAGTGCGTGTTTCCCGCCGTACTTCTTGCGCGCCCCGTTGACGGTGATCGCCGCGTCAGCCACTGCAGCTCCCTCTCTAGTCAAACTTGACTACCCATCGAACGTAACGCCGCCGGACCCATTGGTCAAACTTGATTAGCGGTCGTCCTCCGGATGCCGCTCCCCCGTCGCATACGGGTTCTCCTCACCCTCGGCGAGGATGCCGACGAACGGTGCGCCCTCGCCCGCGAACGTGTACGCCCCGCCCTCGATCCGCGCGATCAGCCCCTGGGTCCACTCGGCCTCGGCATCGGCCGTGTGGACCCAGAGGTTCATGATCTCGCCGATGTGGCCGAGCTGTTCGGGGCCGTCCTGAGGGATGTAGTGCTCGGTGACGGTCCCGCGCCACTCCTCGATCCGCCGGATCCGCTCCTTCAGGAGCGCCACCGCCTCGGCGCGCGGCAGGTCGACGATGAAGCCGATCGACGCCGACTTGACGTCCATTTTCTGGTCGTACGAGGTCAGCGCCTCGCGCAGCAGCCGGAAGTACTCCTCGGTGCCCCAGTCGGTGATCTCGTACTCCGTGCGCGGCGGGCCGCCGGCCGTGGACGGCGCGATCTCGTGCGCGTGCAGCAGCCCTTGCTTCGCCATCTGTTTGAGCGCGTGGTAGATCGAGCCGGGCTTGGCGTTGGACCACTCGTGCGCGCCCCAGTACTCCAGGTCGCCCCGCACCTGGTAACCGTGGGCCCGCCCGTGCTGGCGGACCGCGCCGAGCACGAGAAGACGGATCGCGGACATGCCGCCCAGCTTATGGTCAAGGACTCAGCCCGCTTGCTCCAGAGCGACCAGTTCGAACGCCGTCTTCCCGTCGAGGGACTCACGGATGATGTCCGCGTGGCCCGCGTGCCGGGCCGTCTCGCGGATCAGGTGCAGACAGAGCCAGCGCACCGAGACCCGGCCCTCCGGCGGGAACCAGGGCTTGTCGGGGAGCGGGAAGGTGTCGTCGAGGCTCGGCACCGAGCGGATGTACGCCTCCGTCTCGGCGGCGACCTTCTCCCAGTACGCGAGCTGCGACTCGACGGTCTCGCCGTCGACGAGCCGGAAGGTCTCGTGCCAGTTGGTCTCGTCCCGCTTGACGGCCGGCGACTCCTGCTTGGCCCGGGCGATCCAGCCCTGCTCGACCTCGGCGACATGCTTGAGCAGACCGGAGAGGGACAGCTCGCTGGCACTGGGCCTGCTCGCCGCCTGCTCCTCGGTCAGCCCGAGCAGCGCGCGCCGGATGCCGCCCCGCTGCTCCTCGATGAACGAGAGCAGCGCCCCGCGCTCGTCGCCCTGCGCCTCTGCCGGTACGTGCGTGACCATGACCGCCGCCTTTCGCCGGTGGCAGGGAGTCCGTCCCCCTGCCTGACACCGACGAAGCTACGGGCCATTGAGGTCAGGTGCTGTCCTCAATGGCCCGCCGCGCCATTGAGGTCAGTGCTGTCCTCAATGGCCCGCCGCGGTGACACCGTCGGACATCAGAACGGGAACCCGCTCCGCCCGTGCTGCACCGAGATCCACTTCTGCGTCGTGAAGCACTCGATGGTGGCCTCACCGTTCAGACGGCCGAGGCCGGAGCTCTTCTCGCCGCCGAAGGGGATGAGGGGCTCGTCGTGGACGGTGCCGTCGTTCACATGGAACATCCCGGTGTCGATCTGCTTGGCGAAGGAGACGCCCCGCTCGACGTCGCCCGTGTGGACGGCGCCGCTCAGGCCGTACGGAGTGTCGTTGACGAGGCGTACGGCCTCCTCCTCGCCGTCGAAGGGGATGAGGAAGACGACCGGGCCGAAGACCTCCTGCCGCAGCAGGGCCGAGTCGGCGGGGACGCCGGTCAGGACGGACGGTTCGACGAGGTTGTCGGTCCGGGCGCCGCGTACCAGAGCCACGGCGCCCTCGGCGAGCGCCTGGTCGATCACGCCTGTCACGGCGTCCGCCTTGGAGCGGTTGATGAGCGGACCGATGACCGTCTCGGGCTCGCGCGGATCTCCGGTCTTGAGCGTCTTCACCTTGGCGACGAACTTCTCGGTGAACTCGTCGAAGACCGAGCGGTCGACCAGGACGCGGTTGGCAGCCATGCAGATCTGGCCCTGGTGGATGTACCGGCTGAAGACGGCCGCGTCCACGGCGTAGTCGACGTCGGCGTCGTCGAGGACCACCAGCGCGCTGTTGCCGCTCAGTTCGAGGACCGAGCGTTTGAGGTTCGCGGCGCATACGGCGGCGATGTGGCGCCCGACCTGGTCGGAGCCGGTGAAGGAGATGACCTTCAGGAGAGGGTGGTCGATGAAGGCGTCACCGGTCTCGGCTATGTCGGTGATGACGACGTTCAGCAGGCCGCCGGGCAGACCGGCGTCCTGGAAGATCTTGGCGACCAGTGAGCCGCCGACGATCGGGGTTTCCTGATGCGGCTTGAGGACGACGGCGTTGCCGAGGGCCAGGGCCGGGGCGACCGATTTGATCGAGAGGAGGAAGGGGAAGTTGTAGGAGCTGATCACACCCACCACACCGACCGGAACGCGGTGGAGACGGTTCTCCTTGCCGTCGACGGGAGAGGGAAGGATCCTGCCGTCGGGGCTCAGTGCCTGGTGGGCCGCTTCGCGCAGGAAGTCCTTGGCGAGGCGCAGTTCGAAGTCCGCCTTCAGCCGGGTGCCGCCGAGTTCGGTGATGATCGCGTCGGCGATCTCCTCCTCGCGTTCCTCGACCAGGCGCAGCGCCTTTTCGAGGACCGCTCGGCGGGCGTACGGATTGGTCGCGGCCCACTGCTTCTGGGCGCGGGCGGCCGCCTGGTAGGCCTGATCGACCTCGTCGACCGTGGCTATGGTGATCGAGGCCAGCTTCTCACCGTCGTACGGGTTGAAGTCGATGACGTCCCAGGAGCCGGTACCCGGGCGCCACTCACCGTCGATGTACTGCTGAGCCAGATCGGTGAAGTACGACGCCATGCGATCCCTCATCCCGACTTCATGGTGTGATCACACGTCATCGTACTGGCGTTTCAAGCGAGTTGGGTGGCTCCGCCCACAGTCGAGGGGAAACCCTAGGACAGCTGGAGCAGGCCCCGCAGCACGTCCCGGCTCTCGTCCGGACCCGGGCTGTCCTGCTGCAACTCCTTCATCGCCTTCTCGTACTGGGTGACGTCCTCGTGCTTGTCGAGGTAGAGCGCGCTGGTGAGCTGTTCCAGGTAGACGACGTCCGAGAGGTCCGACTCCGGGAAACTGAGGATGGTGAAGGCGCCGGACTCGCCGGAGTGGCCGCCGAAGCTGAACGGCATCACCTGCAGCCGCACGTTCGGGCGCTCGGAGACCTCGATGAGGTGCTGGAGCTGGCCGCGCATGACCTCGCGGTCGCCGTAGGGGCGGCGCAGGGCGGCCTCGTCCAGGACGATGTGGAACTCGGGGGCCTTCTCGGAGACGAGGTACTTCTGCCGCTCCAGGCGCAGCGCCACGCGCCGCTCGACGTCCGCCTCACTCGCGCCCTTCATGCCGCGCCGCACGACCGCGCGGGCGTATTCCTCCGTCTGCAGCAGGCCGTGCACGAACTGCACCTCGTAGACACGGATGAGGCTGGCGGCGCCCTCCAGGCCGACGTAGGTGGGGAACCAGCTGGGCAGGACGTCCGAGTAACTGTGCCACCAGCCAGCGACGTTGGCCTCGCGGGCGAGGGCGAGGAGCGAGGTGCGCTCCTGCTCGTCCGTGATGCCGTACAGCGTCAGCAGGTCTTCGACGTCCCGTGTTTTGAAGCTCACCCGGCCCAACTCCATCCGGCTGATCTTCGACTCGGAGGCACGGATCGAGTAGCCCGCCGCCTCGCGCGTGATCCCGCGCGCTTCCCGCAGTCGCCTCAGTTGCGAGCCGAGCAGCATGCGCCGCACCACCGATCCGGGCTCTCCCGCGCTCACGTTCGCCAGCCTCCCCAACGCCTTCAGGGGCCGAAGTCTGCCACTAAATCACTCCGAGCAGTACTCGTCCGATTACAGAGAAGCAAAGAACCCAAAGATTCTGCGCAGGAAGGGGAAAGGAGGCGGCGAGCAGAGGGAGAGAAGATGGCGGAAAAAATGGCCAACAAGCGGTACGGGAGGGTCCAATTCGGTCGCGTGCACGTGCATCTGCACCTTGCATCTGCACCGCGCATCCAAGACCATGGTCTCGCGCAACCGCTGCATCGCAACGCAACGACCGCGAATTCCTCGGGAGTGCCTCGCATGGGGACGAATGGATCGACCATGCTCGAGCCGTTACGGCAGGGCCTTCCGCCGCTGGATCCC
Source organism: Streptomyces sp. NPDC001137 (assembly GCF_040298885.1). Lineage (NCBI taxonomy): Bacteria > Bacillati > Actinomycetota > Actinomycetes > Kitasatosporales > Streptomycetaceae > Streptomyces > Streptomyces sp. NPDC001137. The sequence continues at coordinate 81,397 of NZ_JBEPBA010000010.1, forward strand.
GCAGCCGTGTCCAGCGCCGCCTCCTGCGCTCTGCCCGCCCGCTACGAAGCGGTGCGCGAAGCCAGGCTGTTCACCCGCAGAACGCTCGACCAGTGGGACATAGGCGACCGCTTCGACGACGTCTGTCTGGTGGTTTCCGAGCTGGTCACCAACTCGCTGCGGCACGGCCTGCCGGCCGGCACCCTGTGCGCCGCCGACCAGAGCCCGCCCGTGCGGCTGCATCTGATGCGCTGGACGGAGCGGCTGGTGTGCGCGGTGCGCGACCCGAGCCATGCGACGCCCACCCCGCGCGAGGCGGACGACTTCTCCGCGGAATCGGGCCGCGGCCTGTTCCTCGTCGACTCCTTCGCCGACAGCTGGGGCTGGCACCCGATGGCGGGCACCCTCGGCGGCAAGGTCGTCTGGGCGCTGTTCCAACTGCCGCACCCGCCCCGGCCGCTGCCTGCCGAATAGCGCACCCCGGCGCCGTCTGACGCCGGGGTTCTACGCGCGTTACTGCACGTAAGGCACTGATTGCCCCGAGTTGCACCCGGGGTGGGCGGGTGTCAGCCCGCTATCAGGTGGTCGAACTCGCCGTCCTTGATGCCCAGGAGCATCGCCTCGATCTCCGCGCGCGTGTAGACGAGCGCCGGACCGTCGGGGAAGCGCGAGTTGCGCACGGCGACGTCCCCGCCGGGCAGCCGGGCGAACTCCACGCAGGAGCCCTGCGAGTTGCTGTGCCGGCTCTTCTGCCAGGCCACACCGTTCAGCTCCGTGGCTGCCATGCCGTTGTACACGTCGTGGTCCACAGGTCGCTCCCGGTGGTGCGGTGGCTTGGGGCCAGTGATGCAGTGGTCAACTGGTCCGGATCATAGCTGTGTTCACGTGCGGATGCATGAGCAGATGCACGTGCACGCGGGGTGGTGCTGTGGTTACAGCTGTGACGTACGGGGTGTGGCATCCGTTCCGGCGCATGCCCCAGGGGTCATGTGGCATGCGCCGAGCCGGAACTCGTACACAGGAAGAGACGCGTACCGCGGCTTTTGTGTTCCATCCTCCAGATGACGTTCGCAGGATCGGCCAGGGTCAGCGGCCGGCGTACGGCAACAGCGCCATCTCCCGCGCGTTCTTGATCGCACGCGCGAGCAGCCGCTGCTGCTGGGCCGTGACACGGGTGACACGGCGGCTGCGGATCTTGCCGCGGTCGCTGATGAACTTCCGCAGCAGGTCGGTGTCCTTGTAGTCGATGTATGTGATCCCGGCCTGGTCCAGCGGGTTCGGGCGGGACTTGGCGGGGTTGCGGTCGGGCTTGCGGGCCATGCGGGTCAGACCTCCAGGAGGGTGTCGAAGGCGGGCGGCAGCCGCTTCCAGGCGGCGCGCCCGGCGGCGTACTCGGCGTCGGTCAGCAGACAGGACTCCAGAAGGTGTTCGAGTCCGTCGCGGTCGAGTCCGGGCGAGGTGAAGACGAGGTGCTGGCAGCAGTCCCCGTGCTCGGGGTGCCAGTCGAGCGCGGCGGCGGCCCTGCGCACGGGCGGGACCATGTCCCAGGCGGCGTCGGGGAGCGAGGCCAGCCAGGGTCCCGCACTCTCCACGCACAGGGCCCCGCCCGCCGCGTCCCAGTGCAGCAGGGTGTCCGGCTTGTCGGCGAGCCAGAACCGGCCCCGGCTGCGGGCGGCGGCGCAGGTCAGGTCCTCCAGGGCCGCGTACAGCCGCTCCGGGTGGAAGGGGCGGCTGCGGTGCCAGACGAGGGTGGAGACGCCGTGCGCGTCGGCCTCGGCGGGCAGGAGGGCGCAGGCCGGGTGCTGGGCGGCGGCCGCCGCCTCGACGTCGAAGCCCGCGAGGGCGGCCGCCGCCAGGTCGCCGTGGCCGATGACGACCTGGCGGGCCGTCGGATGGAGCTGGGCGAGCAGCTCGCGGTCCTCCTCGTCGGCCTCCTCGGAGTCGGTGACGGCGAGGACGGGGGCGTACTCCAGCTGGCGCGCGAACGTGTCCGCGACCGTCCGCTGGTCCGTGGCCGCCGCGGCGAGGCCGCCGTCGGCGAGGTCGTCGCCGTTGCCGAGATACGGCAGGACGAGTGCCGGGTCCACGGCGGTGATCACACCCGTGACGGTCAGGCCTCCGGCCACGACCACCTCAGCCATGGCCTTGGGCTCCACGGAGTCCCACAGCTCGACCACGGCGAGACGGGTGTCCCCCTTGTCCGCGAGCCGGCGCAGCTCGGGAACCAGGTCCTCCCTGAGCGCACAGCACGCGCAGTCGTTGACCAGGGGTGCCTCACCGGCCGACACGAGGCCGCTCGCGTCGCGGATCGTCCGTACGACCGTGCCCGCCGCGGCCGTGGCGAGGTCGTGGTGGAGTACGACGCTGCCGGGGACGTCGGCCAGCAGCCGGGCCACGGCCGCCTTGCGGGCGTCGGCGTGCAGCCCGCCGACGATCACCACCGAGAGGCTCACGCTCCGCCCCGCTTCCCGAACCGGCGCTCGAAGCGCTCCACACGGCCGGCGGTGTCCATTACGCGGGCGGTGCCGGTGTAGAAGGGGTGGCTGACGTTCGAGATCTCGATGTCGACGACCGGGTAGATGTGGCCGTCCTCCCACTCGATCGTCTTGTCGCTGCTCATGGTCGAGCGGGTGAGGAAGGCGTGGTTCGCGGCGCGGTCGCGGAAGACGACGGGGCCGTAGGCCGGGTGGATTCCGTTGCGCATGGCGGTGGTTCAGCGCTCCTCTCGGAAGTCGACGTGACGGCCGGCGACCGGGTCGTACTTGCGCAGGGTCATGCGATCGGGGTCGTTGCGGCGGTTCTTGCGGGTCACGTAGGTGTAGCCGGTCCCCGCCGTGGACCGGAGCTTGATGACCGGGCGGAGTTCGTTGCGAGCCATGCTGGTACCTTACTGAAAATGAATTCCATTAGCGACATCGCTTCGAGGATCACTTCAGGAGAGGTACGTCACCCATGTCCGCGCACTGCATGCTGACCGGCGCTCAGCCCGGCTTCGGCAACCGCATCTCCCACTCCCACCGGCGGACCTCCCGCCGTTTCGACCCCAACATCCAGAGCAAGCGGTACTGGCTGCCGAGCGAGGGCCGGTACGTACGGCTGCGGCTGAGCGCGAAGGGGATCAGGACCGTCGACGCGATCGGCGTCGAGGCCGCCGTGGCGCGGATCCGTGCGCGGGGGGTGCGGGTCTGATGGCGAAGAAGAGCAAGATCGCGAAGAACGAGCGGCGGCAGGCGATCGTCGCCCGGTACGCCGAGCGGCGCGCCGAGCTGAAGGAGATCATCCGTCGACCGTCGTCGACAGAGGCGGAACGGCTGGCCGCCCAGCGGGAGTTGCGGCGCCAGCCGCGCGACGCCAGCGCGACCCGCGTACGCAACCGGGACCAGGTGGACGGGCGACCGCGGGGATACTTCCGGGCGTTCGGGCTGTCGCGGGTGTCATTGCGGGGGCAGGCTCATGCCGGGTACCTGCCGGGGGTGCGCAAGTCGTCCTGGTGAGGGCGGGTGGGTCCGGTGAGGGCAGGTGGTCCGGTGAGTGCGGGTGGCTCCGGTGGGCGCGGGTGGGTCCGGTGAATCTCACAGCCGCTCCTCATGGGGTGGAGGGCCGTCCCTGGTAGCTTGCTGCGGGCGCTCGGGCCTGCGGTCCGGCCCACCGGCTACGGCTTGCCCCTGCTCGTTGCTACTGCTTGGGAGCTACCAGTGACTTCGGCGACCTCCACCCGTCCTGCCCGCACGGTGTCGCGCCGGCGGCTGCGGATCGCGGCCGCCGCCGCGGGGCTGGCGGGTGCGCTCGTGCTCACCGCGTGCAGCGGCGGCGACTCCAAGGACGACTCCTCGGCCGGCCCGTCCCCCTCCGCCTCCGCCACGGCGGACACGGGCGGCGGCACCGGCGGGACGACCAGCGCGTCCGACAGCCTGCAGGGCAGCTGGCTCGCCACGACCGGCGGCAAGGCCGTCGCCCTGGTGATCACCGGCAAGCAGGCCGGGCTCTTCTCGACCGGCGGATCCGTGTGCAGCGGGACCGCGGGCAAGGAGGCCGGTATGCAGATGATCCACCTCACCTGCACCAAGGGTGGCAAGGAGCGGGCGACGGGGATGGTCGACTCCGTGTCCGAGAACTCGCTGAAGATCACCTGGTCGGGCACCGTGGGCAAGGAGACGTACGCCAAGACGGAGGGCGGGACCCTGCCGTCGGGGCTGCCGACGGCGAACCTCGGTCAGTAGTCCGGCAGGGCGGCCAACCGCTGCGGGGGATCGTGCGTGATGATCCATGCACGCGATCAACGCCATCGCGCCGCCGAGCACCAGCAGAGCACCAGAGGACCCACATGCGCGCCACCCCGATCACCGTCGCCGCTCTCGCCGCGGCGCTCCTTCTGACCGCCTGCGACAGCAGCGGCGGTGACAGCGGCTCCACCGACAAGAACAGGGCGGGCGACGCCTGCACGCTCGACACCGTCGGCGTGCAGGTCGCAGCGAGCGCCGCCCCGTCCGCCGGGGACTCCGGCAATGTCACCGTCACGATCACCAACCGCGGCTCCAAGTGCACCCTGAACGGCTTCCCGGGCGTCGACCTCTACGCGGGCAACGTCTCGACCACCGTCCTCGCCGACAAGGCCGCGAAGGCCCGGAAGCTGACCCTCGCCAAGGACGCGACCGCCTCCTTCACGATCACGTACGTCCGGGGCGAGGCGGGCGGCAAGAAGAGCCTGCCGGTGAAGACGGTGAAGTTCACCCTGCCCGGCTCCACCGCCGATCACAGCTTCACGTGGTCGTACGGCGAAGTTGCCCTCAAGGGCGATGCGGCCACGCCGAATGCCTCGGTGACGCCCTTCCAGCAGGCGGGCGACTGACGCTCCGCGGGATGTGCCACGATGGGCCGTCGGTCGTCTGCGGCGCCATCGTGGCTGGTCACTCCCCCACTCTCGGCTTCGCTGGAGCGGGGCTCCCATCGCGGCGGAGCCGCATATCGCCACACGCCCGCGCCCCTATGGGGGCGCCGGCCCTGACGTCGGGGCGCTTCACGGGAGCCGCGGCCGGGCCCCCACCTGTGCCCGGTCCGCTGCCTGAGCCCCCTCCGTCCAGCCCGCCTCGTCGTTCACCCCGCGCAGGCGGGTTGTGGTCGTCTCGGGGAACATGCGGTCCGTGTGGGTCGTGACCGCGACCTCGCGGGAGGCCAGGACGGGGAGCAGGTCGTCGGTCACTTGCGTCTCCGCGGCCGTCGCGAGGCGGGTGCCTATGCGGTGGGCGTAGGCCGCGAGGAAGGACTGCCGGAAGGTCTTGGTGCGCTTGCGGCCGCCCGCCCGCTGGGCGGTCTCCGCCTTCGTCATCGCCGTAGTCGCCTGGACGAGGAGCGAGGTGTAGAGGAGTTCGACGGCTTCCAGGTCCGCTTCGAAGCCGACGACGGTGGAGAAGCCCAGCGGCTCGTTCCACACGGACCGGCAGTGGTTCGCGGTGGCGACCGCGTCCAGCAGCACCGCCTTCGCCTGCTCGTACGGTGCCTCGACGCCGATACGGCAGGCGCCGGGGGCGTCCGGGGAGGGCGCCCGGGCCGCGAGCAGCGCCTCGTCGATGCTGTGCCGGGCCATCAGCTCCTGTGCCTTGGCGGACAGCGCCTCCGCCTCGTCCGGGAACCCGGTCGCCTCCGCCTTGGCGAGCAGCGCGCGGATGCGGGTGAGCATGCGGGACCCGGCTCCGGGGGCGGAAGCGGGCCGCCGCCTGGGCTCGTCGAGGGGTTCGAGGGCCGGCAGGCGCAGCAGCAGGCGGTACAGCTCCAGGACGGTGGTCGCGTGCGAGAAGCGGTCGGTGCGGGGCGGGGTGCCGGTGGCCTCGGCGGTTTCGGCCGCTTCCGCGCCGAGCTCGTCCAGCTGCGCGGTCCAGCGGGGGCCGCGCGGGCCGTCGTCCGGTGTCTGCGCCCGGATGAGCGCCGACACCAGGCGTACGTGTACCTCGTCCAGCTCGCGTCGCACGATCCGGACGACGTCGGCGGGCTGCCAGCCGCGCCGCCAGGCCGTCGCCACGAACTCCCGGCCCCGGCGGGCGAGTTCGTCGTCCGCCGCCGGGTCTGCGGCCAGCAGGGAGGCGCCCGTGTCGAGGGCGGTGTCGGTCTCGGCGTACAGGGCGGCCTCGAAGGCGCGTTCGACGGTGCTGGACGGAGTGCTGGTCACTCGTCGATCGTGCCACGTGGCACTGACAGCCGGGTCAGGCGCCGATCAGGGACAGGGCCCGGTCGAGGGCTTCGGGGGCCGGGCACGGGACGTCGGGAACGACGCCGGTGCCTTCCCAGTTGGTGCCGGAGACCGGGTTGACGGCACGGGCGACCGGGATGGTGGCCTCCAGGTTCGGGTGGACCGTCCAGCCCTCGCGCGGGTGGGCGCCGCCGCGCGTGGTCTCGCCCACCACGGTCGCACGGCCCAGCTGCTGGAGGTCGTAGGCCAGTTCCTCGGCAGCCGAGAAGGTGCGGGGCCCGGTGAGGACGTGGACCGGCTTGGTGCCCCCGAAGCGGGCGCCCGGGACGTGCGGCAGGGACCAGAACTGGTCGTACCGGTCGCCCACGCGCGTGTACAGGGTGTTGAGATGGGTGCGCTCGTCCAGGAGGTAGCTGCAGACGAAGGCGACGGTGTCCGGGTCGCCGCCGCCGTTGCCCCGCAGATCCAGGATGAGCGCGTCGGCGCGGGCGACCAGGGTGAGCGCGGCGGCGAGCGGCTCGGCCGACCAGGACAGCGGGAAGAGGAAAGGAGCCAGTTCGAGGAGGGCGGTGCCGCCCGTCAGCAGCTCGACCCGGGGCACGCCGCCCAGGGAGGTGTCGAACTTACGGCGCATGGCGGCTTCCGCGGCCTCGCCCTGGCCCTGCGGCACCTGCTCGGGGTGGTACATGAGGCGCAGATGCGGATCGCCGTTGACGGACTGCAGATCCGCCGTGACCAGTCCGCTCAGCTCCTCGGCGCTCTCCACGTCGTACGCCCCCTCCGCCAGGCGCCGGCGCAGCAGCACGGCCACTTGCTCGGCGGCCTCCGGGAAGACGTAGTGCTCGGTGAGGAGCCGGGCCGTCTCGTCGACGACCGCGGGAACGTCGGTGACGGGGGCGGGAGCAGGGGCCGTGGAGGAACTTGTCGTCAGCGTGGTCGTGGTCATGGCAGATGAGTCAACCACCGTCCCCGTGCGCCCCACATGGGGTTTTCCCGGACTCGTCTCACCCACCGAAATTCGCTCGCTCCTCTCCTGGAGTTCGAGAACGGCGAGCGGGTGCCGGCCGGCCGGGAGGCCACTGTCAGACCCCCCTGCCACACTCGCAACCATGACCGACCGCTGGGCGCTCGCTCCGGCCGAGGACGGTGGCGTGGAGATCGCCCCCCTCGGTCCGGACGGGCTGCTCGCCGGACCGGTCCTGTGGGAGCCCGACCTCGCGACGGCCGTGCGGGGCCGGCCGGAGGTCGTGCGGTGGGTGTGGCGTTCCACGGCCGAGGTGTATCCGCGTCTGCTCGCCACGGGGGTGCGAGTGGAGCGGTGCTACGACGTCGAGGACGCCGAGACCCTCCTGCTGGGCCACGAGGGGCGGTACGGCGAGCCACGCTCGGCGGCCGCCGCTCTGGCCCGGCTCCGCGGCGGCCCCGTACCACCCGACCCGCCCCAGCGCTCCGCCGAACCCGGAGCGCAGTCCCCGCTCTTCGAACCGCAGGCCGCCCATGTGCCGCTGCCCGACCTCGTCGAGGTGTACGCCGAGCAGCAGCGCCGGCACGACGCCACCGCGCACCCCGACCGGATGCGGCTGCTGACCGCGGCCGAGTCGGCGGGGATGCTGGTGGCCGCCGAGATGAACCGCGCCGGGCTGCCCTGGAGCGCCGAGGTGCACCGCCGGGTGCTGCACGAACTGCTCGGCGAGCGGTATGCGGGCGGCGGCGAGCCCCGCCGCCTCGCCGAGCTCGCGGACGAGGTGTCCGCCGCCTTCGGGCGCCGCGTCCGGCCCGATCTGCCCGCGGACGTCATCAAGGCGTTCGCGCAGGCCGGGATCAAGGTGAAGTCGACCCGGCGGTGGGAGATCGAGTCCGTCGACCACCCGGCGGTGAAGCCGCTGGTCGAGTACAAGAAGCTGTATCGCATCTGGGTCGCCCACGGCTGGTCCTGGCTGCAGGACTGGGTGCGTGACGGGCGGTTTCGGCCCGAGTTCCTCGCGGGCGGGACCGTCACCGGCAGATGGGTCACCAACGGCGGCGGCGCCCTCCAGATCCCCAAGGTCATCCGGCGCGCGGTGGTCGCCGACCCCGGCTGGCGGCTCGTCGTCGCGGACGCCGACCAGATGGAACCGCGTGTCCTGGCCGCCATCTCCCGCGACCCGGGGCTGATGGAGGTGGCCGGGCGGGAAACCGACCTCTACCAGTCGGTCTCCGACCGGGCCTTCTCCGGCGACCGCGCCCAGGCCAAGCTGGCCGTCCTCGGCGCGGTCTACGGCCAGACGTCCGGAGACGGCCTGAAGAACCTCGCCGCACTCAGACGCCGCTTCCCCAAGGCGGTCGGGTACGTCGACGACGCGGCGCGCGCGGGCGAGGAGGGGCGGCTGGTGCGGACCTGGCTGGGGCGGACCTGCCCGCCGGCGGCCGGGGCGGGTGAGGACGCGGCGGAGGAGGCGGGCATTCCGCAGGACGAGCCGGCCGAGGCGCCCGCCGGGACGGAGTGGGTGCCGGGGTATGCCTCCACCAACACCCGCGCCCGCGGTCGCTTCGCCCGCAACTTCGTCGTCCAGGGGAGCGCCGCCGACTGGGCGCTGCTGATGCTTGCCGCGCTGCGGCAGGCCTGCGCGGGCATGGCGGCCGAGCTGGTCTTCTTCCAGCACGACGAGGTGATCGTGCACTGTCCTGCGCGAGAGGCGGAGGCGGTGGTGGCGGCGATCCGGGAGGCGGCGGAGCTGGCGGGGCGATTGACGTTCGGTGAGACACCCGTGCGGTTTCCGTTCAGCACGGCGGTGGTGGAGTGTTATGCGGACGCGAAGTGAGTGGTGGGCGCGGCTACCGCAGTGAAGCGGTACCCCCAGCTACGGCAGCGTCTCGCCGAGCAGTTCCCTCAGTTCGGCCAGGACCGACTTCTCGTCCGTGCCGTCCAGTGCGTCGAGTGCCGCGCGCCACTGGGCGTACGCCTGGTCGGCGCTGCCCCGCTCCCGCAGCAGAAGGCCGTGCTGATGGCGGGCGAGTCCGCCCGTGTAGCGGTCGGCGCGGGCGTCCGCGCGGTGGAGCAGCTCGGCGCACTCGGCGGCGGCCCGTTCCGTGCGGCCGAGCAGCCGCAGTGCCCGCACCAGCCCGAGCCGGGTCTGGGACTCGCCGTGCCAGTCGCCGTGGCCGCCGAGAATGCGCAGGCTCTCCTCGAAGTGGGGTACGGCGGCGGCCGGTTCGCCGAGGGTGAGGTGGGCGTAGCCGATGTTGCAGTGCGCGGAGTGCTGCACGATCACGGCACCGATCTCGTCGCCGATGGCAAGCGACCGCCGGTGCTGCTCGATCGCGGCCCGCGGGTCGGTGTGCTCGTACAGATTGCCGAGGTGGCTGTGGGTCACCGCCTCACCGTGCGGGTCGTTCAACCGCCGCGAGTACTCCAGGCTCTGGCGCAGGGCCCGCCCCGACTCCTCGTAGCGGCCGAGCCCTTCGAGCAGCAGACCACGGTTGTTGAGGCAGCGGCGGATCCACGAGACGCGGTCGAGCCGCCGCCAGATCGTCAGCGCCCGGTCGTTGAGGGCGAGGGCCTCGCTCTGCCGCCCGGTCAGGAAGTGCAGCCCGGCGAGGTCGCCCAGCGCGTACGCCTCGGCGGCCTCGTCACCGAGCCGCCGGGCCACGCGCAGGGCGGCCCGGCCGAGCACCTCCATCTCGGCGACGCGACCGCTGCGCAGCACATACGGGAAGAAGAGGCGGATCAGGGTCGAGATACGGGCGGCCCTGAGGGCCTGGACGTCGGGGTCGGCACCGGGGTCCTCGGCGTACCGCTCGACCAGCGTGACGATGTTCGCCAGCTCCGTGTCCCCCCAGGCGAAGGCCTGTCCGGCGGATTCGAAGGCGGGGAGGGCGGCGACCTGCGTCGCGTGGTCCGGCGGCTGGGCCGCGGTCGGACGGCGGCGGTCGTCCTGGTCGAGGCCCGGCTCGACGATCGCGGTGAGGGCGCGCTCGGCGACGGCTGCATACCAGGGCAGGGCGGCATCCACGTCACTGGCACCGCCGGCCAGTTCGCGGGCGAAGTCACGGACCAGGTCGTGCGGGGCATAGCGGCCGTACGCCGTCTCCTCCAGGAGGGCCACGTCGACGAGCCGGTCCAGCGCGGCCTCGGCTCGGCGCTCGTCGGTGCCGACCAGGTGGGCGAGGAGCGGTGCGCCGTACGCGGGCAGGTCGAGCGCGCCGATCCCGCGCAGCACCACAGCGGCATCCCGGTCGGCCTCGCGCTCCGAGGCGGCGAGGGCGTCATGGGCGACGGCCAGGGAACGGCGGACGCTCAGGTCGTCGTACTCCAGGTGGTGCAACCGTCCTTCCGTGGCCGCCAGTTGACCGGCCAGCATCTCGGGGGTGAGCGCTCGGCGCGCGGCGAGGCGGGCGGCGACGATGCGCAGCGCGAGCGGGAGCCGCCCGGTGAGTTCGACGAGGGGGTGGGCCGCGTCCAGGGCATCGCGGCCGGAGACCGCTCGCAGCAGCTCGGCGCTTTCCTCGTCGCTCAGCGGGGTGAGCGGGAAGCGGCGGGCGCCGTCGAGGGCGGTCAGCGGCGAACGGCTGGTGACGATCACGGCGCAGCCCGCTCCGGCCGGCAGCAGCGGCCGTACCTGAGCGGCGTGCGCGGCGTCGTCCAGGAGCAGCAGGGTGCGGGTGGGCGCGAGCAGGGAGCGCAGCAAGGCGGCGGCCGCGTCCGGGTGTTCGGGGATGCGGCGGGGCTCGGTGCCCAGGTCACGCAGCAGTGCGGCAAGGGCCTGGGTGGGCGTGAGGGGGATCATGCCGGGGGTGGCGCCATGCAGGTTGATGTACAGCTGACCGTCGGGGAAACGTTCCCTCAGAGTGTGGGCGACCTGCAGGGCGAGGGCGCTCTTGCCCACCCCCGCCATGCCGCTGATGACGGCAACGGCAGGGGTCCGGCCGGGTTCGAGGGCGCTGCGGAGCTCGTCGAGAGCGGGGGTGCGGCCGGTGAAGTGGGCGGGCGGAGGGGGAAGTTGGGCGGGCCTCGGCGACTGCGGGAGGGCCGGGGCAGGGTCGTCCGTGCCGCCCGGTGCGGTGGCGTCCTCGCGCGGGGAGCCGGGAAGTCCGGTGGTGGCGAGCACCTCGACGTGCGCCTCCTGCATCGCCGGGCCCGGTTCCACGCCCAGTTCCTCCACCAGACGGGCGCGCAGATCCCGGTGGACGGCCAGGGCCTCGGCCTGGCGGCCGGTGCGGTGCAGGGCGAGCATCAGCTGACGGTGGTACGCCTCCCGGAGCGGATACTCGGCGGCCAGTGCGGCCAGCTCCGGTACGAGACCGTCCAGTCGGGCACCGCCGACGGCCAGCTCGGCGTCGTAACGCCACTCCAGAAGCAGCAGCCGCGCCTCCTTCAGACGCTGGACGAAGGCGTATCCGCCCAGTTCCGCGGGGAGCCCGTTCAGCGGGGTGCCGCGCCACAGGGCCAGCGCGGACGTGCACTCACGCACGACCCGCTCCCAGTTGCGGGCGGCGAACGCGCCGCGCGCCGTGGCGAGATGACGCTCGAAGACATGCACGTCCAGCTCGCCCTGCTCGACGCGGAGCACATAACCGGGCGGCACCGCCCGCAGCCGCTCGGGATCGTCGAGCAGCCTGCGCAGCCGGGCCACATGGTTGTGCAGCGAGGCCTGCGCGGACGCGGGCGGCGCCCCGCCCCACAGCGCGTCCTTGAGCGACTCGACGGAGACGACCCGGCCGGCCTCCAGGAGGAGAGCGGCGAGCAGGGTACGGACCTTGGGGCTGCCGATGGCCTTGACGTCGGCCTCGCCGGAGGCATCCGTGCCCTCGTCGCAGTCGCCGGCCTCGCCGTGGACGTCGTAGAGAACCGGCGGTCCCAGCAGTCCGAACCGCAGCTGGCCCCGCCTCACGCCCCCCACTGCCTTCCCGCATTCTTGGCGGATTTCCGCCCTCGTCACGGCGGTTTCCCGCCACCTGTGCCACGGCGGTCGCCGCGGGAATCCATTACGGCCGCGACGGTCCGGCGATGCCGACCGACGGCTTCGCGCCAATCGGCCGAGGCCGGAACGGAGAACCGTTGGCCACATGTTAGCGATCCGTTGGTGCCACCTGATGTGATCACTTCATCGGATCTGGCCCGGGGGTGCGCGCGTAGAACGCGCAACTCGGGGGAGTGACGCCGCCGTGGCCGGATCCGGGGGACGTCAGAGGGTCCCGGTCGGCGGAGGTGAACGCCCGGGACCCTCGTCCCCTCCACCGTTTCCCGTCAGATGACGGGCGGCCGTCCCAGCCGCGCCAGCCGCCACACGGTCCGCCACCGCATGGGCCGCCGCTCGCCCGCCGGCTCGCTGAGACCCTCCACGAACCCGCCGAACCAGGCGCGCAGACCCGCCCCCGACCGGGTCCGGGCAAGGGTGAGCAGCATCCAGATCCCCAGGTGTACGGGGATGAGCGGCAACGGCAGTCGACGGCGGACGAGCCAGACCCGGTTGCGGGCGTTCACCCGGTAGTAGATGGCGTGCCGGGCCGGCGAGGTCTTCGGGTGCTGGAGCAGCAGTTCGGGTGCGTACAGGATCCGCCAGCCGGCGTCGGCGGCCCGCCAGGCCAGGTCGGTCTCCTCATGGGCGAAGAAGAACTCGGCGGGCCAGTCGCCGATCTCGTCGAGCATGGCGGCCCTCAGGCCGTGGCCGCCGCCGAGGAACCCGGTGACGTAGCCGCCCCGCATCGGGTCGGAGGAGCCGACCCGGGGCACGTGCCGCTGCTGGGTCTCGCCGTGCTCGTCGGCGATGCGGAAGCCGACGATGCCCAGCTTCGGGTCGGCCGCGAACAGGTCCCGTACCCGCCGCAGCACATCGGCGTCGACGAGCAGCCCGTCGTCGTCGAGTTCCACGACGACGTCGACGTCGCCGAACTCCCGCAGCCGGGCCAGCGCCTGGTTGCGGCCGCCCGGGCAGCCGAGGTTCTCGTCGAGTTCCAGGAGGGTGACCTCGCCGGGCAGCGCCAGCCGCTCGGCGTAGTCCGGCAGCGGGCAGCCGTTGCCCACGATCACGATCCGCGCGGGCGCCAGGTCCTGCTTGGCCACGGACTCCAGCAGGGCGTCGACCTCGGCGGGCCTGTTTCCCATGGTCACGACGGCGATAGCGATCCGCAGTGCTCCCAGGTCCTGCATGCCCTTCACCCCATCACGGCCGCCGGCAATCCCGGCCGCGATGCTAACCGTTCACGGTAAGGACTTTCTGAGTACGCCGATTCTTGGGTCAGGCGTGGCGGGGCGTACGACGCTTCTCCCCGCCCCGGTTCTCCCTGCGCCGTACGAACTTCAGCCCCGACCAGTCCTCCCCCAGCGCGGCGACCTTCACGTCGACCACGCCGAGCGGGAGGAAGAGGTCGCGCAGATCGTTCTCGGCGATGTCGCTGACGTGGCCTGCGGCCTTGCGGGGCCAGGCGATCCACAGCATGGCCTGGTCGGCGAGAGCGGCGACCAGCGCGGGGGCCTCGGCGGCCAGGGCGGCGCGGGTGCGGTAGAAGGCGAGGGTGATGTCGGCGCCGCGGGGGCCGACCGCGGTGAGCTCCACCCCGTCGGGCAGACCGGGGATGTCGAACGGATCGGGAGCGTGCAGAAGCGCCACCCGCCGACCCGCCCCGATGCCGATCTTCCTGGCGAGCGGGGTACCGGAGTACCCACCGCCCGCAGCACCCGATCCGCCCATCGCCCGCCTCCACGGTTCCCTGTCGCCCTGACCGGCTTCCATCGTGCCGGAGGACGACGTCAGCGGGCCCGCGCCGCGGCCTGGTGCCCTTGCCGAGCAATGAGGTGCACCACGAACGAAAAACCCCAGGTCAGAGAAGTCCGACCTGGGTTTTCAGTGGAGCCGCCTTCGGGATTCGAACCCGAGACCTACGCATTACGAGGGCGATAGGGATCGTGACGAGTTATGCCCCGTGATCGCATCAGATCCCGTTTTCGCAGATCAGAGCACTGACCACGGTCCCGCTGCTCGTACGCCGTGTTGCACCGTCCACAGGCGTCCGCGCTCCCCTTGCGCTCCCCGCCCCTTTGGCAGGGCGATGAACTGGCCTACAAGCTCGGTGGCGACACCATGGTCGCACGGCTTGTCGAGATCCCACATACGAGGCCGATCGCCATCATCCGTGGTCTCCCCGCCCACACGCCTCACGCAGACGAGCACAGCGGCGCACACAGCAACAACAACAGCTCGACGAAATCCGGCCTCCTTCCACCTCGGGCGTGACAGCCGTCGGCTCGTCGACGCCTGCGGGCTCCGGTACGTCGATGTGGAGCAGCTTGAGCAGGTCGGCGGTGACGACCCGGTAGGCGTTGCCCAGACGCAGGACCGTGCACGGATACCGGCCACGCTTGGCAAGGTCGTACCCGGTGGTCCGGCTGAGGGACAGCGCACGGTTCGCCGGCTCCAGGCAGTGCGAGCAGTTCCTCACGCGTCAGCCCACGGGACGCATCCTCGCGCTTGGTGATCACAGGGGTCCATACCCCGCGAGACAACCCGCGCCGCCTCAGGTCAAGCCGCACGCCACGGAATCGCGGACGGCCCATAATGTCGGTGATCGCGAAGACACTGCCGAACATGGCGAGTTGCTCGATGCGCGCGGTAATACTCCGTCACGGCCGAGCCACCGGACGCCGCTACGGAGCGGGAATCCGAAGGCTCATCCCACCAGACCCTCCGTCTCCGCGATCACCATGGCGAACCGTGGCCGGCGGATGCCGAAGGCCATGCCTAATGGGGTGGCGTCTCGCGTGAGTCCACGTACAGATCCGCCAGTTCCCCTACCAGGTGCAGCGCCAGTCAACGGTTCACCCGACGTTCAGCCGCCGGTATATGACGCGTCGGAGTCGGAGTCCGCGTGTGCCGGCCAATTGTCCCGCCGCTCCCGCGCCACATCCGCGCGCCTGCCGATCCGATCTCCGTGGGAGCCGACCCGTTGTCCGCTCAGGGGGAAGGCGGGCGCGGCGGGTGGGGCAGAGGTAATCGGTTCCGGGAGTTCCGGGCGTTCCGGGCGTTCGGGGAGCGCGGGGCGTGGGATGCTCCGGTGGACGGATTCGCCGCCGGTCTCCTGGCTCTGGTGCTCGAAGAAGCGGAGCATCTCCACCGGGAACGGCATGACCAGGGTGCTGTTCTTCTCCGCGGAGACGTCCACCACGGTCTGCAGCAGGCGCAGTTGGAGCGCGCCCGGAGTGTCGGCCATGGTCGCCGCGGCGTCACTCAGCCGCTGGGACGCCTGGAACTCACCGTCGGCGGCGATGACCCGGGCACGGCGCTCGCGCTCGGCCTCGGCCTGCTTGGACATGGAGCGCATCATCGACTGCGGAAGGGCGATGTCCTTGATCTCCACCCGCTCGATGCGCAGTCCCCACGGTTCCTCGGTGGGGGCGTCCATCACCTTCTTGAGCTCCGTGTTGATGTGGTCGCGGTCGGAGAGGAGCGTGTCCAGATCCGCCCTGCCGATGACGGCGCGAAGCGAGGTCTGGGCGATCTGGGAGACGGCGCTGGGGTAGTCCCGCACGTTCACCAGCGCCTTGACCGGGTCGATGACCCTGAAGTAGACGACCGCGTCGACGGTGAGCGTCACGTTGTCGGCGGTGATGGACCCCTGCGGAGGGATGCCGAGCACCTCGGTCTGTACGGACACCTTCCGCATCCGGTCCCCGATCGGCCGGATGACGCGCAGGCCGGGCCCGCGGATGTCCGGCAGCAGCCGCCCGAAGCGGAACACCACGCCCTTCTCGTACTGCTGGACGTTGCGCAGGCTCAGGGCGAGCAGGACCAGCCCGGCCACGGCGAACACCACCAGCACGGTGATCAGAACACCCATGGTTCTCACATTCCTCACGTCGATGACGGTCCCGGGACCCGGACGGTCCGGGAGGTGTCCGGCACGGCAGGACCCCGACCTGTCGTCCGTGCTGCGGCCGGGGTCCCGGGCTGCTGTCGCAGGCTCTGCTGTATCGGCCCGGTTCAGCCGGGCGAACTGTGCGCTACGTCGCTCCGGTCGGCCCGGGTGATGCCGGTGGCGGCCAGGATCCGCTCGGCCGAGACGGCGTTGTCGTCCTGTACGGCCATGGCCATCGCGGCACGCGCGGGGCCGGTACCTGCTCCCGGCGGGATCACGAGGAACAGGAAGTGGTCCTGGTCGCCACGGGTGACGATCATGGTGTTGTCGCCCACGGCGGACCAATCGATGCGGACCATGTGCCCGTCGACGAACAGATGGCCGGGGGACCCGTCCCAGTCGCTCGCGTCGAGGCCCACGCGGGCGATGGGGCCCAGGCGAGCCGCCAGCGCGGTGAGGAGACCCGACAGTTGGCTCTTGAGGTCGCGTGTCCGCGGCCACCACGCGCCGTCGAACGTCCCCGTGCGCCGGGCTGTCGTCTCCATCCGCAGGACCGCGGTGCCGGGAAGCACCGGCTCACTGCGGGTGTCCGCCAGAAGCCTGACGGGGTGCGTGGCGGGGAGCATGGCGACTCACTTCCCCGCCGTCCGGGTCCGGCGCCGTGGCCGGAGCCGTCCGCGTCCCCCGTCGCGGTGGTCGCGGCGATCACCGGCGCTACTCGTTCCGCCACGGTCGCGATGCCTCTGCGGGGCCGATGGTGCCAACCCCCGGACAGCGGACCGGGAGCGGCTGTAGTGGAAAGCGGCGATGCGCTCGTCGTGCTGGTTGTTGAGCAGGTGGATCAGGAGCACGCCCACAACGACCATCGCCAGGAGCACCATCACGGCCACGAAGGTCTCCATGACCCTCACCTTCCCTTCGCCGGATGCGGTGTCGGCAGGGCGGCTGCCGGAATGGCAACTACCGGAGCAGTAACTGCCGGGATCCGTGGACGGGAGGTCGGACCGCGGGCCTCACGGCCTCCTTCAGCGTCCCAGACGACCTCCACGGCCCGGTCGGTCGCCGTCACGGTGCGCAGACGCGCCGCCTCGTCCATCAGCCGGCCCGTGGCCGACGTGCGCAGCGGGTCGCTCACGGCTGCCATCAGCCGCACGGCCGAGACGGGAGTCGTCCGCGGGTCGAGCAGGGCAGTCGATGAAGGAGGTTCCGCCCCCGGATAACAGGAGGGGGGCCACCAGGCGCCGGCCAGGAGAGCCGGAGTCGAACCGGTGAGAGCCGGCGGCATGCAGAGGGACGGAGGGGAGGGCCGACCTTGGAGTGTCGGCGCGTACGAAACGGTCGCAGTCATGATGCGAACCCTGCTCCGGGCCGGTCGGACCGGCCCGGTGTAATCAATCGCCGAAAACGACACAAGCATGAAGGCCGGTGCGCGAAATACCCTCGGTAACATCAGCCTACTCCTCTGGCCGGCCGTACGGGCCCGTCCGCAGGTCGACCTGTCCCAGATGGCCAGTTGATGAACAGATCCGGCGGACCGTTCCACGGACGCGATCCGTGCAAGTGTGGGAAGTGGACGGGCCGACGCCGAGCACCCGGAAACCGATCGGCTGCCGAGGCCGGCCGTCTGTGACAGTGAGGAGCGCGCCATGGGCGCGAACACGGCCGAGACTGCGCTACCCGACACCCTTGAGAAGCTCACAGACCATCTGACGGCCTCCTACGCCGGCCTGCTGACGCCCGCGGTCGTGCGGGAGGTGGTGCAGGACTGCTACCAGCCGCTCAGCAACGCTCGTATCGCCGGCTACGTGCCGATCCTCGTCGAGCACAACAGCCGCGCCAGGCTACGACAACTCGTCCGACGCCCCGATCCCACGGCTCCCCTTCGCGAGGAGTCCGACGGCATACGAGGCCACTTGGTCACCGCGGCTCTGCGACGGCTTCACATCGCCCTGACCCGCTCGGCACCGGCACCGCGCCCGTGATCAGCACGACAACGGTTCTCACGACAACGCCGGCCGCTACCCCGTCGGGGGCACCGCTGAAGCAGCTCCCAGAGCGGCCGTGAACCTCCCGCCCACTCCCCCAGCGTTCCACGGTCGACCAGATGCAGCCGACCCCGAGGCCCCATCCTGCCGGTGCTTGCGGTGTCACCCAGCGCCTGCCGAGCGGATCGGTCGCCGGCACATCCGCGCCGTTGTCCCCGGCCCCGCCCACCTGTACGGCATCAGCACAGCCGTCACGGCGCATCAGGTCCCGTACCGCGAACTCGAAGTCCTCGTGGTGGAGCCCGTCGAGCTGGGGGAGCCCGTAGCGCAGCCTCCGCACGTGCACCCGCTCCCAGCGGGCGCTCACCGCCCACTGCGTGAGCCAGAGACCGCCGGCCCCGGCCACAACGGCGGCGAGCACGGCGAGCAGCCACCAGTTGCCCAGCAGCCAGGCCCCCGGTGCCGCAGAACCCGACACCCGCGGCAGCCGCCATGAGCACCAACGGCTGGGGCCCTCTCGGCTTCGGCGCAGCCATTCTTGACACTAGGTCAGGTATTCCGACCCGATGAGAGCGAGCACCCGTTTCGGCCGCTCCGAACACGCGCCGGCTCCGGCGGAACGACGTCGACCAGAACTCATGAACAGCACTTCCGCCACTCGTCCCGTAGACCAAGAACGCGCATCCGAACCGTGGTGGGCCACCTCAACCACGCCCCGCCCGTCGCGTGCCCCCCAGGGCGCGCGCGTTCCCATCGCCTGGGCACGTAGACCGCTTCGAGCACGCCGATCCTGTGCCCCTGCGGGTCGACGACGTCATGAGTGCGCCACGCGCGGATGTCGGCTGCGTGGATCATCCGCGGTCCCTCCTGAGCGGGACACGGGTCGACGCGGGCCGCGTCCCTTGGAAGGTCGGCGCCCTGCCGGAACCGGCACTGCGGCTGTACCAACGACTCCGGCGCAACCACGCCGGAGTCGCCCTTCCGGGCGGCTGCACGTGAGAGTGAGCCAACCCACGATCCATGGTACTGCGGCTGGTGCGCCTCGCACCCCTGATGGATACGCCGGTGCGATGGATCCATGCCGTGCTCACCCGCGCTGCAACCGTTGCGTGATCTGCCGGTCCGGTCGTGCCGGCCCTCGTGGCGGACGCGCCGCCGCTCCGCGAGGCCGGAAGAGGAAACCCGCCTCCCCCTACGACAGGGCCATCACAACGGCGAGAGGACGAAGGGGATCGAAGCCGGAACGATCAGCGCGTACATGCGTACCGCGCTCGGGCCGTACCGCGCGCACCAGCCCTTGCCGCGCTCCCTGAACAGCCGGCAAGTGGCCGTCCGCTCCGGGTGCGAGACCGTTACATGGGGCGCTACCAGCAGTCACTTGGCAGGGCTAGGCTGTCCTAACAGGCCCCTGCCCCCGGCTGTGATGCTCTGTTCCGCTCCGGGGGGCCGTCGTGTTCGTCCTGCTCCTTATCCTCATCGTGGTCCTGTTCGGCTTCGGCTTCCTCCACCCCATCTGGTGGGCGGCCGCGGCGACGGTCGTGCTGGTGTTCGGTGCCGCCCAATACGGCCGCCGTGGTGAAGGCGGGGGCTGGGACCGTGGCGGCAGTTCCGGTCCCGGGGAGTACTGGGACCACCGGGACCGCCGTCGGCATCGGGCACGGTGGAAACGCAAGGTCCGTCGGGACAGCGAGTACCGCAGGTGACCGACACCACGGCCCGCCCTACCAGTCCGGCGCGGCCGGCGAACGGCAACGGGCGTGCCGCCGACCCCCATGGACAGGATGACTGCGTTGTGAGGTACGCACCATGCACCAGGTGACCACGCCCTGTGAGGAGCAGCCGCTGTCGACGGCTGCGGCTGCGGACCTGCTGGCCGAGGTCGTCGAACTGCGCGCCGGCAACGAACAGTTGGGGCGGGCGCTGGTGAGTCGTGCGGTGATCGACCAGGCGCGCGGCATGGTGATGGCCCTGGCGCCCTGTTCCAGTGAGAGGGCCTGGGATCTGCTGGTGGACGTGTCGCAGCGCTGCAACGTCAAGCTCCGGGACGTGGCCGCGGCGCTGGTCGCCACGACGAAGGACGAGGCGCTCCCGGAACGGGTACGGCAGGAGCTGCGCCAGGCACTGCGGCGCCTCCGTTCGGCGGGCCGGAGATGACGGCGTGCGCGCCCGGCGGTCGTCCTGTCGGCTCATCGCCCGTCCGGCCCGGTCATGTGCTGTCGGGGAGTGGGAGGGGCACGCTGGTGTGTGCGGTGCCCGAGGCGCCGGAGGGTGTGGTGGCGGGTGTCGTGGAAGTGGCGCTGAGGGCGAGGAGGGCGACGTCGTCGGCGGGTCCTGCGGGGAATGCGTTCAGCAGCGCGGTGAGATCGCTGATGATCGCGGCGGCGCCGAGGGCGGAAGATCCTCTACCCCCGCGGCTAGGCTCCAGGGATGCGCGGGGCCGTTGCCCGTGGTCGGCGGTGCTCCGCGAAGCCCCGAAACGCGAGAGGCGCGCCGCTATGAGTGAGCAGGACAGCCAATGAGCGAGCAGGACAGCCAGGCCATGCACCACCCCGCAGTGGTTGCGCACCGCAACAGCCGTGCCGGGGACGCCCAACTGCGGATCGCCGACGCCATCACCAAGTTCGCCGGTTCGATGCCGTTCGTCTACATCCATGCGATCGCGTTCGTGCTCTGGATGCTGTTCGTCGAGGGCAGCCCCTGGCCCACGTTGACGCTCGTGGTGTCGCTGGAAGCGATCTTCCTCTCCACGTTCGTCATGATCGGCCAGAACCGGCAGGCGGCCTTCCAGCAGATCAAGGCCGACCACGATTTCGTCGAGCAGGAGTTGGAGCTCAAGACCAACACCGAGCTGACGCGAGCGATCCACGTCATGACCACGGAACTGCACCGCCGTCTGATCGAGGACGGCGCAGAGCAGTAGCGGGCCCCGCCAGGGCGTGGGTCAGAACCCCAGACCGGCAAGGGGTTCGGAGTCGGCGATGAAGGCGCGGGCCACGTCGGACAAGCGCCGGTTGTGGGAGCGGGCGTAGCCGCGCAGCGCGCTGAACGCCTGCTCCATGTCGATGCCCTGGCGTTCGGCGAGCTTCCCCTTGGCCTGTTCGATCAGTACCCGGCTGTTCAGGGCCGTCTGCAGTTGTTCGTTGAGCACCGTGCTGCGCTGGGCGGTGCGTTGTTGCAGCAGGCTGATGGTGGCGACGTCGGCCAGGGCCTGGGCGATGAGTGTGGCCGGTGGGTCGAAGGGGCCGGGGGCTGCGCGGAAGAGGTTCAGGGCGCCGACGGTCTCGTCCCGCAGGCGCATGGGCAGGGCCTGGACGGCCCCGAACCCGCTGCGGTGGGCCGCCGTGACGAAACGCGGCCAGCGGTCGACCTCCCGGGTCAGGTCGGGGATGATCACCGGTGCGCCGGTGCGGAAGCACTCGAGGCAGGGGCCTTGGTCGTTCTGGAGCTGGAACAGCTCCAGAACACGCACCTGTTCGTCGGAGGCGGCCATGACGCGGAGTTTGCCGTCCCGGTCGGCGAGCAGCACCCCGGCGGCGCTCGCGTCGAGCATGCCGACGCAGCGGTCGGTCAGCAGGCGCAGGAAGTCGATGAGGTCGAAGTCGGCGACCAGGTTGTCGGCCAGCTCGACGAAGGTCTTGGCCAGAAGCTGTTCATTCATCGTGGGCACCCTCAATTGAGCCTTTTCCCGGCCCGACGGGGCGGGAAGTACAGCACGTTCCTCGGCCGGCACCGCTGCGTCAGGTCTTCTCCTCGGCCTGACCCGGCTCCGCGTCCGGTGGGAAACGAAGCTGCCGGGCCACCACGTCCGCGGCCACGTCGGCGAGCCGGCGTCCGTGTGCATAGGCGTAGGCGCGGAGCCTTACGAAGGCTTCCTCGATGCCGACTCCGAGCTGGGCCGTGAGCATCCCGCTGGCCTGGTCGATCTCCGCCCGGTATGCGCCCAGGTCCTCGACGGGACCATCGCGCGGGCCGCCCGTCTCGTCGATTCGCGCGTCGAGCAGTACCCATGTCGCGAGATCGGCGAACGCCAACGCGTCCGCCAGTTCCTCCGCGTCCAACCGGACCGGAACATCGGCATACAGGTCCAGCACTCCCGGGCTGATCGCCCCCATCTGCAGCGGGAGCGCGAACACCGCGCGTGCCCCGGCTTCCAGGGCCGCCTCGGCGAACACCATCCAACGGTCCTGCAGGTCACGGGTGAGCAGATCGGGCGTCAGGACGGCCGAGCCGTGCAGGAAGGCGTCCACACAGGGCCCCTCGCCCAGCGTGAGCTGGAGCTCTTCCAGTTGCTCGCTGATGCCGTCGGTGCTGCACAGCGGGTGGCTCGGCGCGGCCTGGGACATCGCCGACAGCCCGGCCCCGCCGACCGGCAGCGCGGCCACGGCCGCGGTGCACACGTCCACCACGCCGACCCGGGCACCGCGCCGGGCCGCCTGCTCGGCCACCAGCATCCGAATGCGGGCCGACCGCCTCTCAGGGACCACCCGGGCCGCCTTCTCCAGGCATCGTGACAAGACCCTTCGGCCTCGCCGTGGTGCGTTCCCCGACGGGAAGCACCAGCGCGCGGAACCTGGTGGGACCGGCCGGCCTGCGAAGCTCTCCGACATCCAGCCACCCCCAGGAGCGGAACGCAGCCGAGGTTGCACGATCGGCCCGGTCCACCAGCGCGGCGCCGAGTGACGCCTGATGGTCGATCAGCAGCCGCTCCTGCAGCCTGCGGGCGAGGCCACGGTCCTGCAGGTGCGGCCGGATCAGGATGTCACCGAACGCGAAGACCCGGTCGAACAGCGTGAGTTGATCGATGCTGCGCGGCAGTACTCCGTCGAGACCGAACCACCACGAGCCGTCGCCGCGTGCCGGGAACCCGAAGGCGCATCCCATCAGTCCGTCCGTCTCGCCGACCACCATGGCGAATCCCGGCCGGCGCATGTCCGTGGTGAGACGGTTCAGGAAGTTCTGGCGGCCGGGACGGCGGTACGCCTCACCCGGCGCCGTCGCACGGGCCTCCGCATACAGTCCCGCCAGGTCCTCAAGCATGTCCTCCACCAGCCAACGGTTCAGCCGGCGCAACCGCACCGGAGCCATGGAGCAGGGCTCGCCGTCTCCCGGCTTCCGTGACTGTCCCCGCCCGACTCCGGCCGTCATCGCACATCGCCCGAGAGAACAGGCGCAAGCGGGACAGACCGGTGTGGCGGGGCTGGAGCGGGCATGGCCGCGGTGTCCCCGGGAGGAGGCGGCAGGGGGCCGAACGGAGTGCCGAGGAGCAGGAACCCGCAGCCGGCGAGGCCGATGACAAGGGCGAGCATCGGCGGCGGGTGGTGCAGTCGCAGGGTCCCGCCCGCCAGGGTGGTCTGCTGCGCGGCGTACAGGAAGGCGTTGAGTCCGCTGCAGTCACAGAAGGTGACGGGGGTGAGGTCGACGTCGATGGTGTGCATGTCGTCGTACAGACACCGCTCCAGTGCGGCGCGCACCAGTGGCGCCGATTCCAGGTCGATCTCACCGGCCAGGGTGATCAGTGCCCGTTTCCTCCGGTCATGGCGATACACGGTGAGCTGCGGGAGGGACATGACGCCTCGGTTCTGGGGACCATCCGGCAGCGGGCGCGGTGACGCCGGATACCCGGCTTGTACGGCGCGCTCCCGGTGGGGGCGTACGTTCGGCGGAGTCGGAGCGAAGGCCGGTCCGACCGCCTGTGCGCCAGGACGGAGGACCACCCGGTTCCCTCCAGGGATGCCGCCGGGTGACGGACTACGAGTCCGCTCCGCGCGCCATCTGTGTCGAGCAACGACAAGCCGCCGGGGTCTGGGACGTCCGTACGCAGCATAGTCCTCGGCGCGGTCCGGTGGGTGGCCGGTAACCCGCCTGTTCCCAGGGCCTGGACCGTGGCCGCGATGTGATGCCGTACGCGGGCATGGACGAGGCGCAGCGCGGTACTCGGCAAGCCGCACGGCAGGCGGCGGCCGACGGCTGCCCGGGCACGGCAGTCCGTGCACCACCCGAGGAGGTGGCTTCGCATGACGGAGCCGAACGGTTCGACCCTTCCCAGGCCCGGCTCCGATGAGCCCCGCACCGGCCTGGGCACGACACTGCACGCCGCACATCCCGGGACCCAGGAACCGCCGGAGACCCGCGGCCGGACCATCATCGCCGACGGGGTGGTGGAGAAGATCGCCGGCATCGCCGCACGGGAGGTCCCCGGAATCCACGCGCTGGGCGGCGGATTCACCCGCACCATGGGAGCCATGCGCGACCGGGTCCCGGGCGGGCATCCGAGCGCGGGGCGCGGCGTAAAGGTCGAGGTCGGTGAGAAGCAGACCGCAATCGACCTCCAGGTCGTCGTCGAATACGGGGTGAGCATCACCGACCTCGCCGCAGAGGTCCGTGAGAACGTGATCGCGGCGGTGGAGCGGATGACGGGCCTGGAAGTCGTCGAGGTGAACATCGCGGTCAACGACGTCCACCTGCCGGACGAGGACACGCAGGAGACCGGCGAGGCCCGGGTGCATTAGGGCCTCGCCCGGGCAGACGCGGGCATGGCTGCCCGAGGCAGTCTCCGGCTGCTGCCGGACGGCCGTTCTCAGCAACCCGACTCCATCAGACCCGGGGCACATCAAGGTGCGACCGTCACTCGTGCGAAGGCCGGGACGGCCTACGGAGTCGAGCCGTCCACCAGCGGTACCGGGGCCGCCGACCGCGTGACCGGGGGATCCCGGCGGCTCTGCCGGGGCTGAGCCCGATCCTGACCCGGCGCACGCCGCACCGCCCGCCACGGCCGGGACAACACAGGCGACAAGGTGCGGCGAAGACGCCGTCCGACCGTCGTGCGCCCCCGCGACGAACAGCACTGGTTCCACCACCGTGCCGCCCTCCACCGACGATCCCCGGACAACCCTCCCGCACCGGACGGCCATGCGGCGCAGCGCTCATGCATGAGTGTTCTTCATGGAACAGCTGACCAGGACGGCGCGTCTGGGACCGGGTCCTACGCGCTCCGCCCCCGACGACGCCGCCCGCCGAGGTCTGGACCGGCTCGTCACTGCTCAATCAGCGGTGGCGTCGGAACTGCTCGCCGCAGCGCCGCTGGACGATGCGGACGACGCCGAACCGCTCGGGCTGGGGCTGGAGCTGGCGCCCGGACCAGAAATGGTGTCCGGCGCCGCGCTCGCGTCCGGCGAGGCGGAGCCGGCCGTCTGCGGCGCCGTGCCGCTGGACGCACCCGAGGTGGGCGTCCGGCTGTCGCCGGGACCCGGGGTACCCGCCGAGCCACCGCCCACCGAGGTTCCCCTGCCCGGCTCGTTCCTGACCACGGCCGCCACCGGTTTACCCATGATCACCTCCACCGCGGTGACCGTGATCATCGCCAGGGCGAACACCAGGCCCGTCGCCAAGGCGTATTTCCTCCATCCGATGGATCTCCGGACGGAGCCACCACGATAGGTGGTGACCGACTCTCCTCCGGAAGACGCGGAGCCCGCTGTCGTCCCGCCGTGCTCGCGATCCGGGCCACCGGTTCCGAAGGGCGGGCTGGCTGCGACAGGCTCGGCGTGGGCCGGTGACCCGAACGCCGCCCGGGCGTCCGCGCGGTGTTCCGCCCGCTCCTCGCCCGGCGTCCTCGGCACTCCCACGGGCGGCACCCGGCTACGGATCCCCTCGCCTGTCCGTCGGAAAGCATGCGAGAAGACCGCCGCGCCGGTGGTCGCGCTGGTACTGACCACGGCGGCCCCGATGAGCGTTCCGGTCACCCCCAGCAGGGACGCCAGCACCGCACCCACCACAGTCGCGAGTGCGCTCGCCACCACCTGCACGGCAGTCAGGTCGAGTACCTTGCGCTTGGGCGCCCGTTCTTCTTCTCTGCGATTCCCCATCGGTGTCCCTTGATAGTTGCGGAGCCCGACAACCGTCGGCGCCGTGACCATCTGCCAGACGGCGGGCGTCAAGGACCAGGCCGGGCGACACCTCGCGGCCACCGCGTGAGGGCCGGACCTGTGCCGCTCACGGTGGGACTGACGCGCCCTTGATGGAGATCCGGGAGCGTTTCGCGGCCGCGTGCGAACAACTGCGGACCGCGCTGAACAGCCCCGTACTGCTCGAACGGCCAAGGGCGAACTCGCCCCCGCAACCGCCGTCTGTCCGAACGCGCCCGCGCCTTCATCGACAGCTTGGAGCCCCTCCCCCGCCTGGTGGCCTGACGCTGTTGCGGGGACGGCGGAAGAGGGCTAGGTCCGGTTGACCCGTCCGGCCACCGCGTGACCGATCAGCAGGTAGACGACAGCGGGCAGACCGTAGTTGACCGCGGTGCGCCAGTTGTCCGAGTGGATGGTGAACAGATTGTGCGACCAGCCCGAGAGCCAGTTCGCCGCGTCGTGGACCCAGGAGACCGTGGTGTTGGCGGTGTTGGCGTCGAACAGGTAGAGAGCGATCCACAGGATCAGAATCAGTGCCGCGATGTCCGCGATGATGGAGATGATCGTCCCCGCGGGGCTTCCGCCGTAGCGTCTGGACATGTCCGACGACTAGCCCTGCCAGCGGAGTTGAAACCTCGCCGCCCCCGCTTGGGACACCGCTCCACAGGCGGCGCCGGCGGGCTGGGGCGAAGGAGGAGACGCCGAGGCCCCGTACGGGTCGAAGCGGACGGCTGCCACCGCAGATCCCGGCTGCGGCGGACACGGCAGTCGTGCCGTCCGTAGGTGGTCAGCGGCGCGCCAGTTGCCGTTCGCCGGCCGCACCGGGCTGGTACGGCAGTCCATAGTGCTTGAAGATGGCTTCCTCCTGCTCGGCGGGAAGCACGTCGTCTGTACCGATCGAAGGGGCCCGCTTCACCAGGGTTCTGACATAGCCGACCTTGACGTAGCCGGGCCCGGCGATCGCGTCCTCGAGGGGAACGAAGACCAGGCGGTGCCGGGTCGGAAGTCCGGTCCGTACCGAGGCCATGGCCGGCTCGTCGGTGGTGGTGTCCACATAGACCGCCTCCAGGACACCGACCTTGTGGCCTTCGCTGTCGACGACATCGCGGTTGCGCCATTCCCGGACATCGGCTGCGTGGATCATGGCCTCTCCCTACCTGGACGGTTCATCGGACGGGGGTGAGTCGCCCCCTCGGTCTTCCGCGTAAAGCCGCCGCAGCGCATGCCGCAGCGCATGCTGCATCGGCCGCGGCAGCGGCTTGCCCTCCCAGCCGGCGACCATGGCTGCGGCCACCTCCCGAAGTGTGGTGTGGCACTGCCGCGAGATGTCGACCAGGAGGTCCCTGGCCGTCCCGCGGCTGCAGGGGGTCAGGACCATCATCATGCCGCGAGCCTGGTCGATGACGGCGCGGCCGGCCAGCGCCCGCCGCAGCTGATCGTTCTCGGCGCGCAGTGCGACGAGATCCTCTCCCTCCGATGCGTTCCCCCACGTGGCCTCGGCCCGCAGCTTCCACCAGTCCTCTTGGAGCAGGGTTGTGCGTTGCATGGCATGTTCCTCTTGACGAGTTCGACGTGTCCGGCCCTGCCGAAGCCGGGCCGGTAGGCACGGCTGCCGGTCCACTCCACGGTCACCTGGGGTGTTCGTGGTCCCGACGGTCCTCGCGCCGCCAGCGCGCCCGGTTCTGGCGGCTGTAGCGGCGGTCCCAGCGGTCCTGACGATCCCGGCGCTCCTGATAGTCCCGGTAGTCCTGGGGGCCCCGGTGGTCCCCGAGATCGGAACCGCCGCCACTGCTGCGGCCTCCGCCGCGATCACGGCCGTGCCGGGTTGCGCCGTAGACCAGCACCGCCGCGGCCACCCACCAGATGGGGTGAAGGAAGCCGAAGCCGAACAGGACCGCGACGAGGATGAGGAGCAGGACGAACACGGTGGGCCTCCCCGGGAGCGGGACACAGCATCGATACCGGGGACTGGGGCCTCACCCCACAGCCTAGTCCTGCCCAAAGGCTGCGGATACCGTGCGACGTCGGCGCGTTCTGCAGGCATGGATGGCTGCTTGACACCTGTCGGGGAACGGCTGCGAGGACTAGCGTGCGCCTTGCCGCCCCTGCCCCCGGCAGCGTCGCACCGCCCACGCGCTCCGCAGAGGGCGCACCCAGCGCATCGGTGCCGGAACCCGCCGCGTCACGGGCGAGGCTGTTCCCGTAGATGCCCGTCGTCACGCGATCCCGGCGTGCCCGATGCGCCCCGAGCGGGCACCGATCTGCTGCCCGCCGCGTCGCACGCATCCATGCCAGGCGGTACCCATGTACGCGCTGATCGTTCCCGCTTCGACCCCCTTCGTCCTGCTCGCCACCGTGCTGGCCCTGTCCTGGTGGGAGGACCACATCCTGCCGGCGCCGCCGGCCGAGCCGGCCGAAGCACCCGCCGAGGCTCCGTTCACCCCGTCCGCCCCTGCACAGCTCCCAGAACTCGTCAGTGTCGATGCTGCGTTGACAGGGGAGGTTGCCGGGCGTTGACTGGCAGCACGGCGTAGGGCCATGCCACTCCGGACCATCGGGGCGCAGCATTCCACCTTCCCGCTTCGCCCGGACCCCGCGGAATTCAGGAAATCCCCGCGATCTGGAGGCCCGGCAATGATCTGGATTCTTCTCCTTCTGCTGATCCTGGTGGTCTTCGGGTTCGGCTTCACGATGCAGATCCTGTGGTGGGTCGCCGCCGTCCTCCTGGTCCTCTGGATCGTCGGCTTCGCCATGCGGGGGCGCAGTGGTGGCCGCCGCTACAGCCGCAGGTAGTCCGTTCCGGAGCTCGATCCTGCCCGCAGGAACAAGCGGCCTGTACGGCGATCACACGGGGGAACCCACCCACCGGACAAACAGGAGGCGGCCATGACCGTCGGACGGACCATCAGGCACAGGACACAGGCATGGAAGGGCCGGATCACCGAACGCATCGGCCGAACCACCCGCAACAGGCGACTGCAGCGGCGCGGCAGGACCGACCAGGTCTCCGGAAACCTGAAGCAGGCCGGAGACAAGGCCAAGGACGCTTTCAGGCGCTGACAAAGGACGCCCGAGGCGGTTCCCACGTCGCGCGGACACCACCCGGCAGGCCTCAACACCCCATGAGCCGACAGGAATTGACGGCAATGAAGCTGACCAACGTGCACAACGAGAGTCAGAGAAGGCGGCCATGTTCACCGTCGTGATCACCGCTGTGATAGTCATCGGTCTGGCCGCCCTCCTCTACTTCGGACGTGGACGGGTACTGGGCAGTGGCCGACGCGGGCTGAAGCGGCGCTTCGGCCCCGAGTACGCCCGCACCGTCGCCCGCCACGACGGCGACACCAAGGCCGCCGAGCAGGAACTCGACAGGCGCGTGGAACGGCACGGGTCCCTCACCGAGCGGCCCTTGTCACCCGACGCCCGCGAGTACTACGTGACTCAATGGGCCGCCGCCCAGGAGCAGTTCGTCGCGTCACCACAACAGGCCGTCACCGAGGCGGACGCGCTTCTGGCAGGCCTGGCAAGGGATCGCGGCTTCCCCGACGGCGAGCAGTTCGAGGACCAGATCGCCGCCCTGTCCGTCCACCACGCCCACTACGTCCAGGGCTACCGCAGCATGCACACCGCAGCCCGCGGCCAGAGCGGCACCGAGGAAATGCGGGAGGCCATGGTCGAAGCCCGAAGCCTCTTCGAGGCGCTGGTCACCGAACAGCCGGCCGACCCGGACCGGCCGACCCCCGACGACCAAGGCCACGCACCGTGGCCACTGACCCGCCGCCATGCGAAGGGAAGCAGCACCTGATGTCGCTCAACGCCGAACACGCACGGCAACCCCGGACCGGGGGCCCGGATGATCCCGCGACGCAAAGCGCCCCGCAGGCACCTCGCACCGAACCCGATCACGCACCGCGTGAGCCCGGCGCCGGCGCCGACAGCCCCGATCGGGGGGCGGGCCAGGACCTGGTCTCGCAGGACGAACGGGACAAGCTCACCCTGCGCCTCCAACAGGCCCTGACCAGCTTCGTCGACAGCCCGCGCGAAGCGGTGGAGGAGGCCGACGCCGTCCTCGACGATGTCGCTGCCCGGTTCACCGACACCCTCACGGAACGGCGCCGCATCCTGCGCGCAGGCTGGCAGGACACCCACGCGCAGACCGAGGAACTACGACTCGCGCTGAGGCAGTACCGGGAGATCACCGAACGGCTGCTGCACATGTCGGCGCCTGCCGGTCAGTGACACCGTCCTCCCCGCAGGAACACCGCCGCCGCAGGCACGTCGCCGACATGTCGTAGTGGCCGCCCGCGTTCAGCCCGACCGTCCGGCGACGGGTCGCGGATGATCGTAGGAGCCCGCGACCTCCTCTCCGGAGAGCCCGAACTCATCATGCGGGTACGTCAACCGGCGCGGCAACCCGCTCCCCAGCGCTGCTGATCAGCAGTCACTCGCCGTGGTAAAGGCGAGGCAGGTCGATGAGTTGGATCGTGCGGTCGTCCTTCGCGAGGTGGTGCAGTTCATCGGTGAAGCCGGTGCCGCTGAAGCACAACAGCCGTGTCGCCTCGGTGGCCGTGCCGCTTCTGGTCAGGAGGGAACGGATGTGCCGGAGACGTTCCAGGTGGCCGGCTCCCATCACGTCGCTCCACTTCGCTTCTCCGATGGCGAGCAGCACCTGGCGGCCCTCGTGGGACTCACCGTGGACGGCGACGTCGACTTCGTGGCTGGTCCTGGCCGCGGGGTCGTTGACGGCACCGCTGGCGACCCGCGTGACGTGCCCTCCGTGAGTGTCGGGCGCAGCGTGCCAGCGGGCCCATTCCCTACAGACCTGCTCGAAGTGCGGGCCGACGACTTTACTGCGGAAGGTGGACTGGGCGCGGCGCCATACGTCGGAGGCCCGCCCGGGGCGTTCCAGATCGCCCCAGGCCGGGCGCATGACCGCGTGGTAGAAGGTGACGAGCGGCTCGGCGATGCGGTAAGCGGAGCGGTTACGGCGAAAGGCATCGGCCTCGTGGGTGATCATGCCGACGTCCTGGAGCACGCTCAGCGGGTGGGCGAGGTCGGTGGACTTGCGCCCCAGGTAGTCGGCGATGCCACCACGAGCGGCGTTGCCGGAGGCGATGGCTGCCAGTACCGAGTGGTACAGCGCGGTGTCACGCAGTTCGGGCTCTTCGGCGAGGAGGTAGCGGGCCTCCCGGAAGAGCGGACGCGCCGGGTTGAGGACGGCACGGATGACCCAGGCGTCGAAGTCGTCCGGCCCGGCAGGGGTGTCCCCCTGTGTGAATTCACGGCGGTAGGCGGGTGTACCCCCGACGATGGCGTTGGTCAGAAGCGCCGTACGCGGGTCGTCGATCTGCCAGAACTCGGCCGCGAGCCGGAAGTCCAGGGTCGGGACCACGAGTTCGAGGCCGGCCCGGCCACGCAGCGGAGCATTGCCGGACAGCAACCGGCCCATGAACGACAGCGCGGAGCCGCACAACAGCAGACGCACGGGAGTGTTGGTGTGCTGGGCAGCAGGGTCCAGAGCGCGCTGGATGATCGAAGGCAGGGAGGGAGACGCCTTGGCGAGGAAAGGGAACTCGTCGATGACCGCCACGGTGGGCCCGCCCGAGTCGGCAATGCGCATGAGTTCCGTGACCGCCTCGTCCCAGTGCGCGAAACGGAACGGAGTGGGCTGCCCGCGATGACGGGCCAGCGCCTCACCGAACTGACGCAGGGCGTCGGCCTCGGTGGTCTCGGTGGCGGTGAACATGAAGCCGCCACTGGCACGAGTGACAGCGTCGAGCAGGAAGGTCTTGCCCTGTCGGCGGCGACCGGAGACCACGCCCAGCGTGGCCCGCGGGCCAGGCAAGGTGGCGAACCGGGTCAGCTCGGCCCATTCGAAAACACGGTCGAACATCTCGGCGGGCTTGTCCACAGCACCACCTCCAACATATAGATGGAGTTATTATAGCTGAACTTATTCGTCACGCCGATCGACGATAACCGTTTCCAGCCGATGCGCCCGTTGAGGATTCCGGCTCGTTCCGCGGTCCTTCCGCGTTCGCGCCGCCGGGCCGCCCTGCGGCTCTTCCGGCCGGGTGGAGGTGTCGTAGACCTTCGATGAGGAGGCGGGCGGGATCGAGCCGAGCAGTGGGGGCACGCCGTAGCCGGAGTTCGAGGCCGCGAGGATCTCCGCATCGTCGGCCTTCAACTCGTGCCGTCCGGACGGCTCCGGGAGTACCACGGTGCACCTCGCGCACGTACGGCATTCACACTCCCGCCCTCGCCCCGGACAGCATCACCGGACCGACGGAACCGACCGAGCCAACCTTCCTGCGCAGGGTTGTGCGACATCGACAACTTGGCCATAGCCAGCGCTTCCCGCTCGGACGCCCGCCATCAATGCCAGCTGCTGCACTACAGATGCACGGATGCGCTCCCCTCCCGCACGCCATTGCCGACCAGAACCGATGAGGCGGCGGCGAGCCCTCGAACCCACAAGGTCAGAGGGGTACCGGCACGCGCACCCCCGCGAACCACACCACCAGAAACCTCCGACCTACGCATTGCGGCTGCACTGGTCAACAGCCGCAATCCCGGCCGGACGAGACAACATGAATGACAGAAAACCCCAGGTCAGAGGCCTGACCCGGGGTTCCAAATGGAGCCGCCTTCGGGATTCGAACCCGAGACCTACGCATTACGAGTGCGTTGCTCTGGCCATCTGAGCTAAGGCGGCGCGCCGTCCGCACTATGGTGCGATCAGCAACGTCGGTAAGTCTACACAGTTTCGGGGGGTGCTCCGTACCAGCCCCGGGCGGGGGTGCCGCGGGGCTGGTAGTAGGCCTATGAGCAGCGCTTTCCCTGGGTCGGAGGGGTTCCGCGGAGCAGGTAGGCGTCGATCGTGGAGTCGATGCAGGTGCTGCCGCGGCCGAAGGCGGTGTGGCCGTCGCCCTCGTAGGTGAGGAGGCGGGCCGAGGCGAGCTGGCGGGACAGGGACTGGGCCCATCGGTACGGGGTCGCCGGGTCGCGGGTGGTGCCGACCACGACGATCGGGGCCGCACCCTTCGCCTTGATGCGGTGCGGGGCCCCGGTGGGCTGCACCGGCCAGTACGCGCAGTTCAGGGAGGCCCAGGCAAGGCCCCTGCCGAAGACCGGGGAGGCCTGCTCGAAGGACGGGAGCGCCTTCTCCACCTGTTCGGGGCCGGCGAAGGCGCCCGGGAGGTCCAGGCAGTTCACGGCGGCGTTGGCGGACATCAGGTTCGTGTAGCGGCCTTGGGCGTTGCGCTCGTAGTAGCTGTCGGAGAGGACGAGCAGGCCCGCGCCGTCCTTCTCCTTCATCGCCGAGGTCAGCGCCTCGCGCAGCTGCGCCCACGTGCCCTGGTCGTACATCGCCGCGATCACGCCGGTGGTGGCGAGGGCCTCGCCCAGCTTGCGGCCGTCGGCGTCGCCGGTGGGGATGGGGTGCGTGTCCAGTTCCTTGAAGAAGGCGCTGAGGTTGTCGCCGACCTGGGCGGGCGTGGTGCCCTTGCGGCCGAGCGGGCAGTCGGGCTGCTGCACGCAGTCCTTCGCGAACGACTGGAACGCCGTTTCGAATCCCGCGGTCTGGTCCAGGTTCAGCCGGCGGCTGCTCAGGGACGGGTCCATGGCGCCGTCGAGCACCAGCCGGCCCACCCGCTCCGGGAAGAGTCCGGCGTACGTCGCCCCGAGGAACGTCCCGTACGACGCCCCCACATACGTCAGCTTCGAGTCCCCCAGCGCCGCCCGCAGGATGTCCATGTCACGCGCCGCCTCGACGGTGGAGACGTGCCGCAGCAGCTGGGCCGAGTGCTGCCCGCAGCTCTCCGCGAACTTCCGGTACGCGCGGACGAGTTGGTTCATCTCATGGACGGAGTCGGGGGTGGTGTCCGTCTGTGTGTAGGCGTCCATCTGCCGGCCGTCGAGGCATTCGACGGGCTCGCTGCGGGCGACGCCGCGCGGATCGACGGCGACCATGTCGTAGCGGGCGCGGACCTCCGCCGGGTAGCCGACACCGGCGTACTGCTGCAGGTACCCGATCGCCGAGCCGCCCGGCCCGCCCGGGTTCACCAGCAGGGAACCGAGCGGCTTGGCCTTGCCGGTGGCCTTCTTGCGGGCGACTGCGAGCCGTACGTCCCCGGCATCCGGCCTGGCGTAGTCGAGCGGGGCCTTCATCGTGGCGCACTCGAAGCCCGTGGGGCCGCAGGTGCGCCAGCTCAGCTTCTGTTCGTAGTACGACGAGAGAGCGGACGGCGTCGACTGCGGCAGCGCGGCCAGCACCGCCTCCGCCGCATTGCCGCCGGTGCTCGCGGTGCCCCCGGAGGAGCAGGCGGAGACGAGCAGTGCGGCCGCGGCGAGGAGGGTGGCTGCGGTTCTGGGACGGCAGGAACGGAAGCTGCGCCTGATGTACATCAGGCGAGCGTAACTCTGCGCATCCATTCAGATGCGGTGCGTGCACGCCGTGGCTCGTATGAATTACCTCGTCAACTTCCCGTTGATCAACGGAGTTCGCGCGCGGTCAGCCCGCTCTGAGGGCCATCGTCATCGCCTCGACCGCCAGCAGCGGAGCAACGTTGCGGTCGAGGGCCTCGCGGCAGGCGGCGATCGCCTCGATGCGGCGGAGGGTGGACTCGGGAGAGCCGGCGCGGGCGAGGCGCTCAAGGGTGTCCTCGGCGTCCCCGTTGGCGAGGGCCACGCGGGTGCCGAGCTGAAGAGCCA
This sequence comes from Streptomyces sp. NPDC001137, assembly GCF_040298885.1. Taxonomy (NCBI): domain Bacteria; kingdom Bacillati; phylum Actinomycetota; class Actinomycetes; order Kitasatosporales; family Streptomycetaceae; genus Streptomyces; species Streptomyces sp. NPDC001137. The sequence continues at coordinate 115,992 of NZ_JBEPBA010000010.1, forward strand.
GGACGTCGCGGTAGAAGCCGGTGAGGTCGGTCAGGGCCAAGTCGAGGCTGTCGCGCTGCGTACGTGTTCTGCGCCGCTTCTGCTTGTCCTCGAGGTCCTTCATCACGCCCGCCGTGCCGCGCGGCATCCGGCCGCCCTGGGCCGCGCCCAGCGCCGCCTTCAGCTCCTCGGTCTCCTTGCCGTCCCGCTCCTCGGCGAGCTGCTTGGCGTCCTCGGCGGCCGCGTCGACGAGTTCCTGGGCGGCCTTGAGGCAGCCGCCGACGTCCTCGACGCGCAGGGGGAGTTTCAGGACGGCGGCGCGGCGCTCGCGGGCGGCCGGGTCGGTGGCCAGGCGGCGGGCCCGGTCGACGTGTCCCTGCGTGGCGCGGGCCGCCGCGGCGGCGACGGGCGGTTCGATGCCTTCCCGCCGTACGAGCATGTCGGCCACGGCGTCCACGGAGGGCGTGAGCAGGTTCAGATGCCGGCAGCGGGAACGGATCGTGGGCAGGACGTCCTCGATGGAGGGGGCGCACAGCAGCCAGACCGTACGCGGGGCGGGCTCCTCCACGGCTTTCAGGACGGCGTTGGCCGACTTCTCGTTCAGCCGCTCGGCGTCCTCGACGAGGATGACCTGCCAGCGGCCGTTGGCCGGCGAGGTGAACGACTTGCGGACGGTGTCACGCATGTCGTCGGCGAGGATCTGTGTGCCGACGGCCGCAACGGTGGTGACGTCCGCGTGCGTGCCGATGAGCGCGGTGTGGCATCCGTCGCAGAACCCGCAGCCCGGGGCTCCGCCGAGCGCGCGGTCGGGACTGACGCACTGCAGGGCGGCGGCGAACGCCCGCGCCGCCTGGATCCGTCCGGCGCCCGGCGGCCCCGTGAACAGCCAGGCGTGCGTCATCTTCGACGCCTCCGGCGGTGGTGCGTCGGCGGCGGCTGCGGTGACCAGCGCATCGGCGTCCCGGGCAGCGGCGCCGAGCTGCTCGGCCACCTTCTCCTGGCCGACGAGGTCGTCCCAGACGGTCATGCGCTCACCCCGCCCTTTCCTCACGATTCACGTTGCGGGATCCATTGTGCGGCCCGGCACTGACAACGACGGCCGAGCACCCGGTGCCACCCGACAGCTCCCGTGCGACCTGGGCGAGGGAGCGGCTGTGCTGCTGCTCCGCAGCGGGCGAAGCAAGCCCGGGCGGGCCGGCTCCCCGCCCGAGTCCCAGCGCAGAGCGCCGAACCCTGGCGAGCAGGCACCGCAACCTTCGGCCCCACCGGCCACCCCGCCCGGACGCCGAAGCCGCCCGCGTCTCCACGACGCCGGCGGCTTCGCAGTGCGACGCACCGGCCGGCCCCGCGTCAGCAAGGATCCCGCCCGGTCCTCGACGCCGTCCGGGCCTGACCCGCACCCGCTTATCCCTGCAACTCCGCACGGCAACCGCAGCCGACCCGGCACCGGCACCGGCACCGGCACCGGCACCGAGCGAGGCCGGTCCACGCTCAGGCGGCGCGCCCGGCCACGGGCGAGCCGGTCTCAGCCCCGGCGACCCCGGCCGCGCCGCCCCCGGCCCGCGCCGTCGTCGTCGTGCTCGTCCTCGCGCGGGCCGAGCAGTTCGTCCGCCAGGGTCGGCAGGTCGTCCAGCGGTGTCTCCTCGGCCCAGTCGGAGCGGGCCCGTCGCCTGGGCTCGCCGTCCGCGTCGATCTGGGGCATCTCCCGCGTGCGGTCCTCGGCGCCGTCCGGCCGCGCTCCCGTGCGCTCGTCCCGGAAGAGCCCCGGCGGCACCCGGTGCGCGGGGTCCTCGCCCCGCACGGGAGGCAGCAGGGCGGTCTCGTCCTCCGCACCGGACGGCACCGGCGGCAGGACCGCCGTCTCGTCGGCCGCCCCAGGCACGACCGGCGGCAGCACGGCCGTCTCGTCCGTCGCCCCCGTGGGAGCCGGCGGCTGGGGCAGCTTCGCCGTCACCTCGGACTCGGACTCGCCGCCGCGCGCAGCGCCCGGCTTCTCCTCCCGCACCGGCCGCAGCACCGCGGTCTCCTCGACCGGACCGCCCGACGCGTTCGTCGGCGTCACCACCGGTGTCGGCACCGTCGACGCATCCGGCGGCACCGCGGGTGCCGCAGGCCGCCTGGGGCCCGCCTCAGCGGCGGCCGCGGCCTGCTCGGCGAGCCGCCTCGCCTCCTCGGCGCGCAGCAGCGCCTCCTCGGCCTTGCGCTGCTTCTCCAGGCGCCGGGCCTCGGCCTCGGCGTGCAGCCGGGCCTCTTCCTCGGCCTGCTTGCGCCGCCGCTCCTCCTCGGCCCTGCGGCGGGCCTCCTCCTCGGCGCGAGCCTTCTCCTCCGCGAGCAGACGGGCCTGCTCCTCCTCGGCACGGCGGCGCGCCTCCTCGGCCCGCAGCCGGGCCTCCTCCGCCTGCCGTTCGGCCTCGCGGCGCTGGGCCTCCTCCAGCTCGCGCCGCTTGCGCTCCTCCTCCTCGGCGCGCAGGCGCTCGAGCTGCTCCTGGCGCTCGCGCTCCAGCCGCTCCTCCTCGGCCTTGCGCGCGGCCTCCTCCTCGGCCCTGCGGCGGGCCTCCTCCTCAGCCTTCTTGCGCGCCTCCTCCTGGGCCTTCACCTCGGCCTCGGACAGCGGCAGCATCTGGTCGAGCCGGTGCCGTACGACGGTGGTCACGGCCTCGGGCTCCTGGCCCGCGTCCACCACCAGGTACCGCCCGGGGTCGGCCGCGGCCAGCGTGAGGAAACCGGACCGCACGCGCGCGTGGAACTCGGCCGGCTCCGACTCCAGCCGGTCCGGCGCCTCCGTGAACCGCTCACGCGCGATGTCCGGCGCGACGTCGAGGAGCACGGTCAGATGCGGAACGAGGCCGTTCGTCGCCCAGCGGTTGATACGGGCGATCTCGGTCGGTGACAGGTCACGGCCCGCCCCCTGGTAGGCCACCGAGGAGTCGATGTAACGGTCCGAGATGACCACCGCGCCCCGCTCCAGGGCGGGCCTGACCACGGTGTCCACGTGTTCCGCGCGGTCCGCCGCGTACAGCAGGGCCTCCGCGCGATGGGACAGCCCCGCGCTCGACACGTCCAGCAGGATCGACCGCAGGCGCTTGCCCACCGGTGTCGCCCCCGGCTCACGGGTCAGCACGACCTCGTGACCCTTGCCGCGGATCCACTCGGCGAGAGCCTCGGCCTGCGTGGACTTGCCGGCCCCGTCGCCGCCCTCCAGGGCGATGAAGAAACCGTTCGAGGCCGGTACGGTCACCGGGTCGTCGCCGCCCAGCAGCGCGTCCCGCAGGTCGTGCCGCAGCGGCACGCCCGAGCGGTCGTCGACCTTGGCCAGCACCAGGGCGGCCACCGGCAGCAGCAGCGCCCCCACCAGCATCAGGGTGAACGCGGCGCCGCCGTGTGCGAACACGAACTTGCCGTTCTCCAGCCGGTGCGGCCCGATCCCCGCCGCCACCACGGGCGCGATCACGGCGCCGAGCGCCACGCACACTCGTACCACCGCGTGCAGGTGCTCCGTCGTACGCGCCCGCCGGTAGTCCTCGGCCTCCTGGTCGAGCAGCGTGTGGCCGGTGTTGGCGGCCACACCCGCGCCGATGCCGGCCAGCGCGACGATCAGCATGACCGTGGTGACGTCCGGGACGAGCCCGGCGGCCAGCAGCGCGACCCCCGTGAAGGCGATCGCCAGCGCGAGCAGCCGGCGCCGCGACAGCGTGGGCAGCACGGAAGGCGCCGTACGGATGCCGACGACGACACCGCCCGTCAGCGCGAACACCAACAGCCCGTACGTCACCGGACCGCCGTGCAGGTCCGTGGCGTGCAGCACGCAGACGGCGACGGCCGCGGAGACCGCCCCCGCGACGGCGGCGGCCGAAAGCACCAGCAACGGGATGGCGCCCGTACGGCCCTTGTCCACGCCCGCGCCCGTCTTGGGGCGGCGCAGCCCTTCGAGCGGCGAACGCGCGCGCGGGGTGCGCGTGTCGGGCAGCTCCAGGAAGGTCACCACGGACAGCGACGCGGCGAACAGCCCGGCCGCCACATAAGAGGCGAGGGCCGCCTGGTGCTGGTCGAACCAGTCGAGCCCGGTGCCGAGAAGGTTGTTGAGCAGCCCCGCGACGACGAGTGCGGCGGCCGCCAGCGGGATCGCCACGAAGCTCGTGCGCAGCGACAGGCGGCGCAGAGCGTCCATGTGGTCCGGCAGCGGTCGTACCGTCGCGCCCTCCGGGGGCGGGGCCGGCAGCAGGGCGGGCGCCGCGCTCTCGCGGCACACCGTCCAGAAGCGCTCGGCAACCGCCGTGACAAAGGCCGTGACCAGCAGCGCGGCGAGCGCGTTGCCGGGGGTCCAGTCGATCCACAGGGGCGCGACGATCAGCGCGGCGACCCGGACGCCGTCGGCGCCGACCATGGTCCAGCGGCGGTCGAGCGGGCCCTCCTGGGACGTCAGGGAGGTCAGCGGCCCCAGCAGGACGGCTCCGAAGAGGAGCGTCGCCAGGATGCGCACTGCGAAAACGGTCGCCACTGCGAACGCCACGCCCCGGTATCCACCGCCGAACGAGCCCTCGCCGATCGCTGCCTGGAGGGCGAGGAGCACCAGCACGAGGAGGGCGAGCGTGTCGCCGACTCCGCCCACGAGTTGTGCGCTCCACAGCCGTCGCAGTTGCGGTCGGCGCAGCAGGGCGCGGACGGCACGCTCGCGGGAGTCCGCGACAAGGGCGTCGTCGGGGGCCGGGTGGTGGCCCGTTGGCTGCTCGGCTCGCGTCATGCATTCAGCCTATCGGGACCGACTGACAGCCCGGGGCGCGCGTGCGGACGTGCGCACGCCCCGACACCAAAGCGATATCGGGGCGTTCGTTTTGCGAAGCGACCGTGGAGGAAGGTGCCCCGGATCAGTCGTCCCCGACTCAGCCGTCCTTCCTCCGCCGTCCTGACTCAGTCGTCCTGACTCAGTCGTCCTGACTCAGTCGTCCGACGTCGTCTTCGAAGCCGTCGCCTTCTTCGCGGCGGTCTTCTTGGCGGTGGTCGTCTTGGCAGCCGTCTTCTTCGCGGCCGTCGTCTTCTTCGCAGCCGTCTTCTTGGCGGTCGTCGCCTTCTTGGCCGGGGCCTTCTTCGCGGGCGCCTTCTTCGCCGTCTTCTTGGCGGGCCCCTTCGCCCGCTTCTCGGCGAGCAGTTCGAAGCCGCGCTCGGGGGTGATCTCCTCGACGCTGTCGCCGGAGCGCAGGGTCGCGTTGGTCTCCCCGTCGGTGACGTACGGCCCGAAGCGGCCGTCCTTGACGACCACCGGCTTCTCGCTGACCGGGTCGGTGCCCAGTTCCTTCAGCGGCGGCTTGGCGGCCGCACGGCCACGCTGCTTGGGCTGCGCGTAGATCTCCAGGGCCTCTTCGAGCGTGATCGTGAAGAGCTGCTCCTCGGACTGCAGCGAACGCGAGTCCGTGCCCTTCTTCAGGTACGGCCCGTACCGCCCGTTCTGCGCGGTGATCTCCTGGCCCTCGGCGTCCGTACCGACGACCCGCGGCAGCGACATCAGCTTGAGCGCGTCCTCGAGCGTCACCGTGTCCAGCGACATCGACTTGAACAGCGAGGCCGTACGCGGCTTCACGGCGTTCTTGCCGGTCTTCGGGGTGCCCTCGGGGAGCACCTCGGTGACGTACGGGCCGTAACGGCCGTCGCGGGCGATGATCTGGTGGCCCGTCTGCGGGTCGGCACCGAGTTCGAAGTCGCCGCTCGGCTTGGCGAGCAGCTCCTCCGCGAGCTCGACGCTCAGCTCGTCCGGCGCGAGGTCCTCGGGCACGTCCGCGCGCTGGTGCCCCTCGGCGTCCTTCTCGCCCCGCTCGATGTACGGGCCGTAGCGCCCGACGCGCAGCACGATGCCGTTGCCCACCGGGAACGACGACACCTCGCGCGCGTCGATCGCACCCAGGTCGGTCACCAGCTCCTTGAGGCCGCCGAGGTGGTCCCCGTCGCCGTTGCCCGCCTCGGCCGCGCCGCCGATGCCGTTGGCCTCGCCGAAGTAGAACCGCTTCAGCCACGGCACGGCCTGCGCCTCGCCGCGCGCGATGCGGTCGAGGTCGTCCTCCATCCTGGCGGTGAAGTCGTAGTCGACGAGCCGCCCGAAGTGCTTCTCCAGGAGGTTGACCACGGCGAAGGACAGGAAGGACGGGACGAGCGCCGTGCCCTTCTTGAAGACATAGCCGCGGTCGAGGATCGTGCCGATGATCGACGCATACGTCGACGGACGGCCGATCTCGCGCTCTTCGAGCTCCTTGACCAGGCTGGCCTCGGTGTAGCGGGCCGGGGGCTTGGTGGCGTGCCCGTCGACCGTGATCTCCTCGGCGCTGAGCCGGTCGCCCTCGGCGACCTGCGGCAGCCGGCGCTCGCGGTCGTCCAGCTCCGCGTTCGGGTCGTCGGCACCCTCGACGTAGGCCTTCAGGAAGCCGTGGAAGGTGATCGTCTTGCCGGACGCGCTGAACTCGACGTCCCGGCCGTCGGCGGCCGTGCCACCGATCTTCACCGTGACGGAGTTGCCGGTCGCGTCCTTCATCTGGGAGGCGACGGTCCGCTTCCAGATCAGCTCGTAGAGCTTGAACTGGTCGCCGGTCAGGCCGGTCTCGGCGGGAGTGCGGAAACGATCACCCGAAGGCCGGATCGCCTCGTGCGCCTCCTGCGCGTTCTTGACCTTGCCGGCGTACGTCCTAGGGGCCGACGGCAGGTAGTCGGCGCCGTACAGCTGTGTCACCTGGGCGCGGGCGGCGGCCACGGCGGTGTCGCTCAGCGTCGTGGAGTCCGTACGCATGTAGGTGATGTAGCCGTTCTCGTACAGCTTCTGCGCGACCTGCATGGTGGCCTTCGCGCCGAAGCCCAGCTTGCGGCTCGCCTCCTGCTGCAGCGTCGTCGTACGGAACGGGGCGTACGGCGAGCGGCGGTACGGCTTGGACTCGACCGAGCGCACCGAGAACTGCGTGTTCTCCAGGGCGGCGGCGAGGGCGCGGGCGTTCGCCTCGTCGAGGTGGAGGGTGTTCGCGCTCTTGAGTTGTCCCAGGGAGTCGAAGTCGCGGCCCTGCGCGACCCGCCTGCCGTCGACGGTCTGCAGGCGGGCGACCAGCGACGACGGGTCCGAGGGATCCCCCGCGCGGCCGGTCGCGAAGGTGCCCGTCAGGTCCCAGTACTCGGCAGAACGAAAAGCGATGCGCTCGCGTTCCCGCTCCACCACGAGTCGGGTCGCGACGGACTGGACACGGCCGGCCGACAGCCGCGGCATGACCTTCTTCCACAGGACCGGCGAGACCTCGTAGCCGTAGAGGCGGTCGAGGATGCGGCGGGTCTCCTGGGCGTCGACCATGCGCTGGTTGAGGTCGCGCGGGTTGGCGACGGCCTCGCGGATCGCGTCCTTGGTGATCTCGTGGAACACCATGCGCTTGACCGGGACCTTGGGCTTCAGCACCTCCAGGAGGTGCCACGCGATGGCCTCGCCCTCGCGGTCCTCATCGGTGGCGAGGAAGAGCTCGTCGGAGTCGGCGAGCAGGTCCTTGAGCTTCTTGACCTGGGCCCTTTTGTCAGCGTTGACCACATAGACGGGCTGGAAGTCGTGTTCGACGTCCACACCGAGGCGGCGGACCTCGCCGGTGTACTTCTCCGGCACCTCCGCGGCGCCGTTGGGAAGGTCGCGGATGTGCCCGACGCTCGCCTCGACGGTGTAGCCGGGGCCGAGGTAGCCCTTGATCGTCTTCGCCTTGGCAGGCGACTCGACGATGACGAGTCGGCGGCCGCCGTGTGCGGTCTCGCTGGTCGGGGACAACTTCGCTCTTCTCTCCGGTCGACGCTTGGGCCTCCCCGGATGGTTCTCGGTCCCGGGGGCGGGTCGTGGTGACGCTGCGGAGTGTGACGGTACATCCCGCCCCCGTGTCAAACGGGAAAAGCCCGCAACGGCCACTCGAACGGTAACCCGACTACCGCCATTCCTGCCGCCCGGAGTACCCACCGGCCTTTTCGAGCCAGTCCGGAGGATCACCTCTCAATTAACCAAGCCGCAGCTCCGGGGCTGCTTTCAGACCCGGGTCAGGCACCATGTTCCAAGGGCCAGCATGATCACCGCGGCAAGGCCCGCGACGGTCGCCGATGCGACGGGGTTCACACCGTGGGCGACCGGCTCGCGACACCCCACCCGGGCCACGGTCCATGCCAGCAGCGCCCCTCCGAACAGGGCGAACACCACACCTGCGAAGATCGCCGGTCCGCTCTCCATGGCTTGCCGTGCCCCTTTTCTCCCGTTCGCGAGTGCCCCGCCCGGCGAGACTGACACGCGCGGGCGGCGCACAGGCGAACCCGGGGTGAACGCGGAGCCGACGGACTCCGGGACTCACCCGGGACCGGGACCCCGCCCAGCCTTCACACGCGCCCCAGCCGTTCCGTCCCGTCACACAGCCGTACCCGATGCGCTCGGGCCGCGGCGCACAGGTCGACTCGAATTAGTTGCTGCACAGCTCGTTCCCGCTTGTTCCGGCAGGCAGTCCCTGCTTGTTCCGGCGCAACTCGTGCGCTTTGCCGATGACCTTCTCACCGGTCAATTCGTCAGGGGTCGCGAACTGCCGCCGCCACAGACCCGCAAATCCGTGCCCGCGTCCCTAAAACGGCCCCCTTCGCCGTCGCGCCCCTACGCCGGCTCGAGGAATCCCTGCTCCACCAGCAGTCTGATCTGCGCCGGCGTACGGTCGCGCAGCAACACCGGGTCCTCGCCGACCAGTTGGGCGATCGCGTCCAGGATGCGGCCGGCGCTCAGCGAACCGTCGCACACGCCCGCGAAGCCCGCGCCGACGGTGTCCACCTTGGTGGCCCGCCGCATGCCCCGGTGCTGGCGCAGCACGACGTGCTCCGGGTCCTCGGCGCCGGGCAGCCCGACCTGCTCCTGGACGACCTCGGACACGAGCTTGAAGTGCCCTTCCAGCAGGGCCGCGTCGTCGTGCGCCCGCAGATAGTCGAGACGGTCGAAGTGCGCCCGTACCGTGTCGCCGAGAGGCTGCTCGACCGGGTGCGGCCACTCCTCCACGGTGATCGAGGGCACGGCGGCCGTCGTCCTGCGCAGGGTGATCCAGCCGAACCCGACGGCCTTCACCTTGCGCGCCTCGAACTCGTCCAGCCAGGCGTCGTAGCGCGCCTGGTACTCGGCCGGGTCGCCCCGGTGGTCACCGGCGTCCCTGAGCCACAACTCGGCGTACTGCGTGACGTCCTGGACCTCGCGCTGCACGATCCAGGCGTCGCAGCCGCGCGGCACCCACGACCTGATCCTGTCCTGCCAGTCCTCCCCCTCCACGTGCTGCCAGTTGGCGAGAAACTGCGCGAACCCGCCCTCGTTCAGACGGTCGCCCGCACCTTGAACGAGCGTGCGGCACAGATCGTCCCCGCCCATCCCGCCGTCCCGGTAGGTCAGCCGTGCGCCGGGCGAGATCACGAAGGGAGGGTTCGACACGATCAGGTCGTACGTCTCGTCCTCGCGCACCGGCTCGAACAGCGAGCCCTCGCGCAGCTCGGCCGCCGGGGCACCGGAGAGCGCCAGCGTGAGCGCGGTGATGTGCAGCGCGCGCGGGTTGAGATCGGTCGCCGTCACGCGCGTCGCGTGCTGCGCGGCGTGCAGCGCCTGGATGCCGGAGCCGGTGCCGAGGTCGAGGGCGGCGGAGACGGGCGTACGGACGGTGATGCCCGCGAGGGTCGTGGACGCGCCGCCGACACCGAGGACGACGCCCTCCTCACGGCTGCCGATCCCGCCCGCTCCACCGACCGCACACCCGAGGTCGGACACGATGAACCAGTCCTCGCCGCCGGGCCCGCCGTACGGCCGCACATCCACCGCAGCGGCCACCTCGCCCCCGCCGACGGGCACCAGCCAGCCGTCCTCCAGACACTCCTCGACGGGCAGAACGCCGGCCACACGCGCGTGCGGCACGGGCTGCTGCAACAGGAACAGCCGTACGAGCAGCTCCAGCGGCGTGTCCCCGCGGGTGGCCCGGAGCGCGGGCACGGTCTCGCTGCGCGCCAGCGCCGCGTACGCGGGGGCGCCGAGCAGTTCGAGCAGCCCGTCGGCGGTGAAGGACGCCCCGAGCAGGGCGTCCCGCAGCCGGGCGGCGACGTCGGTACGGCCGGGAGCAGGGGCAGCGGGCAGGGCGGGCAGACCTGAGGTACTCACGCCCCCCATTGTGGCGGGGCCGAGGGGCCGGCTGCAGCTTTGGCTCAGCTCACCGCCGGCGAGGGGGCGGTGGAAGCGCTCTTGCAGCTGGACTGCTTGGCCATCGACTTGCCGACGTCGCCCGCCTCGAGGTTCTTCAGGGCGTCGTTACCGCTCGTGCTCAGCTTGTCCAGCGAGGTCGCGATGCCCTTGAGGCCGTCGGCGAACTTGGCCTGGTCCTTGACGTCGAGGCCGTCGACCTGCTTCTTCAGAGCGGCGTACGACGCGGCGATGTCGTCGAGCTCCTTGACCGCGTCCGTCTGCTTCTTCGCACCGTTGTCGACGTCGGGGGCCCCGGCCTTGCGGACCGCGTCGCCGATCGCCTTGTAGGCGTCCGACATGTCCTGGAAGGCCTGGGAGTCGGTCTTCCGGACGGCGTCCGGCGTGCTGTTGTCCGAGGTCTGCTTCTGGATCGCGGCATTGGCGGCCTCGATCTTCTTCGCCTGCGGCTGCACCGCGTCGCAGACCTGCTTGGCCCAGGCATCCAGCTTGTCGTTGCCTTCGCTGCTGCTGGTGCATCCGGACAGCGCCAGTACCAGTACCGCACCGCCGGACAGTGCGGCCGCGAGCTTCTTGTTCACCGGATTGGTCCCTTCCATGGCTCTCGGCCCCGGAACATACACGCCGGGCGGGTGACAGCCGCATACCGAACGACGACTATGACACCATTTATGACCAATTACACCAGGCGAGAGAAGGCTCACGGCGAGGGTGTGAAAACACGAGGCGGGCGGGCGGCGCGTCAACACGCGCCGCCCGCCCGCCTCTTGAGCCGGACCTCGTGGGGCCGCCTACGAAACCACCGCAGGATCGGCCGACTTGGACACCCGCTCGGCGCCGCCCTCGTCGCCCACGGCGATCCCGCGCCGCTTGGAGACGTAAACCGCCCCGACGATGACAAGCAGGGCGAGGATCGCGATCACGATCCGTACCCCGAGGCTCTTGTCCTCGCCGTAGCTGAACTTGATCACCGCGGGCGCGATGAGCAGCGACACCAGGTTCATCACCTTCAGCAGCGGGTTGATCGCGGGACCCGCGGTGTCCTTGAAGGGGTCGCCGACCGTGTCGCCGATCACCGTCGCGGCGTGGGCCTCACTGCCCTTGCCGCCGTGGTGGCCGTCCTCGACGAGCTTCTTGGCGTTGTCCCAGGCACCGCCGGAGTTGGCGAGGAACACCGCCATCAGCGTGCCCGTGCCGATCGCGCCGGCCAGATAGGCGCCGAGCGCGCCGACACCGAGCGTGAACCCGATGAAGATGGGCGCCATCACGGCGAGCAGACCAGGCGTGGCGAGTTCCCTCAGCGCGTCCTTGGTGCAGATGTCGACGACGCGCCCGTACTCGGGCTTCTCGGTGTAGTCCATGATCCCGGGATGCTCGCGGAACTGCCGCCGCACCTCGTAGACCACGGACCCCGCCGACCGCGACACCGCGTTGATCGCCAGCCCCGAGAAGAGGAAGACGACCGCCGCGCCCGCGATCAGGCCGACGAGGTTGTTGGGCTGCGAGATGTCCATCATCAGGCTCATCGGGGCGCCCGCTCCGGAGAGCTTCTCGCCGACGTCCTGCGCGCCGGTCGTGATCGCGTCACGGTACGACCCGAAGAGCGCCGATGCCGCGAGGACCGCGGTGGCGATGGCGATGCCCTTGGTGATGGCCTTGGTGGTGTTGCCGACCGCGTCCAGGTTGGTGAGCACCTGGGCGCCGGCGCCTGTGACGTCGCCGGACATCTCGGCGATGCCCTGCGCGTTGTCGGAGACCGGGCCGAAGGTGTCCATCGCGACGATCACGCCGACCGTGGTGAGCAGGCCGGTGCCGGCCAGCGCCACAGCGAACAGCGCAAGCATGATCGACGTGCCGCCGAGCAGGAAGGCCCCGTAGACGCCGAGACCGATCAGCAGGGCGGTGTACACGGCCGATTCCAGACCCACCGAGATACCGGCGAGGACGACGGTGGCCGGGCCGGTCAGCGAGGTCTTGCCGATGTCCATGACAGGGCGGCGGTTGGTCTCGGTGAAGTAGCCGGTCAGCTGCTGGATCACAGCGGCCAGCACGATGCCGATCGCCACCGCGACGACCGCGAGGATCCGCGGGTCGCCGTCCTTGGCCTTGATGGCGGCATCGGTGACGCCGTCGAGGTCCGAGTACTTGGACGGGAGATAGATGAAGACGGCCGCCGCCACCAGCACGAGCGAGATCGCCGCGGAGATGAAGAAGCCCCGGTTGATCGCAGTCATGCCACTGCGGTCGGCCCGGCGCGGGGCGACCGCGAAGATGCCGATCATGGCGGTGACGACACCGATCGCGGGCACGATCAGCGGGAAGGCCAGTCCGGAGTCGCCGAAGGCCACCTTGCCGAGGATCAGCGCGGCGACCAGGGTCACGGCGTACGACTCGAAGAGGTCCGCCGCCATGCCCGCGCAGTCGCCGACGTTGTCGCCCACGTTGTCGGCGATGGTCGCGGCATTGCGCGGGTCGTCCTCCGGAATGCCCTGCTCGACCTTGCCGACCAGGTCGGCGCCGACGTCGGCGGCCTTGGTGAAGATGCCGCCGCCGACACGCATGAACATGGCGATCAGGGCGGCCCCGAGGCCGAAGCCTTCGAGCACTTTCGGCGCGTCGGCCGCGTACACCAGCACCACGCAGGAGGCGCCCAGCAGACCGAGCCCCACTGTGAACATGCCGACGACGCCGCCCGTACGGAAAGCGATCTTCATGGCTTTGTGCGAGACGGCGGTGAGATCCTTTTCCGGCTCACCCTCCGCCGGGGTCGCTTCCCGGGCCGCCGCGGCGACACGGACATTGCTGCGCACGGCGAGCCACATACCGATATAGCCGGTGGCTGCCGAGAACGCCGCGCCGATCAGAAAGAAGATCGATCGTCCGGCGCGCTGATTCCAGTCGTCCGCGGGCAGCAGCATGAGCAGGAAGAACACGACGACGGCGAATACGCCGAGCGTGCGCAGCTGCCGGGCCAGATAGGCATTCGCACCTTCCTGGACCGCTCCTGCGATCTCCTTCATGCTGTCGGTGCCCTCGTCCGCCGCCAGCACCTGGCGGACCAGGATGCCTGCGACCACGAGCGCGGCCAGCGCGACGACCCCGATGACCGTCACGATGATCCGGTTGTCGTCTGTCAGTACTGCGGCTGCGAGGGTCGTGGGGTGGTCAAACTGATGAGGGGTAGAAAGCCCCGCCATTCGTCCTCCTTGACGCTTGGGCTGAGCTCAAGATGTGGACGGATTGTAGGTACCGCGACCTGATCAAAACAGTCCACGGTAAACGGAATTGGCCTTCACATGCTCTTCAGCAAATGATCGACGTCAAGCCACAGAACCCGAAAGAGGTAATGCCTCAAAGGCATTGACGCCTGCATTGACGCTTGATCAAATTATCGGGTGATTGATCGTGAATTCCTTCACGAATTCCCGGGAACGGCCGGAAAAACACCAAGGGCCCTGCTCAGCAGGGCCCTTGGACGTCTTGCGAGGGTGAGTCAGGCGAGCACCGCAGCGGGCGGTGGCGTGGTCGGCCAGGTCATGCGGATCAGCCCGCCGTGCGCGCCGGCGGACACCTCCACGTCGTCGACGAGTCCGCTGATGACCGCGAGGCCCATTTCGTCCTCCTCGGTCTCCACGTCCTCACCCGACGAGCCCGGCGCCCCGTCCCCGGGGGACGAGCGAGGTGCCTCGTCGCCGACCTCGATGGAGAACTGTTTCTCCTCCTCGACCAGCTGCACCTTCACCGGCGCCGTGATCCCGGCGCTCTGGTGCAGTCCGACGGCACGGCTGCAGGCCTCGCCGACGGCGAGTCTGACCTCGTCGAGGACGGCCTCGTCCACTCCGGCCCTGCGCGCCACCGCTGCCGCCACCAGCCGTGCGGTCCTGACGTGCTCGGGCAGCGCGCTGAAGCGGAGTTCAACGGTGGCCATGCATCCCCCTCGGAACTACGGGCGTGCGGTCGGGGGACCGGGCTGCCGAAAGCCCGGACCCCTTCATTGAACTTCTTCCGCCTTGGGAGCGGTCCTTTCCCGCTCCCCGGGGCGGTGGTCAGTCGGTGGCCGCCACCGCTTCCTCGACCGAGGTGTGGATCGGGAACACCTTGGTGAGGCCGGTGATACGGAAGATCTTCAGAATGCGCTCCTGGTTGCAGACCAGGCGCAGCGAGCCCTCATGGGCACGCACCCGCTTCAGGCCGCCGACCAGCACGCCGAGCCCGGTGGAGTCGAGGAAGTCCACGCCCTCCATGTCGACGACGAGGTGGAAACTCCCGTCGTTCACCAGCTCGACCAGCTGCTCGCGCAGCTTGGGCGCGGTATATACGTCGATTTCTCCACCGACCTCGACGACCGTACGATCGCCGACGGTACGGGTCGACAGGGACAGGTCCACGGATCCTCCAGCACCTTGCTACTCGAGCGGTCGCCCCTCGGGACACCTCGGCAGAGCCCCCGGAACGGTTCGCCAGCCGCGATGGCATTCAATCACTTACGGCAGACGTGCACGACGCCTTGGTCCCATTGTCCGTCACGCCGGTGACACACTCGGTGCCGATGGCCAAGAATCACCGATCCGATCGATCCCCTGTGGACCCCGTGTCCCGGCTCGCACCGGGCACGATCCTGGGTCGGCTCGCCTCCGGGCCGAGCCGGGCTTCGCGCATCACTCATACGGAGCACTTGCCCCCGCGCGAGGGTCGGCATGCCGTCTGGCCTGACCGGATTCGGCCGGAGGTCATCGCGGCGGTGCAGGCCTGCGGCATCGAGCACCCCTGGGCCCACCAGGCACGCGCCGCCGAGCACGCGCTGGACGGCGACTCGGTGGTCGTCGCCACGGGCACGGCGTCCGGCAAGTCCCTGGCCTACCTCGTCCCGGTGCTCTCGACGCTCCTGGACGGTTCGCAGGCCCCGAACGGCCGCGGGACGACCGCCCTCTACCTGGCTCCCACGAAGGCTCTCGCGGCGGACCAGTGCCGTTCCGTGAAGGAACTTTCACAACCTCTGGGAAATGCCGTACGTCCTGCGGTGTACGACGGCGACACGCCCTTCGAGGAACGCGAATGGGTCCGCCAGTACGCCAACTACGTCCTGACCAACCCGGACATGCTGCACCGCGGCATCCTCCCGTCCCACCCCCGCTGGTCCTCCTTCCTGAAGTCGCTGAAGTATGTGATCATCGACGAGGTCCACACCTATCGCGGGGTCTTCGGCTCGCACGTCGCCCAGGTGCTGCGCCGCCTGCGCCGCCTGTGCGCCCGCTACGGCGCCTCCCCGGTCTTCCTGCTGGCCTCCGCGACCGCCGCGGAGCCCTCGGTCGCCGCCCGGCGCCTGACCGGCCTCCCGGTGGTCGAGGTGGCCGACGACGCCTCACCGCGCGGTGAACTGGTGTTCGCCCTCTGGGAGCCCCCGCTCACCGAGATGCAGGGCGAGAAGGGGGCACCCGTCCGCCGTACCGCCACCGCCGAGACGGCCGACCTGCTGACCGACCTCACGGTGCAGGGTGTCCGCTCGGTCGCCTTCGTCCGCTCCCGGCGCGGCGCCGAGCTGATCTCGGTGATCGCCCAGGAACGCCTCGCCGAGGTCGACCGCTCCCTCGCCCGGCGTGTCGCGGCATACCGCGGCGGCTATCTCCCCGAGGAGCGCCGCGCCCTGGAACAGGCCCTGCACTCCGGCGAACTCCTCGGCCTCGCCGCGACCACCGCGCTCGAACTCGGCATCGACGTCTCGGGGCTGGACGCCGTGGTGATCGCCGGGTATCCGGGCACGCGCGCGTCCCTGTGGCAGCAGGCGGGCCGCGCCGGACGCGCCGGGCAGGGGGCCCTGGCCGTCCTGGTCGCCCGGGACGACCCCTTGGACACCTTCCTCGTCCACCACCCCGAGGCCCTCTTCGACCAACCCGTGGAGTCCACGGTCCTCGACCCCGACAACCCCTACGTCCTGGCCCCGCACCTGTGCGCGGCCGCGGCGGAACTGCCGCTGACGGACGAGGACTTCGAGCTCTTCGGCCCCGCCTGTGAGGAGCTGCTGCCGCAGCTGGAGGCCGCGAAGCTGCTCCGTCGCCGTACGAAGGCCTGGCACTGGACCCGCCGGGAGCGGGCCGCCGACCTCACCGACATCCGCGGCGAGGGCGGCCGGCCGGTCCAGATCGTCGAGTCGGGCACGGGCCGCCTGCTCGGCACGGTCGACGCGGGCGCCGCCCACACCACCGTCCACGAGGGCGCGGTCCACCTCCACCAGGGACGTACCTACCTCGTGCGCTCCCTGGACCTGGAGGACTCGGTGGCCCTGGTCACGGAGGCGAGTCCCTCGTATTCGACGGTCGCCCGGGACACGACGTCCATCGCCGTCCTGGAGACGGACACCGAGATCCCCTGGGGCGACGGGCGCCTGTGCTACGGCTCCGTCGAGGTCACCAACCAAGTGGTCTCCTTCCTGCGTCGTCGGCTGATCACAGGCGAAGTGCTCGGCGAGACGAAACTCGACCTCCCTCCTCGTACGCTGCGCACGCGCGCGGTGTGGTGGACGGTCACCGAGGACCAGCTGGAGGAGGCCCGGATCGACCCGGAGATCCTCGGCGGCGCCCTGCACGCCGCCGAGCACGCGTCGATCGGCATGCTGCCCCTCTTCGCGACCTGCGACCGCTGGGACATCGGCGGGGTCTCCGTCCCGCTGCACCCCGACACCCTCCTCCCGACCGTCTTCGTCTACGACGGCCACCCAGGCGGCGCGGGATTCGCCGAGCGCGCCTTCCACACCGCCCGCGCCTGGCTCACCGCCACCCGCCAGGCCATCGCGTCCTGCGAGTGCGAGGCCGGCTGCCCGTCCTGCATCCAGTCCCCCAAGTGCGGCAACGGCAACGATCCGCTGCACAAGAGGGGGGCGGTGCGGCTGCTCACGGTGCTGTTGCGGGGGGCGCCGGAGGAGAAGTCCGGCCAGAACCCGGTGGCGGAGCCGGGTCCGGGGGCACCGTCGGCGTCGGCGGCCCCGCAGGTCCCGCCCGTGCCCTGACCTCCGCCGCGAACGGCCCCCGCCCCGAGGCCGCCGTCACGTCCGAGACCTCGCCGGCGATCACGCACCGCACCAGCCGGACGCCCTGCGCGCGGGCCACCCGGTCGGCCCGGGCGCAGGCCGCCGCGGTGCCGTCCGCCCAGTGGTCCGCCGCCGCGAGTGCCGCGAGGTCCGCACCGCCGGCAGCACGGTGCCGGACCACGACGGCCTGCCCCAGGGCGAGCACGACCCCGAACACCACGCACAGCACGGTGATCGCACCGAGGCTCCAGACGGTGGCGGAACCGCGGTCCCCGCCCCGGACGACGGCCCACCGGCGGGTGAAGAAGCCGCCGGTCACGGCCCCACCCCCACGGTCTCCTCCGCCGCGGCCACGGCCTCCTCCCGTACGTCGAAGGGCAGACCGCGCAGCAGCGGCGGTCTGGCCGCCACGACCACGCGGACCTGGTCCCCCTCCCGGTCGACCGTGACCTTCGCGCCGCGCGGGGCCGCCTCACGGGCCACCTGGACGACCTTGTCGCCCGGGTCCTGGCGGGCCGCCGCACGCGCCCCGGTGCGCGCCGCGTCCACGCACTGGATCTGAGCGGCCACGACCAGCAGCGCCCACACCAGGGCCATCGCGAACATCACCAGCACGGGCAGCACCATGGCCGACTCCGCGGTCACGAACCCGCTGTCCCCGCCCCGCTCACATCTGCGCATCGAGCGCCCGCTTCACGATGCCCTGCAGCTCCGCGCCGACCTCTCCGCTGGTCACCACCTTGTAGAGGACCACCGCGAACGCCACCGCCGCCACGATCCCCATCGCGTACTCCGAGGTGACCATCCCCGCGTCCCTGCGCGCCGCACGCGCCCTGCACACCAGGGCACGCAGCCGCGCCCATACCGCTTCGTACATCTCAACCCCCGTGAGGTTCAGTCCTGTTGACCATTCACTGCTCGATGCCGGCGCCCGGGCGCCGTCCGCTGCGTCCCGTCATCCACCACCCCCTCCCAGCACCCCACCGGCGAGCCCGATCACCACGGGCAGTACGCCGACCGTGATGAAGGCGGGCAGGAAGCACAGGCCCACCGGTGCGGTGACCATGACGGCCGCCCGCCGGGCGCGTGCCGTCGCCGTGCGGGACCGGTCGGCGCGGACGTCCGCCGCGAGCCGTGCGACCGGTGCGGCTGCGGGGAGTCCGGACACGTCGGCCCGTTCCAGCAGCCGGGCCAGGGCTTCGGCGCCCGGCAGCGCGGCCAGCCGCTGCCAGGCCTCGGCCGGTTCGCCGCCGAGCCGCACCTCGGCCGCGCCCCGCGCCAACGCGTCCCCGACAGGGCCGCCCAGGGCCTCTCCCACGGCCTGCGCCGCGACCACGGGCCCGGCACCGGCGGCGATGCACGCGGCCACCAGATCGGCCGAGAGCGGGAGTTGACGAGCCGCCTCCGCCGGGTCGCAGACCTCCGCGTCGCTCCCGGCCGGCCGTCGGCCACGCCACCACCACAGCCCGCCCGCGACGGCCAGCCCCACCGCGAGGCCGGCGAGGCCGCCGACCAGGACCCATCCGGCGCCCACGACGCCCACCGCGGGCAGCCACCGCCGCGCCGCATTCCGTGCCTCGAAGCGCGGCCGACCCCGCGTCACCGCGGCATCGGCCACCAGTCCGGCCAGCCGCCTGCGCACTCTTCGCTCACGCCGTACGGTCTCCAGCCGGCGCAGCAGCCACCCGAGGACGAGCAACATCCCCACGGCCGCCCCCAGCCTGTGGACAACTTCCGTGCTCACGCCGCCTCCGCTCGTCGCACGATCCGCATCGCCCACCACATCCCGAGGCCTTCCAGCAGACCGCCGACCAGCAGGCAGCCGAGCCCTGCCCCGGTGTGCAGCAGCACGTGCAGGGGGTCGGCCCCGAGGGCGGTTCCCAGGGCGAGACCCAAGGCCGGCAGTCCCGCGAGCATCACCGCCGTGGACTTCGCCCCCGCCAACTGGGCCCGCAGATCCGCGCGTTGTTCCCGCTCGGCCCGCAATGCCCCTTCGAGCCGGTCGAGCCCGGCGGCGAGTCCCGCGCCCTGGTCCACGGCCACCCGCCAGCACGCGGCGAGGCCCAGCAGTCCCTCGGCGCCCGGCTGCCGTGCCGCCGCCGCGAGCGCGTCCGGGACGTCGCCGCCGAACCGCGCCGCCGCCAGCACCGCAGCCTGCGCGTCCCCGAGCCCGCCGGAGTCCCGCGCGGCACGCGGCAGCGCGTCTCCCGGCTGCCGCCCGGCCCGAACCTCCCCGGCGAGCGCCCCGCACAGCGCGATCACCGCGTCCCCGCGGCGCTCCCGGTCCCGCCGGGCCTCCCCGGCCAGCCGCACACGCCGCAGCAACGGCACCCCGGCCGCCCCCGCGACGACCGGCAGCACCGACGCACCCAGCACCGCGAGCACCACCCCGACGGCCGCCGCCCACCACTCGGGCCGCAGCCGCCCGCGGATCCGCCGCAGCCCTCCGGCGACCTCCCGCCAGGCCGGCGGCCCGGTGCTCACCACCCCGCCGCCCGCGAGCAAGAGCTGCGCCCGGCGCGCCCCGGAGTGCCACCCGCCCATCAGCAGGGCCGCCGCGCCGACGCACAGCACGCCCGCTCCCATCGCCGTCTCACCCATGACGTCCCCCTTCGAAGGTCTTGCCGGACCCGCTGTGCAGCAGCTCCCGCAGCCGCTCCCAGCCCCGTTCGTGCACGAACGCCTCCGCGCCCCACCGCAGCGCCGGCACCGTCCGCACCAGCCCCGACGGTTCCCGCTCCAGTACGTGCACCTCGGCGATGCGCCGCCGTCCGGTCCGGTCCCGCACGAGATGCAGGACCACCGACAACGCCGCCCCCAACTGGCTGTGCAGCGCGGCCCGGTCGAGCCCGGCCGCCGTACCGAGTGCCTCCAGCCGGGCCGGTACGCCGGAGGCGGCGTTCGCGTGGACGGTGCCGCAGCCGCCCTCGTGGCCGGTGTTCAACGCGGCCAGCAGATGCACCACTTCGGGCCCGCGCACCTCGCCCACGACCAGCCGGTCCGGCCGCATCCGCAGTGCCTGCCGCACCAGGTCCTGGAGCGTGACCAGGCCCGCGCCCTCCTGGTTGGCGGGTCTGGTCTCCAGCCGTACGACGTGCGGATGGTCCGGCCGCAGCTCCGCGGAGTCCTCGGCGAGCACGATCCGCTCGCCGCGTCCGACCAGTCCCAGCAGCGCGCTCAGCAGCGTCGTCTTGCCGCTGCCCGTCCCGCCGCTGACGAGGAAGGACAGCCGTGCCTCGAGCAGTGCCCGCAGCACGCGGTCACCGCCCGGCGGTACCGTGCCCGCCGCGACCAGCTCGTCGAGCGTGAACGCCCGGGGCCGTACGACGCGCAGCGACAGACAGGTGCAGCCGACGGCCACCGGCGGCAGCACCGCATGCAGCCGCGTCCCGTCGGGCAGCCGCGCGTCGGCCCACGGCCGTGCGTCGTCGAGCCGCCGCCCGGCCACCGCGGCCAGGCGCTGCGCGAGACGTCGTACGGCGGCCGCGTCCGGGAAGGACACCGACGTCAGCTCCAGTCCGCCGCCCCGGTCGACCCAGACCCGGTCCGGGGCGGACACCAGCACATCGGTGACCGACGGATCGACGAGCAGCGGTTCCAGAGGCCCGCTGCCGACCAGTTCGGACCGCAACTGCTCGGCCGCGCCGAGGATCTCGGCGTCCCCCAGGACCCGCCCCTGTTCCCGCAGGGCCTGCGCCACGCGCGCGGGGGTCGGCTCGGCCCCACTCTCCACCAGCCACTGCCGTACGCCGTCCAGGAGACCGGAGGGCATCTGCGCAGCCACGGCCGCGGAGGCAGAACCGCCGCCCGCTCGCCACAGCCCCGCCGAGCCGGGCCCTGGTACATCACCCGGACCCGACACCTCACCCAGCCGCCCAGCCGTCTGGGAGGACACACGCGGCCCAACCCACGACGGCACACGCGCCGTGTCGGCGCCCGGCCGCCACCGCCCCGCCACACCGGGCCCCGGCACATCACCCGCATCCGACACCTCACCCAGCCGCCCAGCCGCCCCCGGCGACACACGCGCCCCGGCCCACGACGGCACACGCGGCGTGTCGCCCGGCCGCCGCACCGCTCCGGAAGCCCCCCGCACCGGAGCGGCCCCCGAACCGCCCGTCCCTTCGCCTCCCCCATACGTGCTCATGCGCTCCCCGCCTCCGTCAGCGCCCGCTCCCAGAACTCCTTGCAGAAGCGCGCCAGGGGCCCGCGGCCGTCCGCGGCGGGCGGCGTCCTGCCCTCCCCCGGGCGCAGCAGCCCCGCCTCCACGGGCAGCTCGCCGGCCAGGGGCAGTCCGAGCAGCCGGGCCACCTCGCGGTCGTCCAGTCCGGGCGCGTACGGCCCTCGTACCGCGACCCGCAGATCGCGCACGACCATGCCGACGGCGGACGCCACCCGCCCGGCCGCGGCGACGGCGCGCAGTTCGCCGGGGGCGACCAGGAGCCCGAGGTCGAGCTGGGCGAGGGCCTCGGCGACCCCGTCGTCGATGCGGCGGGGCAGATCGACGACGACGGTGCCGCCCCGTCGCCTGGCCGCCGCGAGTACGGCCCGTACGGCCTGTGCCGGGACCGCGATGCGGTCGCCGCGGTCCCAGCTGAGCACCCGCAGGGAGTGGAGCTGCGGCAACGACTCCTCCAGGGCCCCGCTGCCGACCCGGCCACGGGAGGCGGCGAAGGCTGGCCAGCGCAGTCCCTCGGCGCTCTCGCCGCCGAGCAGTACGTCGAGTCCGCCGCCCAGCGGATCGGCGTCCACGAGCAGGGTGCGCAGCCCCTCGCGTGCGGAGGTGACGGCGAGGGCGCACGCGAGGGTGGACGCCCCGGCCCCGCCGCGGCCACCGATGACGCCCACGGTGAGCGCCGGACGGCCCACGCCCTCGGCCACATCGGCGATGCGGTCGACCAGCCACTGTTCGCCGTCCGGCAGGACCAGCACGTGGTCGGCGCCGATCTCCACGGCCCGGCGCCAGACCCCGGAGTCGTCCTGGTCGCGGCCGACCAGCACCACTCCTCGTCTGCGGGCGGCTCCGCGCAGCCGCCGCGCGGCGTCGTCGCCGACCAGGACGAGCGGTGCGGCCTCCCAGCCGCCGGCGCGCTCCGGCACCGAGTGATGGACCTCGGGTGTCGCTCCTGCCGCGGCGCACAGGCGCAGCAGGTCGTCGAGGAGTTCGACGTCCTCCGTGACGATCAGTGGTCCTGCCTGCCGCCCCGAGGCGGCGGGCGGCGGTTCATGTGTGACGGCTCCGGCCACGGTCCGAGTCCCCCTTCGCTGCATCTCTCGCGCAGCCCCTGCGGCCCCGCGATTCCCAAACGTGTGAAGAACCGGCAACCGGTCTCCATATGAGCGGCCGATACGAACCGGCCAAACCCGCCCGACAAACCGGAACCGGTCTTGAACTCGGCGTGAGCGGGACGCGTTTGAATCACGGTGCAGCGATCCCGGAAATCTTGCGGATCATGCTCGATAACTGTGGACAAGTCGGTGGTTGTGAATAAAGCCATCACCCATACCGGTGACCCCTGCGCCCACGCGTGCGTGCCTTCCACAGAGCATCCCGACGACTACACACGGTGACGGATCATGGGCATGCGGAAGGGGCGGCCGCAGCCGCCTCATCACGGCCGTACAGCCGCGCCAGGAAGTGAAGGGAGTGGAAAAACCCGCCCGGACATGCGACGACCCCCACCGGGGGGGAGAGTGGGGGTCGTCTCCACGGCCGACTCGGGGGGGGAGGAGCCGGACCGGGTTAGCACGGTCGCGAACGATCCGTGACTTCCATGGTGTACCCGAGACCCTTCTCAGGCAAACCCACGCGCCCCACCTTACGCCGAATGGGCTGCGCCTATGCTCGGGGCGTGGAAAACCACTCCTTGCCCCGCACAGCGGCCTTCTTTGACCTGGACAAGACGGTCATTGCGAAGTCGAGCACGCTCACGTTCAGCAAGTCGTTCTACCAAGGCGGCCTGATCAACCGCCGGGCCGCCTTGCGTACCGCATACGCCCAGTTCGTCTTCCTCATCGGCGGCATGGACCACGACCAGATGGAGCGGACGCGCGAGTACCTGTCCTCGCTCGTCCGCGGCTGGAACGTCCAGCAGGTCAAGGAGATAGTCGCCGAGACCCTGCACGACCTGATCGACCCGATCATCTACGACGAGGCCGCCTCCCTCATCGAGGAGCACCACACCGCCGGCCGCGACGTCGTCATCGTGTCGACGTCGGGGGCGGAGGTGGTGGAGCCGATCGGCGAGCTGCTCGGCGCGGACCGCGTGGTGGCGACGCGCATGGTCGTGGGCGAGGACGGCTGCTACACCGGCGAGGTGGAGTACTACGCGTACGGCCCGACGAAGGCCGAGGCGATCAAGGAACTGGCCCGGTCCGAGGGGTACGACCTCGACCGCTGCTACGCCTACAGCGACTCGGTGACCGACCTGCCGATGCTGCGGGAGGTCGGCCTTCCGCACGCCGTGAACCCGGACCGCGCGCTGCGCCGCGAGGCACTCGCGCGCGGGTGGCCGATTCTCGATTTCCACCGGCCGGTCCGGCTCAAGCAGCGGATCCCCGCATTCTCCGTACCGCCGCGCCCGGCCCTCGTCGCGGCCGCGGCAATAGGCGCCGCGGCGGCTACCGCGGGTCTTGTCTGGTACGCCAGTCGGCGGCGGGCAGCGATCGTCTGACCTGGCGGTTCGCCGACAGCAAGAATCTGTTCGACATCCCGGCGCCCGTTTACAGCCTATTTGAGACCAAAAGTAAAGAAGTGCAGCCAGGGCTTCCGCTTGCTTCGGACCTGGAGTACAAAGGGGTTAACGGCCCGCGAGACCAAGGACATCCGAAAGGATCACCTTAATAACGCATTTGGCCCCACGGACCGAGCATGAACACCGGGCACCCACGCGACGTCGACCCGTCGATTACGGGCCAGCCACACCAGGCCACGGGCAAAGTTCCCGGCCTGATGGGCAACATATCGAGGACGCTTGGTAACTCGGTGAGCATGCCAGCGGCGGTACGAATCCTCGTACCGCCGCAACCCTTTTCCGGACCCTGCCGAGCTTCCTACGCCGCCCCGCGCTGCAGTGCCTCGCACACGGCCGTCGACTCGCGCGCCCCCAGCTCGACCGCCCTGCCGCAGTGGGCGATCCAGGCGGCCATGCCGTCCGGCGTACCGGAGACGTATCCCTCGAATGCCGCCAGATAGGCGGCGCGCCCCAGCTCGGCGTGCCCGACCTCGGCCGGGCAGACGGACTTCGGGTCGAGGCCGCTGCCCACCAGGACGATGCGCTCGGCGGTGCGCGCGACCAGGCCGTTGTGGGACGCGAAGGGGCGCAGCGCGAGGAGTTCGCCGTGCACGACGGCGGCCGTCACCAGGGCGGGCGCGGAGCTGCCGGTGATGATCAGCTCCGCGAGGCCCTCCAGTCGGCCGTGCACCTCGTCGGCGGCCGGCAGCGGCAGCTCGATCAGCGGCTCGTCGACCGGCTCGCCCGCCAGCCGCGGCCGCCCGACCTCGTCCCCGTTGGTGGCGGCGGCCACCAGGTGGAGCCGGGCGAGCACCCTCAGGGGCGACTGCCGCCACACGGAGAGCAGTTGGCCCGCCTCCGCGGTCAGCCTCAGGGCGGCGCCCATCACGCGCGCGTCGTCGTCACCGCTGAAGTCGGTGCGCCGGCGCACCTCCTCCAGGGCCCAGTCGGCGCCGGACAGCGCGGCGGAACCGCGGGCGCCGCGCAGCGCCGCCTCGGAGGTGATCTCGTTGCTGCGGCGCCGCATGACCCGGTGCCCGTAGACCCGGTCCACGGCCTTGCGCACGGATTCCACGGACTCGGCCACCCCGGGCAGCGAGCCCAGGGCCGCGAGCGGATCGGCGTTCGCGCCTGTCGTACTCATGAGTACGACACTAGCCACCCCCGGGGCGCGCCCCACGATTGAGTGGTCTTCCTCACGCCCGTCTGCCACATACAGCTATCCCCCCATTACCCTTGGTGAACATGAAAATTGCTTTCGTCGGGAAGGGCGGCAGCGGCAAGACGACCCTGTCCTCCCTGTTCATCCGCCATCTCGCGGCAACCGGAGCGCCGGTCCTCGCCGTGGACGCGGACATCAACCAGCACCTGGGCGCCGCGCTGGGCCTCGACGAGGCGGAGGCCGCCGCGCTGCCGGCGATGGGCGAGAGGCTGCCGCTGATCAAGGACCATCTGCGCGGCTGCAACTCGCGTATCACCTCCGCCGAGACGATGATCAAGACCACCCCGCCCGGCGAGGGCTCGCGGCTGCTGCGGGTGTGCGAGGACAACCCGGTCTACGAGGCCTGCGCGCGGCCGGTGGAACTCGAAGGCGGTGCCGTGCGTTTGATGGTCACCGGCCCCTTCACCGACGCCGACCTGGGGGTCGCCTGCTACCACTCCAAGACGGGAGCGGTGGAGCTGTGCCTGAACCACCTGGTGGACGGGCAGGGCGAGTACGTCGTGGTGGACATGACGGCGGGCTCGGACTCCTTCGCCTCCGGCATGTTCACCCGCTTCGACATCACGTTCCTCGTCGCCGAGCCGACCCGGAAGGGCGTCTCCGTCTATCGCCAGTACAAGGAGTACGCCCGTGACTACGGCGTCGTCCTGAAGGTCGTCGGCAACAAGGTGCAGGGGCCGGACGACCTCGACTTCCTCCGCGCCGAGGTCGGGGACGACCTGCTGATGACCGTCGGGCACTCGGACTGGGTGCGCGCCATGGAGAAGGGCCGGCCGCTCAGGTTCGAGTTCCTGGAGGACGCCAACCGCCGGGCTCTGCGCGCCCTCCAGGTCGCCACCGACGCGACGTACGAGCTGCGCGACTGGGAGCGCTACACACGGCAGATGGTGCACTTCCACCTGAAGAACGCGGCCTCGTGGGGTGATGCCCGCACCGGGGCCGACCTGGCCGCGCAGGTCGACCCCGGGTTCGTACTCGGTGAGGGTGTCGCCGCCTCCGCCTGACGGCTACTGCTGGGCGGCCGGCGCCCCGGGAACGCCCTTCGGGGCCGGGGCCGGGTGGCCCGACAGGAAGGCCGCCCAGCCCTGCTTGGGCGCCTGGCCCACCTTCAGGGTGCGCAGTTTCGCCAGCGTGTGCGGGTCCTGGGCGTCCAGCCAGTCGACCAGCTGGTGGAAGGACACACAGCGCACGTCGGGCTTGTTGCAGACCTTCTCGACGACCTCGTCGACGGCCCGCATGTAGGTACCGCCGTTCCAGGACTCGAAGTGGTTGCCGATGACCAGGGGTGCGCGGTTGCCCTTGTAGGCGCGACGGAAGCCCTTGAGCAGGCCGTCGCGCATCTGGTCGCCCCAGTAGTCGAACTTGTCGGGGTCGCCCTGGGTCTGCGTGCCGGACTGGTTGACCATGAAGTTGTAGTCCATGGTGAGCTGCTCGTAGGAGTGCCCGGGGAAGGGCACGAGCTGCATCGACAGGTCCCACAGCCCTTCCCTCTTCTTCGGCCAGACCTGGTCGTTGACCCCGCTGGTGTCGTAGCGGAAGCCCAGCCGGCTCGCGGCCTTCACGAAGTTCTTCTGGCCCTCCAGACAGGGCGTGCGCGCGCCGATGAGCTCCTTGTCGTAGTCGAAGGGCAGTGGGGCCGCCTTCTCCATGCCGGAGTTGGTCTTCCAGCTCTTCACGAACTTCTTGGCCTGTGCGATCTCGCTCATCCACTGCGCGACCGACCACTGGCCGACGCCGCCGTTCCTCCCGCAGAAGTGGCCGTTGAAGTGGGTGCCGATCTCGTTGCCCTCCAGCCACGCCAGGCGCAGCTGCTTCACGGTGTCGGCGATGCCCTGCTCGTCGTTGAAGCCGATGTCCGAGCTGCCCGGCGAGTGCTCCGGGGGCTTGTAGAGGTCGCGTTTCTCCTCCGGCAGCATGTACACGCCGCTGAGGAAGTACGTCATGGTCGCGTGGTTGGCCTTGGAGAGCTTGCGGAAGTGGGAGAACAGCTTCTGGCTGTCCTCGCCGGCGCCGTCCCAGGAGAAGACGACGAACTGCGGGGGCTTCTGGCCGGGCCGCAGACGCTCGGGTCTGGGCAGATGCGGCTGGGCTCCGGTGTACGCCGTGGAGCCGTCGCCGATCAGGCGGACCACGCTCCCCTTCGCATGGACCGGACGGACCTTCTGCGGACCGAGAGCACCTGCCTTGGGACCGTGGGAGCCGATCGCACAGCCGGCGACCCACGCGGCACAGGACGCGGTGATCACGACGCCCACGGCGATCCTCTGGGTGGCGGTCATGTTCCGCTCACCTTCTTCCTTCTCTCAGGCCAACGCCGATGAGGGCGTTTTCTGGTGGTATGCCGGGGCAGCCCGACAGCGCCGCCAAGGTCGCACGGGGCCGAGAAGGAATTAGTACGACAAGCCGATGAAATGACCGCTTCACTCATTAGAGTGAGCGGTTACCCCATTTGCCAGGAAAGTCTATGCCTGGCCTTTACTCTGAATTACGATCCATTTACCGAGCGTTGATTCATCCCGCCGCTGCACGCCGTGACCCATGGCCGCGTCCCGACCCCCGCCCATCGGCGGGGACGACCTGATCCGCGACCGCGCTGCCCGGAGGAGACGGGAACATGTCAGCCTGCGCCCCCACCCGCGCCACCGACCCGAGTCGGACCCGGTCCGACCACCAACCCCACAGCCCACCGCCGGGCCCGCGCCGCCGCTTCCGCATCGCGGGCGCCGACGTGTCGGCCGCGGTCGCGGTCTTCCTGATCGCGCTCCCGCTGTCGCTGGGCATCGCCCTCGCCACCGGCGCCCCGCTCCAGGCCGGCCTGGTGGCCGCCGGGGTCGGCGGGCTCGTCGCCGGCCGGATCGGCGGCTGTCCGCTTCAGGTCAGCGGCCCGGCCGCGGGACTCACGGTGGTCACCGCCGACCTCATCCACCGCTACGGCTGGCGTACGACCTGCGCCATCACGGTCCTCGCCGGCCTCGCCCAACTGGGCCTCGGCTGCCTGCGCGTGGCCCGCACCGCGCTCGCCGTCAGCCCCGCCATCGTGCACGGCATGCTCGCCGGAATCGGCGTCACCATCGCCGTCGCCCAGCTGCACATCGTCCTCGGCGGCACCCCGCAGAGCTCCGTCCTCGCCAACCTCCGGGCCCTGCCCGCCCAGTTGGCGAACCTGCACCCCGCCGCCGCGACCGTCAGCGTGCTGACCCTGACCCTGCTGCTGCTCTGGCCGCGGATCCCCGGCCGGGCGGGACGCCTGCTGCGCAGGATCCCGGCCGCGCTCGTCGCCGTGGCCGGCGCCACCACGGCCGCCTCGCTCTCGGGGGTCCGCGTGCCCAAGGTCGACCTGCCGTCGTGGAGCAGCCACGCCCTGGCCGGTCTTCCCGAAGGCCCCGCGCTCGGCCTGACCGCGGCCGTGCTGACCACCACGCTGGTGTGCAGCGTGCAGTCCCTGCTCGGCGCGGTCGCCGTGGACAAGCTGGTGGCCGCGAGACCAGGACTGACCGCCCGCGTCAAACGCGCCGACCTGGACCGCGAACTGCTCGGGCAGGGCGCCGCCAACATCGTCTCCGGCACGCTCGGTGGACTGCCGGTCGCCGGTGTCGCCGTGAGAAGTTCGGCGAATGTGAACGCGGGGGCGGTGAGCCGGAACTCCACGATGCTGCACGGCGTTCTCGCAGTGATCGCCGCGCTGCTGATGGTCCCGCTCCTGGAGCTCATCCCGCTCGCCTCGCTCGCCGCCCTGGTGATGGCCGTCGGCATCCAGATGGTGTCCCTGCACCACATCCGCACGGTGACCCGCCACCGAGAAGTGCTGGTGTACGCCGTCACCACACTCGGCGTGGTGTGCCTCGGCGTCCTGGAGGGCGTGAGCCTCGGGATCGCCGTGGCCGTCGCCGTCGCCCTGCACCGCCTCGCCCGCACCCGCATCACCCACGAAGAGAAGGAGGGAGTCCATCACGTACATGTCCGAGGGCAGTTGACGTTCCTCGCGGTGCCACGGCTCAGCCGGGCCCTGCATCTCGTACCCCAAGGCGCGCACGCCGTGGTGGAGTTGGACGGTTCGTTCATGGACCACGCGGCGTACGAGTCACTGCAGGACTGGCAGAACGCGCACACCGCACAGGGCGGCTCCGCCGAGGTGACCGGGCGCCGGATCGGAACCCGGCCCCTCACCGAACCCATGCCGCACGGCGAGGAGCACGGGGAGTCCTCCGTCGGCTGCCGCTGCCGTCCCTGGACGCCATGGCGCAACCACCAGTGCGAGCCCCCGCAGTCCGCACCGGACACCGGTCGCCCCGGTGCGCCCGGCGACCCGGGTGGGCCGGACGGGTCCGGTCCCGGCGGCCGGAGCGGGCACCAACTGGCGCGCGGCATCAGCGCGTTCCAGCGCAACACCGCACCGCTCGTGCGCGGTGAGCTGGCCCGGCTCGCGCGGGAGGGGCAGCGGCCGTCCCAGCTCTTCCTCACCTGCGCCGACTCGCGCCTCGTCACGTCCATGATCACCTCCAGTGGACCGGGGGACCTGTTCGTGGTGCGCAATGTGGGCAACCTCGTTCCCCTCCCTGGTGAGGAGAGCGGCGACGACTCGGTGGCGGCCGCGATCGAGTACGCGGTGGACGTGCTGAAGGTGCGGTCCATCACGGTGTGCGGGCACTCCGGGTGCGGGGCCATGCAGGCCCTGCTCGACGCCGAGCCCGGCGGCGCCGGGACACCGCTGAAGCGGTGGCTGCGACACGGGCTGCCGAGCCTTGAGCGCATGGCCGACGAGAGCCGGCCGTGGGCGCGGCTCGCGGGCCGGACGCCGGCCGACGCGGTCGAGCAGCTCTGTCTGACCAATGTGGTGCAGCAGTTGGAGCATCTGCGCGCCCATGAGTCGGTGTCGCGGGCCCTGCGGGACGGGACGCTGGAGCTGCACGGAATGTACTTCCACGTCGGCGAGGCCCAGGCATATCTGCTCACGGAGGCGGAGTACGGCAAGGTGTTCGGCGTCGTGGAGGCGGCTGACCGGTCCGCCTGACGGACGGCGGTTCACCACGGGTGTGCGGCCCCGCTCGGTGCGGTCGCGCACCCGTGGTGTGTCCGGTCCCGGGCTGTCCCGACACGCCCGGGCCGGCAAAGACGTGACCGTCTCCGCGCGGGACGGGTGCACTGGGACGCGAGAGGCGCTGCAAGTGCTGAACTCCGCCCCGTCGGCGTCCGTGGGTACGGATGACCCCGGACACCTCAGCACACCGCCCACAGGTCTAAACCAATTTCCGATCGGCCCTTGTCATCGGCACCCCGAGTCTGATGAGCTGTGGCCTGGGACACAACGGACACCCTGAGAAAGGGAGATGTCGTGAGCAACGAAAGCCTGGCCAACCTCTTGAAGGAGGAGCGACGCTTCGCGCCGCCGGCTGACCTGGCTGCGAGCGCCAACGTCACGGCGGAGGCGTACGAACAGGCCAAGGCTGACAGGCTCGGCTTCTGGGCCGAGCAGGCCCGGCGGCTGACCTGGGCCAAGGAACCGACCGAGACGCTTGACTGGTCGAACCCGCCGTTCGCCAAGTGGTTCAAGGACGGCGAGCTCAACGTCGCGTACAACTGCGTGGACCGGCATGTCGAGGCGGGCAACGGCGACCGGGTCGCCATCCACTTCGAGGGCGAGCCCGGTGACAGCCGTGCGATCACCTACGCCGAGCTCAAGGACGAGGTGAGCAGGGCCGCCAACGCGCTGCTGGAGCTGGGCGTTCAGGCGGGCGACCGGGTCGCCGTCTACATGCCGATGATCCCGGAGACGGCGATCGCGATGCTGGCCTGCGCGCGGATCGGTGCCGCGCACTCCGTCGTCTTCGGCGGTTTCTCGGCCGACGCGCTCGCCACGCGCATCCAGGACGCCGACGCCAAGGTCGTCATCACCTCCGACGGCGGCTACCGGCGCGGCAAGCCGTCCGCGCTCAAGCCGGCCGTCGACGAGGCGATCGGCAAGGTGGACAACGTCAACCACGTGCTGGTGGTCCGCCGTACCGGCCAGGAGGTGGCCTGGACCGAGGGCCGCGACGTGTGGTGGCACGAGATCGTCGAGCGGCAGTCGGCCGAGCACACGCCCCAGCCGTTCGAGGCCGAGCACCCGCTGTTCATCCTGTACACCTCCGGCACCACGGGTAAGCCGAAGGGCATCCTGCACACCTCAGGCGGCTACCTCACCCAGACCGCGTACACCCACCACGCCGTCTTCGACCTCAAGCCGGAGACCGACGTGTACTGGTGCACGGCCGACGTCGGCTGGGTCACCGGGCACTCGTACATCGTCTACGGCCCGCTGGCGAACGGCGCGACGCAGGTCATGTACGAGGGCACTCCGGACACCCCGCACCAGGGCCGCTTCTGGGAGATCGTGCAGAAGTACGGGGTGACGATCCTGTACACGGCGCCGACGGCGATCCGTACGTTCATGAAGTGGGGCGACGACATCCCCGCGAAGTTCGACCTGTCCAGCCTGCGGGTGCTCGGGTCCGTGGGTGAGCCGATCAACCCCGAGGCCTGGATCTGGTACCGCAAGAACATCGGCGCCGACCGGACGCCGATCGTGGACACCTGGTGGCAGACCGAGACCGGCGCGATGATGATCTCGCCGCTGCCGGGCGTCACCGCGACCAAGCCGGGCTCCGCGCAGACACCGCTGCCCGGCATCTCCGCCACCGTCGTCGACGACGAGGCGAACGAGGTGCCCAACGGCGGCGGTGGCTACCTGGTCCTCACCGAGCCGTGGCCGTCGATGCTGCGCACCATCTGGGGCGACGACCAGCGCTTCCTCGACACGTACTGGTCGCGCTTCGAGGGCAAGTACTTCGCCGGTGACGGGGCGAAGAAGGACGACGACGGCGACATCTGGCTGCTGGGCCGCGTGGACGACGTCATGCTCGTCTCCGGGCACAACATCTCGACGACCGAGGTGGAGTCGGCGCTCGTCTCGCACCCGTCGGTGGCCGAGGCGGCCGTCGTCGGCGCGGCGGACGAGACGACGGGCCAGGCGATCGTCGCCTTCGTGATCCTGCGCGGCACGGCGAACGCCGAGGACGAGAACCTCGTCGCCGAGCTGCGGGGCCACGTCGGCGCCACCCTCGGCCCGATCGCCAAGCCGAAGCGGATCCTGCCGGTGGCGGAGCTGCCGAAGACCCGCTCCGGCAAGATCATGCGGCGACTGCTGCGGGACGTCGCCGAGAACCGCCAGCTCGGCGACGTGACGACGCTGACGGACTCGACGGTCATGGATCTCATCCAGGCGAAGCTCCCGGCGGCACCCAGCGAGGACTGACCCCCGTAGTCCCTCGGTCCCGGAGGGGCGCCCGGCGCGAGAAAGCGCCGGGCGCCCCTTTTAGGTAAACTAAGCAAAACTGCGTGACCCTCAAGGTGTGCCGGGAAGTCTGGTCGGCAAGCAGCACTCCCCTGCCATCGACCGGAGGTCTCCCCGTGACCGCGCCCCGCACCACCGCCCCCCGCAAGGTCCTCGGACGTCTGTCGCTGCCCGAGCGGACCTTCGTCGCGGACGCGCTGCGCACCGAGACCGTCGGCGGTGTGCTGCTGCTCATAGCCGCGATCACGGCTCTGATCTGGGCGAACATACCCGCGCTGCACCACAGCTACGAGAGCGTCAGCCACTTCCACCTCGGCCCCGGCGCCCTCGGCCTGCATCTGTCGGTCGCCCACTGGGCCGCAGACGGGCTCCTCGCGGTGTTCTTCTTCGTCGCCGGCATCGAGCTCAAGCGCGAGCTGGTCGCCGGTGATCTCCGCGACCCCAGGGCGGCCGCGCTGCCGGTCGTCGCGGCCCTGTGCGGGATGGCCGTACCGGCGCTCGTCTACACCCTCACCAATCTGAGCGGCGGCGGCTCGTTGCAGGGCTGGGCGGTGCCCACCGCCACCGACATCGCGTTCGCACTGGCGGTGCTCGCCGTCATCGGTACGTCGCTGCCGAGCGCCCTGCGCGCCTTCCTGCTCACCCTCGCGGTCGTGGACGACCTCTTCGCGATCCTGATCATCGCGGTCTTCTTCACGAGCACGATCAATTTCGCCGCGCTGGGCGGCGCGGTCGTGGGCCTCGCCGTCTTCTGGCTGCTGCTGAGGAAGGGCGTGCGCGGGTGGTACGTGTACCTCCCGCTCGCGCTCGTCATCTGGGCGCTGATGTACAACAGCGGCGTCCATGCGACGATCGCGGGTGTGGCGATGGGCCTGATGCTGCGCTGCCACCGCGAGGAGGACGAGGCGCATTCCCCGGGCGAGCACATCGAGCATCTCGTACGGCCCCTGTCGGCAGGTCTCGCCGTCCCCCTCTTCGCGCTGTTCAGCGCCGGTGTCGCCATCTCGGGCGGCGCGCTCGGCGACGTGTTCACCAAGCCGGAGACGCTGGGTGTCGTCCTCGGGCTCGTCGTCGGCAAGGCGCTCGGGATCTTCGGCGGCACCTGGCTGACGGCCCGATTCACCCGGGCCTCGCTCAGCGAGGACCTCGCCTGGGCCGATGTGTTCGCGGTGGCGACACTGGCCGGTATCGG
This sequence comes from Streptomyces sp. NPDC001137, assembly GCF_040298885.1. Lineage (NCBI taxonomy): Bacteria > Bacillati > Actinomycetota > Actinomycetes > Kitasatosporales > Streptomycetaceae > Streptomyces > Streptomyces sp. NPDC001137. The sequence goes on from NZ_JBEPBA010000010.1 coordinate 149,665, forward strand.
CTTCACCGTGTCGCTGCTGATCGGCGAACTCGCCTTCGACGGGGACGCCGTACTGACCGACGAGGTCAAGGCCGCCGTACTGACGGGCTCCCTCATCGCCGCGGCCGTGGCGACGGTGCTGCTGAAGATACGGAACGCCAAGTACCGCAGGCTGTGCGAGGCCGAGGAGCGCGACGAGGACCTCGACGGCATCCCGGACATCTACGAGGAGGACGACCCGGCGTACCACCTGCGGATGGCCGCGATCTACGAGAACAAGGCCGCCGAGCACCGCCGGACCGCCGAACGGAAGGCCGCCGAACGACGCGCGCTTGCCGAAGTGCCGGGCGGGGCAGGCGAGGACGACGACCGTCCGGCATGATCTGACGGGACGGTACAAAAGGACCGTACACAAGCAGTAGGACGAGGGAGACCCCGATGAGCGCACCCGACGGCAGCCCGGTCGGCGCCGAACGCAGCATCGGCCAGCTGTTCGCCTCGGCGACGACCGAGATGTCGGCACTGGTGCATGACGAGATCGCGCTGGCCAAGGCGCAGCTCAAGCAGGACGTCAAGCGCGGCGCGACGAGCGGCGGCGCGTTCACCGGGGCCGGCGCGGTCCTGGTGTTCTCCCTGCCGATGCTCAACTTCGCGCTGGCGTACGGCATCCGGACCTGGAGCGGCTGGAACCTCGCCGTCTGCTTCCTGCTGTCCTTCGCGGCGAACGTGCTGGTCGCCGGCTTCCTCGCACTGATCGGCGTGGTCTTCGCGAAGAAGGCGAAGAAGAGCAAGGGCCCGCAGAAGGTCGCGGCGTCGATGAAGGAGACGGCGGGGGTCCTGCAGAAGGCCAAGCCGCACCCGCGGCCGGAGCCGTCCGACACCCCGGCGCTCGAGGACCGGGCCCCCGCGGCCATCGAGGCTGTGGCACGCTCGTCCTCATGACGGGCTCCTCCCCCTCCCCGGGGCAATCACCTTCGGCGCAATCCACCTCGGTCGTACGGCCGGAGGCCCTGCCCGACGGGACGAAGGTGACCCATCGGGACGTGGCCGCCAACGGCGCCCGCTTCCACATCGCCGAGGCCGGCGACGGGCCGCTGGTGCTGCTGCTGCACGGCTTCCCGCAGTTCTGGTGGACCTGGCGGCACCAGCTGACCGCGCTGGCCGACGCGGGCTTCAGGGCCGCCGCCATGGACCTGCGCGGCGTCGGCGGCAGCGACCGCACCCCGCGCGGCTACGACCCCGCGAACCTCGCCCTCGACATCACCGGCGTGATCCGCTCCCTGGGCGAGCCGGACGCCGCGCTGGTCGGGCACGACCTGGGCGGATATCTGGCGTGGACCGCGGCCGTGATGCGCCCGAAGCTGGTCCGGCGGCTCGCGGTCGCCTCCATGCCGCATCCCCGGCGCTGGCGCTCCGCGATGCTCTCGGACGTCAAGCAGACCCGCGCCGGCTCCTACATCTGGGGGTTCCAGCGGCCCTGGATCCCCGAGCGGCAGCTCACCGCGGACGACGGCGCGCTCGTCGCCGAGCTGATCCGGGAGTGGTCCGGGCCGAACCCGCCGGACGAGGAGGCGGTTCAGACGTACCGCCGCGCGATGTGCATCCCCTCGACCGCGCACTGCTCGGTCGAGCCGTACCGCTGGATGGTCCGCTCGATGGCCCGCCCGGACGGCATCCAGTTCAACCGCCGTATGAAGCGCCCCCTGCGGGTGCCGACCCTCCATCTGCACGGCTCACTCGACCCGGTGATGCGCACCCGCAGCGCCGCCGGCTCCGGCGAGTACGTCGAAGCGCCGTACCGCTGGCGGCTGTTCGACGGACTGGGGCACTTCCCGCACGAGGAGGATCCGGTCACTTTCTCAACCGAGTTGGTCAACTGGCTCAAGGACCCCGAACCGGACCGGTGAACCACGGCTGCGCCAAGCACTGCCGGGGGTCCGGGGGTCGCCCCCCGGGAAAGCACAGCCTGCACGAGGAGGATCCGGTCGTTTTCTCGACAGAACTGGTCAACTGGCTGAAAGACCCCGAGCTCGATCGGTGACCGAGCCGATGCGCCCGGTATCCGGATCTGAACATGTGTCCTACGAACAGCCAATTGCCTGGCGCATAGGCCAATTGGGGGCTCAGGGCGCGGTTATCGACCTTGGGGTGGGGGCAGACGTCGGGGTATGGGCTGGACGCACGACTACAGTGACGCAGCACGCAATCGCCGCTCGGCCAGTGGCCTGAGCCCCCACCAGCGAGGCGGTGCACCGCAGATGGCGGGCACAGACCTCAGGGTGGGCATTCCGCGCATTCTGCGCCGCCGGGCCCGCTGGGTCTCGGTACGCCTGCGCCATCCCCGAGGCTGACCCGCCTCAACTTTCCCCGAACGGCGGCTCACAGCGCGCAGCTGTCGCTGTCCACCTGCTGGTTCGCGGTACGCCCCTTGGTGATGTCCTCCTGGATCTCGTCCGCGGTGAGGGCGTACCCCGTGTCGGCGTCGTCGAGGGACTTCGCGAACACCACCCCGTACACATTGCCCTTGGGCGTGAGCAGCGGGCCGCCGGAGTTGCCCTGGCGGACGGTCGTGTACAGCGAGTAGACGTCCCGGCGGACGGTACCGCGGTGGTAGATGTCCGGGCCGTTGGCCGGGAGGCGGCCACGCACGCGTGCGGCCCGGACGTCGTACGACCCGTTCTCCGGGAAGCCCGCGATGATCGCGTCGTCGCCGCTGCGGGCGTCCGTGGTCGTGAACTTCAGGGCGGGCGCCTTGAGATCGGGTACGTCGAGTACGGCGATGTCGCGGTGCCAGTCGTAGAGGACGACCGTCGCGTCGTACTTCCTGCCCTCGCCGCCTATCTGGACGGTGGGCTCGTCGACGCCCCCGACCACATGCGCGTTGGTCATGACGCGGCGGTCGCCGAAGACGAAGCCGCTGCCCTCCAGGACCTTGCCGCAGCTCTGCGCGGTGCCCATGACCTTGACGATGGAGCGCTTGGCGCGCGAGACCACGGGGCTGTTCGCAAGGGCCGGGTCGGGGGGACGGACGTCGTTGATCGGCTCGTTCGAGAACGGGCTGAAGACCTGCGGGAAGCCGTTCTGCGCGAGGACCGAGGAGAAGTCCGCGAACCAGGTGTCGGCCTGATCGGGCAGGGCCCGGGCGACACCGAGGAGCACCTTGGAGCCGCGGACCTCCTTGCCGAGGGTCGGCAGCGTCGTACCGGCCAGGGCCGAGCCGATCAGCCAGGCCACGAGGAGCATCGCCACGACGTTGACCAGGGCGCCGCCCGTCGCGTCCAGCGCGCGGGCAGGCGACCAGGTGATGTAGCGGCGCAGCTTGTTGCCGAGATGGGTGGTCAGAGCCTGGCCGACGGAGGCGCAGACGATGACGACGACCACCGCGACGACGGCGGCCGTCGTGCTCACCTCGGCGTTGTCGGTCAGTGCGTCCCAGATGACAGGGAGGACGTAGACGGCGACGAGACCGCCGCCCAGGAAGCCGATCACCGACAGGATGCCGACGACGAACCCCTGGCGGTAGCCCACGATCGCGAACCACACGGCGGCGACCAGCAACAGGATGTCCAGCACGTTCACCGGTTCGAGCCTCGCCTCATCACTCTGCGGTCACCTCAGGTCGGCCGGGGGCCGGCCCGCCGCGCAGCGGCGACCGATCACGGTGTCCCCCGGGAAGACACAGCACGGCAGACACCCTGTCATGACCGCCAGTCGAGCGGGACCTGCTTCTCCCGGTCCCAGGGCCGCTCCCAGCCCGCGTAGTGGAACAGACGGTCGATGATCCCGGCCGTGAAGCCCCAGACCAGGGCCGATTCGACCAGAAATGCCGGGCCTCGGTGGCCACTGGGGTGGACGGTGGTGGCCCGGTTGGCCGGGTCCGTGAGATCCGCCACGGGGACGGTGAACACCCGGGCCGTCTCGTTCGGATCGACGACCCCGACCGGGCTCGGCTCGCGCCACCAGCCCATCACGGGCGTCACCACGAAGCCGCTGACCGGGATGTACAGCCTGGGCAGCACGCCGAAGAGCTGCACACCGGAGGGGTCGAGCCCGGTCTCCTCCTCGGCTTCGCGGAGAGCGGCCCGCAGCGGCCCGTCGGCCTTCGGGTCGCCGTCCTCGGGGTCGAGGGCACCGCCGGGGAAGGACGGCTGCCCGGCGTGGGACCGGAGCGAACTCGCCCGTTCCATGAGCAGCAGCTCGGGGCCGCGCTCACCCTCGCCGAACAGGATCAGTACGGCGGACTGCCGCCCCGCCCCGTTCTCCGGCGGCAGGAAGCGGCTCAGCTGCAGCGGCTGCACCGTCTCCACGGCCCGCACCACCGGATCCAGCCACTCGGGCAGCCCCTCCTTGCTGAGCACGACCGGTCCACCCTGCGTATTACTCGCGCGCGTCATCGCCACCCCCGTCCTGCCGAGTCCAACGCCCCGAAGGCGCGAGATCGTTCCTGAACCCGCGCCGTCCGGCCCGGGCCCGTGCCGTGCCGCCCGTCATCCGGCCCCCAGCGGCGGCGCCGGTTTGCCCCCGGCGTCCAGGTACGACTGCGGGGGCTTGAGGCGCTGGCCGGGGAAGCCGCCCTTCTCGTACTTGAGCAGCTTCTTCGCCTTCTCCGGATCCGTCTCGCCCTCGCCGTACGCCGGGCAGAGCGGGGCGATGGGGCAGGCGCCGCAGGCGGGCTTGCGGGCGTGGCAGATGCGGCGGCCGTGGAAGATCACGTGGTGCGAGAGCATCGTCCAGTCGCTCTTGGGGAAGAGCCCGCCGACAGCGGCCTCGATCTTGTCCGGGTCGGTCTCGTCCGTCCACTGCCAGCGCCGCACCAGCCGCTGGAAGTGCGTGTCCACGGTGATGCCGGGCCGCCCGAAGGCGTTGCCGAGCACGACGAAGGCGGTCTTGCGGCCCACACCGGGCAGCTTGACCAGGTCTTCCAGACGGCCGGGGACCTCCCCGCCGAACTGCTCCACCAGCGCCTTCGACAAGCCCATGACCGACTTGGTCTTGGCCCGGAAGAAGCCGGTCGGACGGAGGATCTCCTCGACCTCCTCGGGGTTCGCGGAAGCCAGGTCCTCCGGGGTCGGGTACTTGGCGAACAGCGCGGGCGTCGTCTGGTTGACCCTGAGGTCGGTGGTCTGGGCGGACAGGACGGTGGCGACCACGAGCTGGAAGGGGTTCTCGAAGTCCAGCTCGGGGTGGGCGTACGGATACACCTCGGCGAGCTCGCGGTCGATGCGGCGGGCGCGGCGGACCAGGGCGGTGCGCGACTCGTTCTTCGGCGGCCTGGCGACGGACTTCGCGGGAGGGGCGCCCTCGACGGCGGCAGTGGCCTTCTTGGGCGCGACAGTGGCCTTCTTCGGCGCGGCGGCAGCTTTCTTGACGGCCGCCGTCTTTTTCGCGGTCGTCTTTTTCGCCGCGGGCTTCTTCGCGGCCGGCTTCTTCACAGCAGCCTTCTTCACTGCGGCGGCCTTCTTCACCGCAGCGCTTTTCGTCACTTTTGCCGGTTTCTTTCCGCCACCGGAGTTCTGTTCGCCCACAGCGGAATCACGACGTACAACCACCCGCCCAGCCCCCTTGGCCTGTGCTCTCACCGGCGATTTGGACACCCGGCCAGCCTAAAGCCCGGCACTGACATCCGCCCCGGACCGGGGAGATCGGCCCCCAATTGGACCCCTGCCGCTTACCTCGGGACAGGTGTGCGGCATCCTTGTGACAGATCACACTGTTTGGACCGTCCGGCAAAATGGGGAACACGGTCCCCTGGTACCAAGGGGGAGCAAGATCCCCTGAGCAGGTCGACAAGGAGAGAACTCGTGGACGACGTTCTGCGGCGGAACCCGCTCTTCGCGGCGCTCGACGACGAGCAGGCCGCGGAGCTCCGCGCCTCCATGAGTGAGGTCACCCTCGCGCGCGGTGACTCGCTCTTCCACGAGGGCGACCCCGGTGACCGGCTTTACGTCGTCACCGAGGGCAAGGTGAAGCTCCACCGCACCTCCCCCGACGGCCGCGAGAACATGCTCGCCGTCGTCGGCCCCAGCGAGCTGATCGGCGAGCTGTCGCTCTTCGACCCGGGCCCGCGCACCGCCACGGCCACCGCCCTGACCGAGGTCAAGCTCCTCGGTCTCGGCCACGGCGATCTGCAGCCCTGGCTGAGCGCCCGCCCCGAGGTGGCCGGCGCCCTGCTGCGCGCCGTCGCCCGCCGGCTGCGCAAGACCAACGACGCCATGTCCGACCTGGTCTTCTCCGACGTCCCCGGACGCGTCGCCCGCGCCCTGCTGGACCTCTCGCGCCGCTTCGGCGTGCAGTCCGAGGAGGGCATCCACGTCGTCCACGACCTGACGCAGGAGGAGCTGGCCCAGCTGGTCGGCGCCTCGCGCGAGACGGTCAACAAGGCGCTGGCCGACTTCGCGCAGCGCGGGTGGCTCCGCCTGGAGGCACGGGCCGTGATCCTGCTCGACGTCGAGCGGCTGGCGAAGCGCTCGCGGTGACCTCGGCTGGGGGCTGCCGCCCCCAGACCCCCGCCTCGGCCTGAACGGCCTCGTCCTCGAACGCCGGACGGGCTGGTGCAGTGACCCCGTGTCCGAGAACGCGACCTCCAGAGGCCTCGACGCCCAGGGCTGCATCCAGCGCGAAGGCTCCCTCGCGCGCGTGCCGCACGCCTTCCGGCCCGTCGTGGCCGCCGCGCGCGACGGGCTGCTCGAGGTGTTCGGGGTGCGGCTGGACAGCGCGTACCTCTACGGGTCCGTTCCGCGTGGCAACGCGCGCGTGGGGCGCAGTGATCTGGATCTGCTGGTCGCGCTGCGGCAGGAGCCCACGGCCGCGGACCGGGAGGCCACCCGGACACTCGGTGAGGCCCTCGACAAGGAGTTCCCGCAGATCGACGGGGTCGGCACGCTGCTCTACGGCCGGTCGCGGCTGCTGAGCGAGCTGGAGACCCACGACCTGGGCTGGTTTGTCGCCTGTCTGTGCACGCCGCTGCTCGGTGAGGACCTCGCCGAGTACCTGCCGCGCTACCGCCCCGACTCCCTGCTCGCCCGCGAGACCAACGGGGACCTGGCCCTGCTGCTGCCCCGCTGGCGGCAGCGGATCGCGGACGTCGAGAACGCCGAGTACGCGGCCGAGGGCCGGCGCCCCCTCGTGCGGTTCATGTCCCGGCATCTCGTCCGCACCGGATTCACCCTGGTCATGCCCCGCTGGAACGGCTGGACCAGCGATCTCGCGGAGATGGCGGAGGCCTTCGGCGCGTACTACCCGGAGCGGGCCGAGCAGATGCGCGCGGCGGCCGTCCTCGGGTACGAGCCCCGGGGCGATTCCGCGGTACTGCGGTCGTACGTGGACGACCTCGGGCCCTGGCTAGCCGAGGAGTACGCACGCGTGCACGGCATCAAGGCGCCGCGGCCCGACTAGATGAGCCCGTGCTCCTCCAGGTAGTCCAGCTGCGCCCGCACCGACAGCTCGGCCGCCGGCCACAGGGAGCGGTCCACGTCCGCGTACACGTGCGCGACGACCTGGGGCGGTGTGCGGTAGCCGTCCTCGACCGCCGTCTCGACCTGGGCGAGGCGGTGGGCGCGGTGGGCGAGGTAGAACTCGACGGCTCCCTGGGCGTCCTCCAGGACGGGGCCGTGGCCCGGCAGCACCGTGTGGACGCCGTCGTCGACCGTGAGCGACCGCAGCCGCCGCAGCGAGTCCAGATAGTCGCCCAGGCGGCCGTCGGGGTGCGCCACGACGGTCGTACCGCGGCCCAGGACGGTGTCTCCCGTCAGGACGGCCCGGTCGGCCGGGAGATGGAAGCAGAGGGAGTCGGAGGTGTGACCGGGGGTCGGCACGACCCTCAGCTCCAGGCCGCCGACCGTGACCACGTCCCCGGCGCCGAGCCCCTCCTCGCCCAGCCGCAGCGCCGGGTCGAGGGCCCGCACCTTCGTGCCGGTCAGCCCGGCGAAGCGGGCGGCGCCCTCCGCGTGGTCCGGGTGGCCGTGGGTCAGCAGGGTCAGGGCGATGCGCTTGCCGGCCTTTTCGGCGGTGTCCACTACATTGCGCAGGTGGCCGTCGTCCAGGGGGCCGGGGTCGACGACGACGGCCAGGTCGGAGTCGGGCTCGGAGACGATCCAGGTGTTCGTGCCGTCGAGGGTCATCACCGAGGCATTGGGGGCCAGGACGTTGACGGCCCGGGCGGTGGCTGGGCCGGTGAGTACCCCGCCCCGCGGCTGGCCGGGAAGGGCTGCTGCGTCGGTCATACGTTCTCTTCCGTCGGCGTCGTCAGTCCGTCAGGTCGTCGGCCACACCCGGGCGCAGCACCCCGCCGCGCCGGATCCGCCCCTTCCATCGCCTGCCCGCGCTGCGGCGCCAGGAACACACCAGGAACCCGGCCCCCACCCGGAAGGGCTGCTGCGTCCGTCATGTGGAGGCTCCACCGGCGGACAGGTCGGTCGGACTGGCGGTCGGAATGTGCTTCGTGAACTCGTCGTGGCCCGGCCAGGACAGCACGATCTCGCCGTCCTTCAGCCGTGCCTGCGCGAGGACGGGCGTCAGGTCGCGGTCGGGGGCCGCGGCGAGCGCGTCGGCGGCCGAGGCACAGGAGGCCAGCTGGCGCAGGGTCGCGATGGTGGGCGGCATCATCGTCAGCTCGCCCTTGTCGTACGAGGCTGCCGCCTCCCCCGGGCGGATCCATACCGTGCGGTCGGCCTCCGTGGAGGCGTTGCGGGTGCGCTGGCCGTGCGGGAGGGCGGCCACGAAGAACCAGGTGTCGTAGCGCCGGGACTCGAACTCCGGGGTGATCCAGCGGGTCCAGGCACCGAGCAGATCCGAGCGCAGGACCAGGCCACGGCGGTCCAGGAACTCGGCGAAGGAGTACTCGCGGGCGGCCACGGCCGCACGGTCGGCCTCCCAGTCCTCGCCCGTGGTGTCACCGACCACGGAGTCCGCGGACGGTCCGGCGAGCAGGACGCCCGCCTCCTCGTACGTCTCGCGCACGGCCGCGCAGACGATCGCCTGGGCCGCCCTCTCGTCGACGCCGAGCCGCTCGGCCCACCACGCGCGCGTGGGCCCCGCCCAGCGGACGTGATGCTCGTCGTCGCGGGGGTCGACGCCGCCGCCCGGATATGCGTACGCGCCTCCGGCGAAGGCCATGGAGGCGCGTCTGCGCAGCATGTGCACGGCGGGGCCGCGGTCGGTGTCCTTCAGGAGCATGACGGTGGCCGCGCGCTTCGGAGCGACCGGGGTGAGCGTGCCGTCCGCGAGCCCGCGGATGCGTTCCGGCCAGTCCTGCGGAAACCACTGCCCATTCGCCATGGGCGGAGGCTATCCCGTGGTGCGCGAATGTTCGAGAGGTCCCCGAGGTCAGAGCGCCGCTACGGGACGAGCTCGACCTGGATCTCGACCTCGACCGGTGCGTCCAGCGGCAGCACCGCCACACCGACCGCACTGCGCGCGTGCACGCCCTTGTCGCCGAGGACCTCACCGAGCAGTTCGCTGGCCCCGTTGACCACACCGGGCTGGCCGGTGAAGTCCGAGGCCGAGGCGACGAAGCCCACGACCTTCACCACGCGCGCGATGCGGTCCAGGTCACCGGTGACGGACTTCACGGCGGCCAGGGCGTTCAGCGCGCAGGTGCGGGCGAGTTCCTTGGCCTCCTCGGGCGTGACCTCCGCGCCGACCTTGCCGGTGACGGGCAGCTTGCCCTCCACCATCGGGAGCTGTCCGGCCGTGTACACGTAGGCGCCGGACTGCACGGCCGGCTGGTACGCGGCCAGCGGCGGCACGACCTCGGGCAGGGTCAGACCGAGCTCGGCCAGCTTCGCCTCGACGGCGCTCATGCCTTCTCCCGCTTCAGGTAGGCCACCAGCTGCTCGGGGTTGTTCGGCCCGGGCACGACCTGGACGAGCTCCCAGCCGTCCTCGCCCCAGGTGTCCAGAATCTGCTTCGTTGCGTGGACGAGCAGTGGCACAGTCGCGTATTCCCACTTGGTCATGTGGCCGACTTTAGCCGCTGCCCGCCCCCCGCCCGCTGTCGCGTTGTCCACAGGCTGTCGCGTGCTCGGCACACAGACTGGTTAGGCTCGAAGACGTGAGCAGGCTCCAGGTCGTCAGCGGCAAGGGCGGGACCGGAAAGACCACGGTCGCCGCCGCTCTCGCGCTGGCCCTCGCGACCGAGGGGAAGCGGACGCTTCTCGTCGAGGTCGAGGGGCGCCAGGGCATCGCGCAGCTCTTCGAGACGGAAGCGCTGCCCTACGAGGAGCGGAAGATCGCCGTCGCTCCAGGGGGCGGGGAGGTGTACGCCCTCGCCATCGACCCCGAACTGGCCCTTCTGGACTACCTCCAGATGTTCTACAAGCTGGGGGGCGCCGGCAGAGCCCTGAAGAAGCTCGGCGCGATCGACTTCGCCACCACCATCGCGCCGGGCCTCAGGGACGTGCTCCTGACCGGCAAGGCGTGCGAGGCGGTGCGGCGCAAGGACAAGGCCGGGCGGTTCGCCTACGACTACGTCGTCATGGACGCCCCGCCCACCGGCCGCATCACCCGCTTCCTGAATGTGAACGACGAGGTGGCGGGCCTCGCCAAGATCGGCCCGATACACAATCAGGCGCAGGCCGTGATGCGGGTGCTGAAGTCGCCCGAGACGGCCGTGCACCTGGTGACGCTGCTGGAGGAGATGCCCGTCCAGGAGACCGCGGACGGGATCGCCGAACTGCGCGCCGCGAGGCTGCCGGTGGGCCGGGTCATCGTGAACATGGTGCGGCCCGAGGTGTTGGACGCGGAGGATCTGGAACTCGTACGCAGCGTGCCGCGTTCTTCTGTTGCCAGGTCGCTGTCGGCGGCAGGACTCGGCGGTGCGCGCCGCGGCGGGAACGCGGAGAAGCTGGTGGACCCGCTGCTGCAGCAGGCCGACGAGTACGCCGAGCGGTATGCGCTGGAGCACGAGCAGCGGGCGGTGCTGGCCGAGCAGGGCCTGCCGCTGCACGAACTGCCGCTGCTCGCCGAGGGCATGGACCTGGCGGGGCTGTACGAGCTGGCCACCGAGCTGCGGGAGCAGGGCCTGTCATGAGCCGGGGCACGCGGAGCACGAGCCGTCAGCAGCACAAGCAGCAGAAGCAGGGGATGTCATGAGTCCGGAGCCGTCCCACACACAGGACACCGCCCGCCACCACCTGACCCCCGCGCGGGTGCTGGACGTCGACCCGCTGCTCGACGACCCCGAGACGCGGATCGTGGTGTGCTGCGGCTCGGGCGGTGTGGGAAAGACCACGACCGCGGCCGCTCTCGGCCTCAGGGCCGCCGAGCGCGGGCGCAAGGTGGTCGTGCTGACCATCGACCCGGCGCGCCGGCTCGCCCAGTCCATGGGCATCGACTCGCTGGACAACACCCCGCGCCGGGTGAAGGGCGTCGAAGGCGACGGTGAACTGCACGCCATGATGCTCGACATGAAGCGCACCTTCGACGAGATCGTCGAGGCGCACGCGGACGGCGAGCGGGCCGCCGCGATCCTGAACAACCCCTTCTACCAGTCGCTCTCCGCGGGCTTCGCGGGCACGCAGGAGTACATGGCGATGGAGAAGCTGGGGCAGCTGCGCGCGCGGGACGAGTGGGACCTGATCGTCGTCGACACCCCGCCCTCCCGCTCGGCGCTGGACTTCCTGGACGCGCCCAAGCGGCTCGGCTCGTTCCTCGACGGCCGGCTGATCCGCCTGCTGACCGCCCCGGCCAAGCTGGGCGGGCGGGCCGGCATGAAGTTCCTGAACGTCGGGATGTCGATGATGACCGGCACGCTCGGCAAGCTGCTCGGCGGTCAACTCCTCAAGGATGTCCAGACGTTCGTCGCCGCGATGGACACGACCTTCGGCGGGTTCCGCACCCGCGCGGATGCGACATACCGGCTGCTGCAGGCGCCCGGGACGGCGTTCCTCGTGGTGGCGGCCCCGGAGCGGGACGCACTGCGGGAGGCCGCGTACTTCGTGGAGCGGCTGGCCGCCGAGGACATGCCGCTGGCCGGTCTGGTGCTCAACCGGGTCCACGGCAGCGGCGCCGCCCGGCTGTCGGCCGAGCGCGCGCTCGCCGCCGCGGAAAATCTTGTGGAGCCCCGCATTGTCGATCAGGACGGCGGGAAAGCTGGACTTCGTAACTCTCCCGACACGTACGGCAGTTCAGGCTCCCCCGCTTCCGAATCCCCTGCCGGCGGGTCCGCCGAGCCTCTCGCGTCCGAGAACCACTCCCCCGGTCCGGATCAGGAGGACGAGGGCGCCCAGGGCGTCGAGCGGCTCACCGCCGGCCTGCTCCGGTTGCACGCCGAACGTATGCAGCTGCTCTCCCGCGAGCAGCGCACGCGTGACCGCTTCACCGCGCTCCACCCCGAGGTGGCGGTGGCCGAAGTGGCCGCGCTGCCCGGCGATGTGCACGACCTCGCAGGGCTCAGGGACATCGGGGACCGGCTCGCGGCCAACCGGCCGGAGCTGCCCGAGGCTGCCGTCGACTGAGCCGAGGGGTGCCCTCAGCTCACCGCCGCGTAGTTCTCGTACACCTCGTCGTCGTCGAGCGGCAGGATCCCCACGCCGCGTTCGTACTCCAGACGAGCCGTCTCAAGAAGCCGGCGCCAGGAGGTGACGGTGGGTCGCCTGCGCAGCAGTGCGCGGCGCTCCCGCTCCGTCATGCCTCCCCACACGCCGAACTCGACGCGGTTGTCGAGCGCGTCGGCCAGGCATTCCGTGCGTACCGGACATCCGGTGCACACCGCCTTGGCCCTGTTCTGCGCTGCTCCCTGAACGAACAGTTCATCCGGATCGGTAGTGCGGCAGGCGGCCTGCGCACTCCAGTCGGTTACCCAGCCCATACCGGCGCCGTCCTCTCCCGAATCGAGGCTCCCCCACGGCGGCAGCGGCATATTCACCGCCGCCAGTTGAGGACGTTACGGAAGGTGGGCACAGCGCAACACCCCCTTCGGGCCCAATCTTGAATGGCCCGAACGGACTATGCGTAAGCGGCAGATCACCCGGGGGAGTGAGCTGGCGACATAGGTGACTTTCCCCGCAAAACGGGACAGTTCAGTTGAGTCACAACGGACGCCAGGTGACACACAAGGCGGATTCGGACACGCCCCCATCAAAAAGTTGGGGAACCTCCGGAACGATTCGGGGTCGCCGGACGTATTGATACGTGGCCCTACTGCTGTGACAGTTGAGAGCAGCTTAGGCCAAGGCATATACGCGTGTCCGGCGAATGAGAACGTAGGCTGCCCTCATGCCAAAGAAGCGCTCGGGCGGTGGCCTGTCCCCCACGCAGCAGGCCGCCAAGTTCCTCGGTGTCAGTGTGCTCGCGGGGGCCGTCCTGGCCGGTATCGCGCTGCCTGCCTTCGGCGCGCTGGGACTTGCCGCCAAGGGTTCGGTGGAGAGTTTCGACGAGCTGCCCGCCAACCTCAAGACGCCACCCCTGAGCCAGCGCACCACGATCCTCGACGCCGACGGCGGCCAGATCGCCACGGTCTACTCGCGTGACCGCACGGTGGTCGGCCTCAAGGACATCTCGCCGTACATGCAGAAGGCGATCGTCGCGATCGAGGACTCGCGCTACTACCAGCACGGCGCGGTCGACCTGAAGGGCATCCTGCGCGCGCTGAACAAGAACGTGCAGAGCAGCGGGGTCGCCCAGGGCGCCTCCACGCTCACCCAGCAGTACGTGAAGAACGTCTTCGTGGAGGAGGCGGGCGACGACCCGACGAAGGTCGCGCAGGCCACCCAGCAGACCCTCGGCCGCAAGATAAAGGAGCTGAAGTACGCGATCCAGGTGGAGGAGGAGCTCGGCAAGAAGAAGATCCTCGAGAACTACCTGAACATCACGTTCTTCGGTGAGCAGGCCTACGGCGTCGAGGCCGCGGCCCAGCGCTACTTCTCCAAGCACGCCAAGGACCTGAACGTGCAGGAGGCCGCGCTGCTGGCCGGCATCGTCCAGTCACCCAGCCGGTACGACCCGGTCAACGACTCGACGGAGGCCACCAGGCGCCGCAACGTCGTCCTCCAGCGCATGGCCGACATGGGCGACATCTCGCAGGCGGAGGCCGACAAGGCCAAGAAGACGCCGCTGGGCCTCAACCCCAGCCAGCCGAAGAACGGCTGCATCACCGCGGTCAAGGGCGCCGGCTTCTTCTGCGACTACGTCCGCGAGGTGTTCCTCAACAACCCGATGTTCGGCAAGACCAAGGAGGCCCGGGCGAAGGTCTGGAACCAGGGCGGTCTGACGATCCGTACGACGCTCGACCCGCAGGCCCAGTCCTCGGTCCAGGCGTCCATCAAGGAGCACGTCTACAAGACCGACGACGTGGCCACCGCGGCCACCATCGTCGAACCCGGCACCGGCAAGATCCTCGCCATGGGCCAGTCCCGCCCGTACGGCTTCGGCAAGCACGAGACGCAGATCGACCTGTCGGTGAACCAGGACATGGGCGGCGGCGCGGGCTACCAGCCCGGTTCGACGTTCAAGCCGATCGTGGCCGCGGCCGCCATAGAGGGCGGCACGCCGGCGACACAGACGTACTCCTCGCCGTACGAGATGGACTACCCGGCCCCGGTCCAGGCCTGTGACGGCAGGACCTGGAACGAGAAGGGCGTCAAGCTCACCAACGAGAACATCGAGGAGCACGGCCCGTACTCGATGAAGGAGGCGACCGCCAAGTCGGTCAACACCTACTACGTGCAGCTGATCAGCGACATCGGCATCTGCCCGGTGACGACGATGGCGCAGAAGATGGGCGTCAAGCGGGCCGACGGCAAGAAGATCCAGCAGGCCCCGTCCATCGCGCTCGGCACCCAGGAGATGTCGCCGCTGACGATGGCGAACGCGTACGCCACCTTCGCCTCCCGCGGCATGTACTGCACGCCGGTCGCCATCGAGTCCATCACCCGGACCGTCGGCAGCCAGAAGAAGTCCCTCGCGGTGCCGAAGACGACCTGCACGCGCGCGATGTCGCAGAAGACCGCCGACACCGTGACCACCCTCCTCAAGGGCGTGGTCGAGGACGGTACGGGCCAGGAGGCGGGCCTCGACAACCGCCCGAGCGCCGGCAAGACCGGTACCACGGACAACCGGTACGCGGCCTGGTTCGTGGGCTACACCCCGAACATGGCGGGCGCGGTCTGGGTCGGCGACCCGGCCCACAAGCGCCAGATGAAGGACATCACCATCGGCGGTGTCTGGAACGAGAAGGTGTACGGCGGCAAGGTCCCCGGCCCGATCTGGCGCGACATGATGACCGGCGCCCTGGACGGCAGGCCGGTGGAGGACTTCAACCTCGTCAACATCCCCGACCCCAACAAGGGCAAGGGGAAGGGCCACGACGACGGGAACAACGGTGACAACGGCGGCACCACGGACGGCGGCCTCATCGGCGGTCTGACCGGCGGCGCCACGGACGGGGGCGCGAACGGGGGCACCACCTTCCCGACGCCCACCTACTCCTTCCCGGACAACCTGTTCCAGGGCCAGAGCAACGGCAACGGGAACGGGGGACGGCACGGCTGACGCTCAGGCCCGGGCCACGACGGCCCGGGCCTGACACACGTCTCCCGGCGGTGCGTCCCGCGCCGCTCAGCCCGCGAGCAGCTTCTTCACCGCGGCGGCGACCCGGCCGCCCTCGGCCAGGCCCGCGACCTTCGGGTTCACGATCTTCATGACGGCGCCCATGGCACGCGGGCCCTCGGCGCCGGCGGCCCTGGCCTCACCGACGGCCTGGGCGACGATGTCGTCCAGCTCCTCGTCGCTGAGCTGCTTGGGCAGGTACTCGGCGAGCACCTCGCCCTCCGCCTTCTCCCGCTCGGCGCTCTCGGCCCGGCCACCCTGCGCGAAGGCCTCGGCCGCCTCCCGGCGCTTCTTCGCCTCCTTGGTGATCACCTTCAGCACCTCGTCGTCGGAGAGCTCGCGCTTCTCCTTGCCCGCGACCTCCTCCTTGGTGATCGCGGCGAGCGTCAGCCGGAGCGTCGAGGAGCGGAGCTCGTTGCGCTCCTTGATCGCGGCGTTGAGGTCTTCCTGCAGCTTCGACTTGAGCGTGGTGGTCATGGATCCGATTGTCGCAGGTGCGCAACGTCCGACGCCCGTTCATTTAAAGGGCGGTGGGGCTCGGGCCTCCCAGGGGCGGCGCGGCTCGAGGGGTCCCGCGGGTCTGACACGATGGATGTATGCGCGCTCGATACGGAGTACCTCTGGGGATCGCGGCGGCCGGTGCCGCCGGTGTGGTGTACGCGGCGGGATTCGAGGCCCGCTCCTTCCGGCTGCGACGGGTGACGGTTCCCGTCCTGCCGGCCGGCATGCGTCCCCTGCGGGTCCTCCAGGTCTCCGACATCCACATGGTCGGCGGCCAGCGCAAGAAGCAGCGCTGGCTGCGTTCGCTGGCGGGCCTGCGCCCCGACCTGGTGATCAACACGGGCGACAACCTGTCCGACACGGAGGGCGTGCCCGAGGTCCTGGACGCCCTCGGCCCCCTGATGGACTTCCCGGGCGCGTATGTCTTCGGCTCCAACGACTACTACGGCCCCAGGCCCCGCAACCCCGCCCGCTACCTGCTGGAGAAGGTCCAGGGCCGCCACGGCCTGAACGGCAACCCTCCGGTGGTCGGCGCGATCCACAATCCGTGGGAGGACCTGCGGGACGGCTTCGACGCGGCGGGCTGGCTGAATCTCACCAACACGCGCGGCACCCTGAAGATCGAGGGCGTCACCCTGGAGCTGACGGGCCTGGACGACCCGCACATCAAGCGCGACCGCTACACACAGGTGTCCGGCGGCCCGTCCGCCGGCGCGGACTTCTCGATGGGCGTCGTGCACGCCCCGTACCTGCGGGTACTGGACGCCTTCGCGGCGGACGGCTACCCCCTGATCCTGGCCGGCCACACCCACGGCGGTCAGCTCTGCATCCCCTTCTACGGCGCCCTGGTCACCAACTGCGACCTGGACCCGGCGCGGGTGAAGGGCCTGTCCACGCATACGGCGGAAGGCCGTACGTCCTATCTGCACGTCTCGGCGGGCTGCGGCACCAACCGCTACACGCCGGTACGGTTCGCCTGCCCGCCGGAGGCGACTCTGCTGACGCTGGCGCCCAGGGAGTAACCCGGTCGCCCCACCCACATCGCGACATATGCCCCCTTTGCCTAGCTTGGGGGCATGACCGCACCCATACCCAGGGACATACCGGACCTCCCGGCACTGCCCGGCGGGTCCCTGTTTTCGCCCTCCTACGTCCCCGCCTCCGCGGTGCTGGCCCCCGTACACCGCCCCCTCGCCGCTGTGTACCGCCTGCTGGTCGCCCTGGCGGCAGCGGCGGCCGTGACGATCGAACTGCTCCTCGGCAGCCCGGTCCACGTCCTGAGCTACTTCGCGATCCAGAGCAACATCCTGCTGGCCCTGGTCTTCACGCTCGCGGCCCGTCGCGCCTGGGCGGCCCGCCGCCCGCTCCCCTCCGCCCTGACGGGTGCGACGCTGCTGTACATCACCATCACGGGGCTGGTGTACCACCTGCTGCTGAAAGGGGCCTCGCCCCCGTTCTCCATGACGGGCGGCACCACACCCCCGGCCGGCTTGCAGTGGATCAGCAACCAGATCCTGCACACGGCCGTCCCCGCCGCCGCACTGCTGGACTGGCTGCTCCTGACGGCCCCCGGCCGCCTCCACCTCCGCCAGGCACCGACGTGGCTGCTCTACCCCCTGGCCTACCTGGCGTTCTCCCTCGGCCGGGGCGAACTGATCATCCCCGGCACACCGGGCCGCTATCTCTACCCGTTCCTGGACGTCGGCCTGCACGGCTACAAGAGCGTCCTCGGCAACGCCCTCCTCCTCGGCCTCGCCTTCTACGGCCTCGCCGTCCTCATGGTCGCCCTCGACCACATCCGCCCGAACCCCGTCCGCCACCGCGCGAAAACCGGATTTCGTCTCCAGCCACCAGTGGGCTAAAGTAAACGACGTCGCCGCGACAAGCAGGACATGCGACGACATCGGGGTGTAGCGCAGCTTGGCAGCGCGCTTCGTTCGGGACGAAGAGGTCGTGGGTTCAAATCCCGCCACCCCGACGCTGGTCAGAGGGCCATTCGCATGATCGCGAATGGCCCTCTGACGTGCTCGGGGGCCAAACAGGGGCGAAACGACGTTGATCAGACCCCGCCCCCGTGCTGCCGCTCGCGGCGATCTCACCACGACGCGTCGCGATCACCGCGCCAGATGCCTGAGGCCCTTCGCACCGTCCTCGGCTGGCCGCGGCCTCGACCCGGACGGCGGACGTGAGCCACACGTGGCAGTCGGTGCGGGAGCACGGTGGGAGAAAGGCGAACCAGGCCCCCGGCGCTGGGCCGATACTCTGCCAGAGAACAGGCTTCAGAGAATTCCGTTACACACCTCCGTTGCGCGAATCGCGGACACTAATTCCACTCCATAGGTGGGAGCTGAATCCCTTAGTCCTTGGCATTGCCGCTTATCCGTGAAGACAGAGTAGATATACTCACTCCACGCGGCCCAGCCATCGCACCTGTCGGCTTCCGCCGGAGAATCGTCACGTAAGACGAGGTGTCGATCCGCGGGCGCGCAGTCTACCAAGTCGGGCAGTATCTCATAAAGATAGTCAACATACACGAGCTCCCATCCCAAAACATAGGAAACTCGCGTACGTTCAGCTTCATCTTTTATATCTTCCAGTGGCGTGCCACGAAATACATAGTCGGTCACCTTTGCATTATCCGGAGACCCGAGAAAATCCTTCCTTGACAAGAGATGCTCATACAATCCATCAAGACGCTGAGCTGTACTCTGCTTGACGGCTTCCTTGCTCTGCCTTGCGGCTTCCTTCGCTTGCTCATTCGTAGCAACTGTTTGGAACCCCAAAAAGACCAGGGTGACGAGCGTCAGCACGCCAACGAAGATTTCCACTCCGAACTTCCATCGATCGAGAGCAGAAATTAACGAGGAGCCCTGGGGGTCACCTGGATCCGACGGGGGTTCCGGATTCGAGTCAGGTGGCGGCGCGGGGGTCGAAGGCGGATCCGGGGGGCCCGAAGGCTCTGGAACAGACATACGAATCTCCGTCCTTCCAACCACACGATCGACTAGGAATTTTAAGCGTTGGCCGAAAATTCGGAGAAGAGTGCGTGAGCGCTTAAGTCAGTTACCGCAAACGTCTACTGCGCAGGCGGCGTCAGTATTGACCAGACTTCCTCCTCGCTTCGCGTTTAGCTCCCTGCGTAGCAACCAGCTCGTGAACTGCTGACACATGCGTCAACCTAGTTGCACATCAGCCCAATAGGCAGCCGAGCGCCGGTAGCCAAACAGGGAGCTAAGCTCAGCGGGTCAAGCGGCGTCCCCGCCCTCTTCCTGATCACTAGCGAAGATGTCATCCATCGCTTCGGCGCCCGCTGTGATCACCGGACGGAGCTGCTTGCGGTAGACCGCCTCCGTGGTGGCCTGGCCGCTGTGGCCGACCAGGAGCGCGATTTGCTCCAGCGGGATGCCGTGGTCAGAGAGAAGGGACACGAAGCTGTGCCGAAGCTCCCGCGGGGTCCACTCCGGCTTGAGTCCTGCCTCCTTGGCGATGGCCTTGAAGTCTCGCCGGACGTTGGCCGCGTCGAGCGGCTCACCGCTCCGTGCCGTGAAGACGCGGCCGGGTAGGGCTCCACTGCATCCCTCTCGATGACCGCTCCTGCTTCTGCCATCGCATGTGCTCTTCGAGAACGTCGGCCACCTGCTTCGGCAGTGCGATGGTTCTGCGGCTTCTCCTGGTCTTCGTCTCACCGTTGCGCACTGAGCGCCACACCGCGACGTGGGGCGGAGTGCCGTCCTTCGTCTCCAGGAAGACGTGATCCCAGGTGAGGGGCCGCGCCTCTTCCGTGCGGACACCTCTCAGGAGCGAGAGCACGAGGTAGGCATACAGCCGTGACGGGCGGGCGGCAGTGAGCACGGCTTTCGACTGCTCCAGGTTCAGCGCCTTGCTCGGACGGCCGGGGCGCCCCTCCGGTGCGGTGACCAGTAGGGCGACGTTCCGGGCAGCCTTGTCCCGGCGCTGAGCGTGCGCGATGGAGCGGCGCAGGATGGCGAGCAGGTCGCGCAGGCTACGCGTCGCCAGGAATTCGGCGCGGTCGTCCAACCAGTCGTCGACGTCGTCCCCGCTGAGTTCCTTCAGCTTGGCCTTGCCGATGAACGGGATCAGGTGCTTGTTTGCCATCGAGCGGTTCTTGCCGATGGTGCCCTTCTCATCGCGCCCCTTCAGCCCGCGCTCCAACCAGTCGTTTACCGCGTCGGCCACGGTGTAGTTGGCCGGCGCCTTGACGCCGGTCTGCACCTCCTTCTTCAAGTCCCGGATCTTCTGGCGGCCTCGGGCAAGAGAAGCCCGGCTTCATGCCCCGCTGATTTCTCTCCTGCCCTCGTTGCTGAGCCTACTCGCCTTGTAGGCAGGAGAGAAACTACGGCGCCTCGCCAACCATCTACAAAAGTTACTGATCCCTCAAGCCTTCGATTTCGCCCTGGAATGCAGATCGTCTAGCTTCCAGTGAGGCGTAGCTACTCTCCGTCGATCGCAAGATATCCAGGATTCGATACAATTCCTGTCGCGCCGCATCTCTATTATGCAGGAGACTACGGACGGTAGCATCTTCGAGGAGATCCGCACCATCAGTACCGTCTTTAATCTTGACTAGAGCCAATGCCTCCTCCGTCATTTGCACTCGCTGCTCTGCCGCGCCCGCTTGGGATCGATAATTAGCCATCATCGCCCGCATGCGATCCAAGTGGACTTCCAGCTCAGCAGCTTCCTGACGCAACGCGAGTTGCCTAATTTCCTTCCGTCTCGCCTCATTCCTCCTCTCCTCGACATTCCGCATATTGACCTGGTCAATGGTATCTTGACTTACCTTGACATCCAGGACACGCGCTGCGCGAGTTAGGAACACAGCCAGGGGTAGCTGATGATAATCCGTCCCCGCCACTCTGCGCATTTCGCGTACCAGTTCCACCCTTGGGCCCACTGAAAGGCCACACTGGATCCTGACCCAGTCCTCCTTTGTGTCCGTTGAGACGAAAAGGATGTCGACAGAGTCAGATTTCGCTTTATCTAGCATCTGACTCCAAATAAAGTAGTCACCAACCCCCTCCTCTTTCTTTTTGCGTACATCTACATAACCAGGGGGCATTTCCTGTTCCCCCCTCCTTAGGGCTTCCCTCTTGGCCTCTTCACGCTCTTCTTCGGAAAATTCAGGACCCACCCTCCCGTCAAAAAATGCAGCCAAGTGCTCCAGGATGGGATCACCGGAAAGAATTCCTTGAGGCGTCAGATCGAATTCTGCCACCTCTTTCTCGACAACTTGAGTGATCTGTGCGATTGAATCATTGAGTGGAGCTAGATATTCATTCGCCCTGCCATCGGCAAGCGAGTGCAGCTTATAGAAATCCCGCAGTGCCGCCTTCAGCCCCTCGGCCGCCTCGGAGACTGCCTCAGACTTCTTCGTGAGTGAGGTCACATGGGCCGCGACACTCGATAGCCGGTTCTCATAGAATTCGTCAGCCACCTGCCTTGGGATCCAGATCCGCGGAGCGATCTTCTTGAGTACCTCAAGGTATTCACCTCTAGCAGAAGGTTTCATACGGTAGAGATTCAATACTGCATTCGTGTCCAGTACGATTACGCTCGACCTGATGGCATCATCGACTTCCTCTACAGGCTTCCGAAGAAATTGCTCATAGCCTGACGTAAACGATCCATAATTAGTCATTTCATTCCCCTCCCGAACGCCCCATCAGGTTATGCGCATCTAGGAACGCTCGCCAGCAAGTTTCAGGAATACGTGGTGTGCTCAGGTTCATTCACCACAGGAGCTAGCCGGATCACAAGCCGCGTACACGCCCGGTCAGGACGCAGACGGAGCCCAGGTGATCTCTCACGTTCTCAAGACCCGATACGGCGGGCATGTGCTCTGACCAGCGTCGCTCTCGCATCAGATGGGGGCCAAACGGTGAAGCCGCACGAGGACCGTGTCGGACAGTAATGGACTGGCCGACGAACGAGCAGGTCAGTACCCCCGAAGCAAGGTCACAGGGGGCCCAATCGCGTTCGGAACGAAGAGGTCGTGGGTTCAAATCCCGCCACCCCGACAGCTGAAACACCAGGTCAGGGCCGGTTATCCTTCACGGGAAACCGGCCCTGACTCGTTCCGCAGGGTCCTGGGGAGTGGATGGGGAGTGGATCAAGGAAATCGGCTCCCCAACGTCACTCGCCGTTCGCCCTAAGCAGCGCATCGAGAGCGTGCACCGATGACAGCGGGTGCATGGCATACCGTGCCGCCAACGCCAACGCCTCCTCCCACTGCTCGGCCAGTTCGTTCATGAGCCGGTTTTTCATCCGCGCTGTGATGTGCGAGTAGCGGGCTTGCACCGAGCTGTCCTCGTGTCCCATCCGTTCATCCATGAGTTTGGGCGGGGTCCCGAGTTCCTCCATGACTGTCCTATGGGAGTGCCTGAGCCCATGCGGAGTGAGACCCCGTGCGATCGGCAGCCAGCACGCGTCGGCACGGCCCGAGGCATTCCGGCCCCGCGCCGGCACCCCGGGCCAGGGGTGCGCCATCACGGGTACGGGGTGCGCCTCCCGCGGGGGCCTTCTTCGGGTACCACAAGGCGCCTTATCGGCGGCATCAGTACGCAACGGCGGCAGCTCTCAAGGTCGACGTGACGACGCTCTGGGACGACGACCGCAATGCCGCGAGTGCATCGGACCTGGCGAAGGCCGAGATCGTCACCGCCTATCCGCATCGTCACACGGTGCCGTCATATCTCTGGCGCGAGATGTGCGAGCGTGCCACGGCGCGCATCGACATCCTCGTGTATGCCGGCATCTACCTGGCGGAGGACCCTCACTCTTCTCGACGCTGAAGAAGAAGTCCGAGAGCGGCGTCCGCATCCGAGTTCATCGCGACCAGCCGCGCCACGCGCGTCGAGGCATTTCGGGCTTATCGGCGGTCAACCGTCCCGGTGTCGTCCACCTGCTCGCCTTCCGCCTGGGACGGCTCAGTCCTGGGGACATCTGGATGCATGGCCGCCCGTTCGGCAGGATCGTCCCGCTCGCCCTCAGCCTGGGAGGGCGTGTGAGAGTACAGCCACGGTTCGTAGTCCGAGTCCGAGGCGCCAGTTTTCATGGCAGGCCTCCTTGGTCGCTTGCCTTCCATGCTCCTCCTAGGACCGCAACAGAGCTAGGGCGGCAGCAGGCTCTGGACGAGACGTGGACGAAAAGTCGGCGTTTTGAATACTGGACGCACGTCCCTGCTGGTCGGAGGGGGTGCGAGCGAGTGACCTTGAGGGGACTGTAAATCTGCCGGCTCAGCCTTCCCAGGTTCGGATCCTGGCGCCGCTACACAGGCCCCTCGTCGTGCTCATGGTCGATCAGGTGGACTGCCTTGCGCCGTCTCATGGTCGAGCGCCCCGTCTCGATGTGTGTGGACGGAGCGTTGACGGGATTTCCGACCCGCTGCCCGGTGCGCCGCAGGCGGGCTGGGGTTTTGGCGTTCGCCACCGGCGCCGTCCAACCCCTGGTCGACGCCGCTGTGCGGGCCTCCGTAGCGGGCGTGGGCCCTGCACGGTTTCTCCCCGCAGGGGCAGGAACACGCGGCCGTACTCGCGCGCCTCCTCGTGCAGCGGCGTCACTCGCTGGAATGCGGCTTTTCAGCTGCCGGCAGTGGCTGGTCAGTGCCAGTTGGTGTCGTGGGTGAGTCGCTTGTCGTGGGTGTCGTACTGGTCGACTGCGGTGATGGTCTGTCCGTTGGGGATGGGTGCGGCCCAGGCGCGGTAGGTGGTGCCGGGGACGGTGACGGTGGTGGCTTTGACGTGGCTGCCGTCGGAGAGGGAGAGGACGCCGTAGGCGACGTCGGCTTCGGGGTTGGAGACCATGAGCCGGCTGCCGCTGAGGCCTTTGTCGTGCAGGCCCCACAGGCCCATTTCGACAGAGGCGTGGGGGTCCTGTGTGCCGGTGACGGGCTGGCAGTCGCTCCAGGGGCCGCCTTGGTGGTCGATGCGGACGCCGCCGATGTACATGCGCTGGCACAGCAAGGATGTGGCCTGAGTTTTTGTTCCGTCGGGGAGTGTGGGCAGGGTGTAGCCCTTGGGCAGTGTCCGGTGGAACTCCAGCGCCACCGACCAGCGGTGCCCGTCTGTCGTCCCTTCGGCCACCCGGGCACGGACCGTGCCGGGAGTCGGGGTGCGGGGTGAGCTCGCGACGGGCGAGGGCCGGCGCGCGGGGGCGACTTCACCAGGCGGTGGCTTCAGGAACGCAGCCATCAGCCCGAGGCCCACGACGCAGGCGGCACTCAGCACGGCAGCCGCGGCACGGCGGCGGTTTCTGCGGGCCCGCGCTGCCGTCAGGATCTGGCCGATGGGGGCCTGGGACGAGGGGTAGGCCTCGCGTGACCGGGCGAAGGCCTCGCGTGCCCAGTCTTCTTGGCCATGGTCTGGAATCATCGTGCCTCTGCGGGGCGGCTGTGCGGGTAGTTGCAGGCGAGGGTCGACCGGCTGCGCAGCTTGGCCAGGGCTCGGGACGCCTGGCTTTTCACGGTGCCGACCGAGCAGCCGAGGACGTCTGCCACTTCCTCTACGGACAGGTCCTCGCAGTAGCGCAGCACCACGACCGCTCGCTGCCGCTCGGGCAGGTCGGCGAGTTCGCGGGCCAGAGTGTCGTACACGTCCACGCCTCCGGCACCGGCCCCCTCGTCGTGGACGGGGCCGGTGTCGGGCAGCGAGGGGAGAAGGAGGTGGGTGATCCTGCGGCGGCGGTGCCGGCTGCGGTTGGTGTTGACCAGTGCGCGGCGAACGTAGTGTTCGGCGCCCTCCGGTTCCAGCCGCTGCCAGTGCGGGTACACCTTCGCCAGCGTCGTCTGCACCAGGTCTTCGGCTTCGTGGAAGTCACCGGTGAGCAGGTACGCGGTGTGGGTCAGGGCCCGCCAACGGGCGGTGACGAACCGGGTGAACTCCGAGTCCGGTCCGCCGTCCGCGGCCTTGCGGTCACTTGGCTGCACAGCAGGAGGTGCCCGTCCTTCGTCTGACTGGTCAGCGCCAGTTGGTGTCGTGGGTGAGTCGGTTGTCGTGGGTGTCGTACTGGTCGACTGCGGTGATGGTCTGTCCGTTGGGGATGGGTGCGGCCCAGGCGCGGTAGGTGGTGCCGGGGACGGTGACGGTGGTGGCTTTGACGTGGCTGCCGTCGGAGAGGGAGAGGACGCCGTAGGCGACGTCGGCTTCGGGGTTGGAGACCATGAGCCGGCTGCCGCTGAGGCCTTTGTCGTGCAGGCCCCACAGGCCCATTTCGACAGAGGCGTGGGGGTCCTGTGTGCCGGTGACGGGCTGGCAGTCGCTCCAGGGGCCGCCTTGGTGGTCGATGCGGACGCCGCCGATGTACATGCGCTGGCACAGCAAGGATGTGCCCTGTGCCGAGGATCCGTCGGGAAGTCTGGGCAGGGCGTAGCCCTTGGGGAGTGTCCGGTGGAACTCCAGCGCCACCGACCAACGGTGCCCGTCCACTCGCCCGCTGCCGATCACCTGCGTGACCACCTCCGGCACCTGTCGGTGAGCGGAAGCAGGCCGCTTGGCAACGACGGATGCGGGTGCTGACGCCGGGTGTGCCGCCGGGCCCGACGCCGCCTCGCTCGCGGAGGCACCGAACGAGATCCCTCCGAGCGCGGCGACTGCGACGGTCGCCATGGCTGCCTTCCTGGCAAAACTGAGAGCCACGGAGCATTTCTCCTTCAAAGCTGCCGCCCGGCGCCACGCCGGGCGGTCCTCGACGGCCGGCGCGCTGGGCCCGCGTGCCGACCTGCGGCAACCACCGGGAGCGGTGGCCGCCGCTTGGACGTCCACCCGTAGGTACTCCCAAACACTCACAGCGGGTTGCACGCCGCGCGACATCGCTTCGCGGCATCCCCGCTCGCCAGTGCCTGGGACCCATCGGGCGCCAGGGCCGGCCAGGGGGGCATCCATGGGGCGTCCGGCCGCCGTGCCGCCGTATGGCCAGGCCATGCACACTCTGCCGAGCGGTCGGTAAATCTGCCGGGGACCGTGCAGCGGGGCCGCACTAGATCTTGGTCGGCTTCCCAGGAGGGGATCTCCGGTGGCGCGGGGCGAGCTCGGCCGGAGCGCGCCGAACCCGGCCAGCCCTCGCCTGCCCGGCCCTCGCCAACCCGGTCACCGACTACCGCGTCGCCCTGAAGGACGCGGACAGCGGCATCCCGGAGGCCCGGCCCCACGGAGGACATCCTCGGCACCCCACCAGACCGGCGCACGGCCGACTACGTGTCGTCCGCCTCTGCTGACGCCCTCCGGCGTGGAGTCCGGATCGCGGAGAAGAGGCCGGACGCCGGAGGGGTGAGCCGCCGTCAGCTCACTGTGATCTTCACCGAGGAACTGTGTGCGGCGGCGAAGGCGGCCGTTGCCGCTGTGAGCAGTCGGTAGGTGAAGGTGCCCTTCGTCTTCTCTCCCAGGGTGAAGGTGACCTGCCCCGTGGCGGACTGGGGCTTGGCCGCGATGGTCGTCCAGGTGCCGCTGCGGTACACCTGGAGCTTCACCGTGGCGCCGGTCTCCCTGGAGGAGACGGTGCCGTTGAAGGTGACCGTGGTGCCGCGCCTGACGCTGGTGGCGGATGCCTTCAGTGTCACCTTCGGCGAGACGGACACCTTGAGGGCGGCCGAAACAGGCTTGGTCCCGGCCACGGCGACCAGGCGCAGGCTCTCGTTGCGGGCGGGCCTGGTGGTCAGCGCGATGAGGCCGTTGCCGTCCGTCGTGCCGGTGGTCACGGTCTTCCAGGTGGTGCTGCCTGCCGGCCGGGCCTGAAGCGAGACCGTGCGGGAGGCCAGTGGATTCCCCGTGCCCGCGGTGAGCAGGCCGCTCACCTTCACGCTCTGGCCGAGCACGACGGCGCCCGGGGCCGTCGCCGTCAGCTTGTCTGCCGTCACGACCGCCTGCACGGAGGAGGTGCCGACCGCGCCCGTGCTGTCCGTCACCGTCACCGTGACGGTGTGCTTGCCGACCGGCCAGGCCGAGGTGTCGAGGGCGTCGCCCCAGCTGGTGTCGGCATAGTGGCCCTCGCTCCGTACCTGGAGCGGGGAGAAGGGGGTGTCACCGTCGGCGTAGGAGCGCACGGTCGTACCGTCGACCGCGACCTCCTCCTTGGTCAGCCACACCTCGTAGTACCTGGGGTCGGAGACCGTCCTGTTCCAGCCGTACGGCAAAGCGGCCGTCCACTCGATGTCCATGGAATCCGCACCGCCGTAGGCGAGTTCGGGCGTGCCCGTGGTGGCCGCCACGGTCGGGCCGGGCGTGGCCGTGAGCCGCAGAGACACCGGGGCCGAACGGTAGCCGTCCTTGTCGACGGCGACGGCCTGGATCACCGGGTGGTACGCCATGGCCGAGTAGGTGCTGGTGTAGCTGTACGGCGCGGTGTCGTCCGTCGCGCGGGGCTTGTTGCTCTTGGAGAACAGGGCCGTCTCGTAGAAGTCGACGTGGTCGATCGCGGAGCCGCCGGTGGCCGACCGGGCGTCCACGGTGTACGTGGTGGCCCCCCACACGAGCGCGTTCGGCTGCGGGGAGGTGAACGCCGCCGACGGATTGGCGACGGTAAGGCTGACGGTGCCGCCGATGGTCTGGGCCGCGGCTCCGGAGCCGGTGTCGTCCGGGGTTTCGGTGACCGTGACGTTCAGGGTGTTGAGGCCGTCCGGCAGATTCCGCGTGTCCAGCTTGAAGTAGCCCGTGCCGACGGAACCGACCGTCACCGAGCTGTAGTTGTCGGATCCCGCGCGCGTGGTGTACGCCGCCTTTCCCGTACCGGCCTCGAAGTGGAAGCCCGCGTCGGCCACGGCAGTGAAGCGGACGAGGACGTCACCCCGGTAGGCGCCCGAGGCGTCCTGGGCCTCCTGAGCACCGGTGACCGAGTCCGCCTGTTCGGCGACGCTCGGGTCACCGACCACGCCGGTGCCCGAGGGACCGTCGTCAGCCAGGGCGGGCCCGGCCGCGGAGGCGGAGAAGAGGAGGACCACGCCCAAGGCTGTGGCCGCACGCAGGGAAGACCGCACCGTGGCGACTCCGTAGGGGAAGGGGCGACGTCGGCCGTCCCGGATCACTGAGGGAGCCATACCGTACATACGTTCCCCGGACATCGAGAGACCGGGGCGCCGTCTGATCGATGTGGACGCCATACGCGGCCCTCAGTCAGGACGAACCAGGTGCCGCGCAGAACCGGAGATGCGACGTTCAGCCAGGGAGCGTCCTGCCGCGCCGGCGCCTGGCGACCGCGAAGCCCGCCAGTGCCAGTACGGCGACGCCGGCGCCGGTGGCCGCCACCGTGGTGGTGTTCATCGCGGATGATCCCGATGCCTGGGGGCAGTACGGGCCGCCCCCCGCGACGGTGATGGTCGTATGCCTCTGCTCGGCGGTGAGTCCCTTGCGGGGGGCGGCGATGTCGACGGGAAAGCTGCCCGGTTCGAGGCCGCAGCGGAGGGTTCCTGCGCCCTGGCCGAAGCTGTTCTTCTGCAGGGTCACCTCGACCGGGTGCCGGAACGCCGGGGAGGTCACCGTGAAGCTGCCGTTCCCGTCGGCGGCCAGGGACGTCAGGTCGACTCCCGAGGTGACCTCGACGGGCGCGCCCGGCCTCAGCGGCCCGTCGGGGGTGCTGTCGCCGTCCGTGGGGGCGAGGCTGACGGCGAGGCCCGGGTCCCCGGCCGCGTGGGCGCCCGGGGCGACCGCGAGACCGAGGACGGCCGCGGTGCAGAGGACGCCGACCGCGCGCAGGTACATCCGTGGTACCTCGCCTTCCTGAAAGGTGATCAGCCGGCCTTGGGCGGGACGAGCATGTGTTCGTGGCCGAGGGTCGTCGTGGTGTCGGTGTAGAGGGTGGTCTCGCCGTCGGACCAGCGCACGAGGAGGTCGTCGGGGCCGCCGGGTGTGTAGGCGCCGGCGGTCATGACGGCCGCGTGCGTCCACAGTGTGTTGGACGACCTCAGCTTGATCTCCGTTCCCACTCCGGAGGCGGAGGAGTCGCGGTAGAGGCTCAGTCCGCCGTCGGACGAGCGCACGACGACGTCCCAGTTGGCGCCTCCGGTGAAGTTCCCGGCGGCGAGGAGGGTGGCGTGGCGCCAGGTGTCGTTGGGGGGCCGCAGCCGGTGTGCGTGGAGGAATCCGCGGCCGTCGACATCGGTGTAGAGGGTGGTTCCGCCGTCGGACCAGCGGACCATGACGTCGTCGGGCGAGGCGTTGGCGCTGTAGCGTCCGGCGGTGATCTGGACGGCGTTCTTCCAGGTGCTGCGGGGCTTGGCCAGCTGGGTTTCCCCGGCGAAGCCGCCGTTGCCGTCGCCGGTGTAGAGGGTGACCTCGCCGTCCGTCCAGACCACTACGAGGTCGGAGGCGTCGTCGCCGTCGAAGTTCCCGCCGGCGATGGTCCTGGCGTGGGTCCAGGTCGAGGACTTGGCGATCCGGTGTTCGCCTGAGAAACCGCCGTTGCCGTCCCCGGTGTACAGGGTGACCTCGCCGTCCGACCAGACGACGATCATGTCGGTCCTGCCGTCGCCCGTGTAGTCGCCGGAGGCGGTCTTCCTGGCCTGCTGCCACACTCCCCCGCCGGTGGGGTACATGCTGTAGCCGCGCGGGTACTGGGTCGGAGTCGTGTTGTTCTGCGCGGCCGCGTAGATCTCGAGGGCCCGCTGGTCGAAGGTCGTGGAGAACGAGATGCGGTCGCTGTTGTTCTCCAGGCCGCCGCCGTAGTAGCCGCCGAGGTTGCCGATGACGGTCCCGCTGCCGGTCGTCCTGTTCAGGCCGGTGATCCAGGGGCTTCCGGAGGTGCCTCCGTAGAAGCCGCCGCAGTCCATGCGCATCTGGTGGTAGCCGGGCAGCCGGCGGGTGTTGACGCCGGCGCAGATGAAGGGCCGGTTCTTCGGGTTGTGGCTGCCCGGGTAGCCGATGACGGTGACGTTCTGCTTGTACCGGCCGTTCACCTGGCCGAGTCGCAGCGCCGCACCGACGGCGTTCTGCACGCTCTGCCCTCGCCCGTTGGCGGCGACCCGGGCGAAGGCGTAGTCGAAGTCGGAGTAGGCGTCGCGGGTGGGGTGGCCCGCGGCCTGGTACCAGCGTGTGTCACGGACCCAGTTCTGCACCGCGAACCGGCCGTAGGGGGCGGGGTTGTTCGCGCTGCCGTCGTAGCGGGGCACGAACATGCCCTTGGTGCCGCCGGAGCAGTGCGCGGCGGTCAGGACGACGTTGCCCTGCGGGCTGTCGACGACGCTCGCGGAGCAGAAACGCCCCGTCAGCCGGTCGGTGGCCGGGTCCCTCACGTAGTGGAAGAACGTTCCCACCGTGGGGACTCCGGCGAAGTAGGCGCCGTTCTTCTGAGCGGCCGCACCCGTCACGGCGGCGGATTCGGCCTTCGCGGCGGCCGGGGCCTCGCCGCGGGGGCTGTCCGGGGTGGCCCTGGCCATCCGCTCGGGGGTCCAGAACTTCTCGGCCTCGGCACTCGTCCATGCTCCTGCCCGGCCCGCGTCGTGCGCGGTCGACACGGCCGGCACCGTCCCGGTGGCGTCGCCGGGGTGCGCGGAGGCGGGGGACGCCGCTGCGAGGAGGAGAGCACAGGCCGCTGTCGCGGCACGGGTTGCGAACGTGCCGCGGAGGGTGGGTATTCGCACGGTTTCCTTGTCTGTGGGCACAGGTGTGGCGAGAAGCGCCCGGTCTCAGCTCGTGAAGATGAAGTACTTCCACGTCCCGTAGGTCGTCGAGTTCACGTTGTCGCCCGACGTCGTGTCGATGTAGGACGACCGGATGCGGAAGCGGACGCCCGTCGGTGGGGTGCCGGTCAGTTCGAGGGTGTCCTGGCCGCCCGAGCCGAGTACGAGGTACTCGCTGTGCGTCCCGCGCCAGGCGCCGTCCTGGTAACCCTGCACCTCGACCCGGTACTTGCGGTTCGGGTACGGCGTCATCGTCGTGTCGAACACGGGGTCCTTGGACTTGTGGAAGTAGCGGTACGTCTGGTTCCACGCGGTCTGGGACTTGTAGTAGCCGCTGAGCGCGGTCGAGACCCGGACCCGTGCGCCCACGGTGCTCGTGACCGTGGCGGGCGCGTAGCGGGTGTCGCCCGCGAACTTGGCCGTCAGCTTGGTGTCGCGGGTCAGGTAGAGGCTCACGGACAGGTTTCCGGAGGAGTCGACCGCTCCGGACTTGACCAGCTTGTTGGGCTTGTCGCCGCCGTACGGGTCGGCGTAGATCTCGACGGTCCGGTTCTTGTATGTCGTCCCCAGGTGCGCCGTGAACTTCACCTGGGTGTTGTACGAGTACACCTTGCCGTTGTTGTCCAGGGTCAGGGCGGTCGCCGTCTTCGTGACGTTCACCGTGCTGGTGGCGGTGGTGCTCGCGTGGTAGTCGTCGCCCGCGTAGCCGACCGTGTACGTGACCTGCCCGCCGGCCGGCGGGGTGTCCGCGAAGGAGTACGAGCCGTCGGCGCCGACCGTCGCCGTGCCGAGCGCCTTGCCGGACGGGGACTCGTCGTCCGTGCGGCGGACGGAGAGCGTCGTGCCGGGCGGGAAGGAGGCGTCCGAGGTCAGCTTGCCCGTGACGGACAGGGCCTGGGCGCGCGGCGCGGTGGCCGGGGCGCTCGCCGTGAGGGTGGTGTCCGCCTTGGCCGGGTTGTCGAGGACGCGCAGCGAGTACACGTCCGAGTCGTTGTACGACACCGCGAACAGCTTGCTCGCGTCCGGCGCCCAGGCCAGGCCCGAGGCCGCGAGGGTGTCGGCGGCGCTGCCGCCGTCGGTGTTCGGGAAGTCGTACTCCCGCACCGGCGTGGAGATGCCCGGCCTGAAGATGTGGACGTCCGGGTCGTACCAGGAGAAGGTGCCCGCGGCGACCGCGCCGTCGGGGGCGATGTCGACCGCGTTCGGGTACGGGTTGGTGGGGTAGCTGCCGTCGTCGGAGAGGTCCGAGAGCTTGAAGACCTCCTGCTTGTACGGGGCGCCGCTGGCCGTGACGACGTCCTTGCCGTCGGGGGTGACGGCGAGGTCGGTGAGGTTGCTGCTGTCGCCCGGGTCCCAGACGTACGCGGTGCGGGACGCCGAGCCCGACGACACGTCGAACACCGCGAGTTCCGCCGGGCTCTGTCCGGGGGCGCCCGCCACGACGGTGTTGGGGGCGCCCGGCGAGGAGCCGAGGATCGGGGCGTCGTTCCAGGTCTTGTCGGTGTCCTGGTGGAGCGTGACGACCGCGTCGGTGCCGCTGAGGTCGAGCGAGCCGATGTTTGCGCTGCCGCCGTTGCGGTAGCCGAACCAGAGCTTGCCATCGGCGAGCGCCGGGTATTCGGGCTGGGTGCCGGCGCCCGTCGGGTAGCGGTGGGCCTCGGTGGCGGTCGCGGTGTCGATGGCGACGATCGCGTCGGCGTCCTCGACGGCCGCGTACAGGGTCGCGGAGTCGGCGGAGAGCTCCAGGCCGCGGACGCCGGGAAGGGACTCGATCGTGCCGACGACGGTGCCGCTGTAGTCGGTCGCGACGACCTTGCCGCTCTTCGGGTCGCTGATGAAGACCCGCCGGTGGACGCCGTCCACGACGACGTCACCGGTCGAGGTGACCGGCAGGAGGGTGCTGGAGTCGGCCAGCGCGGGCACGGCCGAGGTGAGCGCGAGCGCGGTCGTGCCGAAGAGGACCGCGAGTGCGGTCGCGGCCGTGAGAGTACGGGTGCGGATGCGCACGGTGGTTTCGAACCCCCCGGAACGAAAAAGAACCCCTGTTGAACTGGGGAAGTGAGCGGAGCGTAGGTCACGCCGGTGACGGCTGATGCAAGGGAGGGTCAACGGTGATCAAAAAAGTCCGCGATGGTGATCAACCTCGCAGCGACTCGGCCACACAGTGATCAAAAGCACTCCGCGCCGTTCGGCTCCGGTCCCTCCCCTCGTGGGGACCGGTGTCGAACGGCGCGGATCTCGGAGGCTCAGGCGAAGGGTCCGGCGCCGCCGTCCCGTGGCTTACGCGGAAGCCTGGCCGAGAAGGTTCGGCGCCGTGCGCTGTCTTCCTGAGCGCTGAGCTGATGGCCTGCGCGGACGGTGCCCGACGGGTTCGCCCTTGCGTCGTGATCCTGCCAGCTGTGGCTTCCCGTGAGGAGATTCCGGTGCCGGTCCGGAGGCTTTCGCCGCAGGTCAGCCGTATAAAGTGAGTTTTCCGGTCCGGATGACCAAGCGCGGGGGGAGTAAGGAGTGGAGGCCTTGGGTTCCGACTCAGGGGCACGTACTGCCTTCGCGGAGCGGCTCGCTCTGCTGTACAAGGAGGCGGGCAACCCTCCTCTCGCGCGGGTGGCCGAGGCGGTCGTACAGCTTCAGCGGGTGGACGAGCGGGGGCGCCCCGTACGGGTCTCCGCCCAGCGGATCAGCGACTGGCGGCGGGCCAAGAACGTGCCGGCCCAGTTCGCCGCCCTCACCGCGGTGCTGCACGTCCTGATCCCGCAGGCGCGGCGGGCCCGGCCCACGCCGGTCTCCGCCGGTCTGTACGACCTGGGGCAGTGGCAGCGGCTGTGGGAGCGTGCCCTGGCCGACCCGGCCGGTGACCGTCCCGCGGCGGCCGCCGAAGCGGACGAGCGGCCTCCGGTCGAGGATCCGGTCGCCCCCAGTGTGTGCCCGTACCGCGGGCTGGCCTCCTACCGGCAGCAGGACGCCCGGTGGTTCTTCGGCCGGGAGCGCAGCACCGGCGCCCTCGTCGACCAGCTGCTCGCGGCGGAGCAGACCGGTGGGCTCGTCATGCTCGTCGGTGCCTCCGGGGCGGGGAAGTCGTCCCTGCTCAACGCCGGTCTGGTGCCCGCCGCGCAGAACGGCGCGCTGGGCGGCGACGACAGCCGCCCGAGGACGGTCGTACAGCTCGTGCCGGGAGCGGATCCCGTCGGGGAGCTGACCCGGTGCATCCCCGAGCTCGCCCCCGTCATGTCCGAGGCGGACGGCTCCGCGGCCGCGGAACCCGGCACTCCCGCGTTCGCGCAGGCCGTCCGGGGTGCCGTCGCCGAGTGGGCCCGGCGCGAGGCGCCCTCCGGCGAGCGTCCGGTCCTCATCGTGGACCAGTTCGAGGAGGCGTTCACCCTCTGCGCCGACGAGGCGGTCAGGCACGCGTTCGTGCAGATCCTGCACGCCGCGAGTTCGTCAGCCGGAGCGGACGACCCGGCCGCCCTGCTCGTCGTCCTCGGCATCCGGGCCGACTTCTACGAGCAGTGCCTGCGCTATCCCGAACTGGCCGATGCGCTGCAGCACCGGCACATGGTGCTCGGACCGCTCAGCACGGCCGAACTGCGCGAGGCGGTGACCGGGCCGGCCAAGGCCGTGGGCCTCGAGCTCGAACCGGGGCTCGCGGAGCTGATCGTCCGGGAGGTGAGCGCCGACGGGCCGCGCGGGGCGCACGACGCCGGGGTGCTGCCGCTGCTCTCGCATGCGCTGCTCGCCACCTGGCAGCGGCGCAAGGCGGGTCGGCTGACGCTGGCCGGTTACCGGGCAGCGGGCGGCATCCAGGGCGCGGTGGCCGCGACCGCCGAGCAGGCCTGGTCGAGCCTGGACCCGCCGGCGCGCACGGCCGCGCGGCTGCTGCTGCTGCGGCTGGTCCGGCTCGGCGAGGACACCCAGGCCACCCGCCGCCGGGGGACCCGGCGGCAGCTGGCGCAGGAGTCGACGGATCCCGGCAAGACGGAGGAGTCGCTGGAGGCGCTGGTTCGCGCCCGGCTGGTGACGCTCGACGCGGAGACCGTGGAGATCACCCACGAGGCGCTGCTGACCGCCTGGCCGCGGCTGCGCGACTGGATCGACGAAGGCCGCGGCGATCATCTGCTGCGCCAGCGGCTGGAGGAGGACGGCCGGGCCTGGGAGGGCTCGGGGCGCGACTCCTCGCTGCTGTACCGGGGTTCGCGGCTGGCCCAGGCCCGCAGCTGGGCGAAGTCCGCCGGCGACACCTTCCTGACCCGCAGCGCGGTGGAGTTCCTGGCCGCTTCGGTACGGCTGCGCAAGCGCACCCTGGTGATGCGGCGCGGGGCGGTGTCCGCGCTGGTCGTCCTGTCGGTCCTGGCCGTCGGCGCGGCGGTCATGGCCTGGCAGCAGCGCAATGACGCGGTGTTCGAGCAGGTGGTCGCCGAGGCCGACCGCGTCCAGTACACCGATCCCTCGCTCTCCGCCCAGCTGGACCTGGTCGCCCATGATCTGCGGCCGGACGACGCGGGCACCAACAACCGGCTGGTCTCGATCGTGAACGCGCCGCTGGCCACGCCGCTGCTCGGTCACACCGGTGCCGTCTACCTCACCTCGTTCAGCCCGGACGGGAAGCTCCTGGCCACGGCCAGCTACGACCGCACGGTCCGGCTGTGGGACGTCGGCGACCGCACGCACCCGAAACCGCTGGGCAAGCCGCTCACCGGCCACAGCAGCTGGGTGAGCACCGCACTCTTCAGCCCGGACGGCCACACCCTGGCCAGCGCCGGCGACGACGGCACCGTCCGGCTGTGGGACGTCCGGGACCCCGCGCACCCCAAGCCGCTCGGCACGCCCTTGAACGGCCACACCGGCACGATCTATCTGCTCGCCTTCAGCCCCGACGGCCGCACGCTCGCCGCTGCCGGCGAGGACCACACCGTACGGCTGTGGGACATGACCGACCCGGGCCGGCCTGCGGCGCTCGGTGCGCTGAGCGGGCATTCCGCGGCCGTGCGGTCCGTGGCCTTCAGCCCCGACGGCCGGCTGCTGGCAGCGGGCGGCGACGACAACACGATCATGCTGTGGGACATGTCCGATCCGCACCGCCCGAAGCGGGTCGACAGAGTACTGAAGGGGCACACGGACACCGTCCACTCGGTGGCCTTCAGCCCCGACGGCCGCACTCTCGCCAGCGGCAGCGCGGACGACACCATCCGGCTCTGGGACGTCACCGACCCGCGCAACGCCACCGAGCTCGGCTCGCCGCTCACCGGCCACACCGGTCCCGTGTGGTCCGTGGCCTTCAGCCCGAGGGGCGGCTTGCTCGCGGCCGGCAGCGCGGACAGCACGGCCAGCCTGTGGAACGTCAGCGACCCGGCCTCCCCCTCCCAGGTCGGCGAGCCGCTCGCGGGCAGCAGCGGCGAGATGTACGCCGTGGGCTTCAGCCCCGACGGCCGCACCCTCGCCACCGGCAGCGGCGACAGCAAGGTCCGCCTGTGGTCGGTGCCGACCTCGGACATGGTCGGCGCCTTCGGAGCGTTCCGCCCGGACGGGCAGGTGCTCGCGATGGCCGCGCGCGACGGGCGGATCCGGCTGTGGAACGTGAGGGTTCCCGGCCGGCCCGTGGCGATGGGCAAACCGTTCATGCCCCCGGACGGCGGCCAGCGCCAGCTGGCCTTCTCCCCCGACGGCCACACACTCGCCGTGATGAGCGGCCGCCAGAAGCTGTATCTGTGGAACGTCACCGACCCGGCCCGGCCGGTCCTTCACGGGACGCCCCTCGCCATAAGGACCCGCTTCACAGGCACCGACGCGCTGGCCTTCAGCCCGGACGGGCGCATCCTGGCGAGCCCCTACGACGACCGCACCATCCAGCTGTGGAACGTCGCCGACCCCTCCCGTGCCGTCAAGTTCGGCGCACCGCTCACCGGTCACAAGGGCTTCATCAACAGCCTCGTCTTCAGCCCGGACGGCCATACCCTCGCCAGCGGCAGCGCGGACGCCACCATCCGCTTCTGGAACGTCACCGACCCCCGTCGTGTCACCTCCCTCGGCACACCGCTCACGGGGCACGGCGGACCGGTCAACGTCCTCGTCTACAGTCCGGACGGCTCCACGCTGATCAGCGGCAGCGACGACGACACGGTCCGGCTGTGGAAGGTCACCGACCCCCGCGAGGCGACCGAGGAGGGCAGCCCCCTGACCGGTCACACCGAAGCGGTCGTGTCGCTCACCCTCAGCCAGGACGGCCGCACCCTGGCCAGCGGCGGCAACGACAACACCGTCCGCCTCTGGAACGTGGCCGACCCGTCCGAGGCCGCCCCCATCGGGCAGTCGATGAGCCCCAATGCCAAGACGGGCAACTTCCTGTCGTTCAGCCCGAGGAGCCATCTGCTGGGGGTGTCCAGCGGCTCCGACACCGTGCGGCTGTGGAATCTGGACACGGACGACGCGATCCGGCACATCTGCTCGACCACACAGCGTGTTCTGACACCGGAGAAATGGCACGAATATCTGCCACGCCTCTCGTACAAGCCTCCGTGCGGTCAATAGTCCGACCTGGTGGAAGCCCTGGTGACCGCCCCTGGTCAACAGGGCCGACCCAGTGATCCCGGCCACATCCCCGCGGCGCGGCAGAACAGTCGACTCCCGCCGGGCCTTCGGCCTTGTTACGCTTGGCCACAGCCCGATCGCTGGTGCATCCCCCGTCGCCAGCGGTCGGGCATTCTCATGTCCGGCCGGCGCTCAGCCACTGCGCGACCCTGCGCACCGTGGTCTCGTCGAGTCGCTCGACGAGGGCCTGTACGGCTGCGTGGTCGTCCGGTGCGAGGTCGTAGAGCCCTGCCTTGCTCAGCCCGGCCATGAGCACCTGCTGCCGCCGGCCGCTCATCCGTTCCGTCAGCGTCCTCGGCTCCTCGGGGCCGGCCGACGGCGGCTGCGGCGCAGGGGCTGTGGTCGGGGTCGACACGTCGAAGCGCTGCCACGCCCCGTCCGTCGGGCCCCACAGGCCGACCTCGAAGTCGCCGCCGCGCGCCCGGACGGTCTGGGCCATCTCGCCGAGCGCGTACTCCACGGGAGCACGGTGCGGGGCCTCGGCACACACCTCCCAGGAGGCCGAGGAGGGCCGGTAGAACTGCGCGACCCAGCGGGGAGCCCCGGTCGGCTGCGGACTGGCTGGACGTGTCGTGGTCTCCACTGCGCTCACCCCTTCATTCACCCGTTCCCCCACCTGCTTTCGGACTGCACAGCAGGGGGACGGTAACTGACGGGCCGTCAGATATCCAGGGTCAGTTGTTCCAGGACTCGTCGTACGGGTCCTTGGGCGTCGGCACGGGTGTCGCCGCCGTGACGCGGAAGTACGGTATCGGGCCGTTGTTGACGGGGTCCTTGGTCTGCCCGGCGGTGTAGGTCCCGGTCACCTGGAGCCACTTGTCCGGTTGCAGCACCGGCGGGATCGTGCCGGTCAGGGCGATCTTCACCGGCTGGGCGTCCGCGGCACAGCAGTTGAGGGCCATCCGGACCAGATACGGGTTGCCCGTACGGTCCAGCGCGACGAACCCGGTGACCTTGATCCGGCGGCCGTCGATGGACCGCCCGTGGTCGTAGACCGCGCGGCTCGCGTAGTCGACCACGGTGAGGTCGAGCGGGCCGGTCGCGGGCAGCCGGTTGTAGCCGTAGGGCTGCTGCAGGGCCGTACCGGTGCGCATGGCGCTGTAGGAGCCGAGGGCCGGCGGGGCGACCAGGATGAGGGCGAGGAGAGGCAGGACGAGGAGCCAGGAGACGCGGGGTTCGCGGTGGACGTGACCGTCGCCGTGGTGGTGGTCCTGTCCCCCGCCGTGATCGTGGCCGTGCCCGTCCGCCCGGTTCTCCCTCCGCCCTCGCCACTCGTACCAGACCGTGGCCAGCGCCGCCGCGATCAGCACCCCGCCGGACAGGAGCAACAGCGGCTGCAGACCCGCCTTGACGTAGCGCAGGTACAGGTTGGTGAAGCCCGCGTGCAGCAGGGCCGCACCCGTCAGGAACAGGACCGCCGCCTGTGCCTGCCGGTTCACAGCAGCACCGCCCCGGTCAGGACCGCGCCGGCGATCGCGAGGGCGAAGGTGGCGGGGGCGAAGCGCAGGGCGAAGCCCCGGCCGAAGGTGCCCGCCTGCATCGCGAAGAGCTTGAGGTCGATCATGGGGCCCACCACCAGGAACGTCAGCTTGGCCGTGAGCGAGAACTGGGTCAGCGACGCCGCGACGAACGCGTCCGCCTCCGAGCAGATGGACAGCAGGACGGCGAGGATCGCCAGGGCCAGGATCGCGACCAGCGGGTTGGCCGCCGCCGTGCGCAGCCAGCTCGCCGGGGCGAGGGCCTTGAGCGTCGCGGCGGCCATCGCGCCGATGACCAGGAAGCCGCCCGCGTGCATCACGTCGTGCCGGACCGAGCCCCAGAAGGCGGCCCCCTTGCTCTGGCCGTCGTAGTGCGGACGCTCCGGCGGGCGCAGCCAGTCGGTGCGGCCCAGGCGTTGCCACAGCCAGCCCATCAGACACGCCACCAGCAGGCTGCCGACGAAACGGGCGAGGACCATTTCCGGGTTGCGGGGGAAGGCGACCGCGGTCGCCGTCAGCACGATCGGGTTGATCGCCGGGGCGGAGAGCAGGAAGGCGAGCGCCGCGGCGGGGGTGACGCCCCGGCGCACCAGCGCGCCCGCCACCGGCACCGACGCGCACTCGCAGCCCGGCAGCACCGCGCCCGCGAGCCCCGCGACCGGCACCGCCAGCACGGGCCGCTTCGGCAGCGCGCGGGCGAAGAACGACGCCGGTACGAACACCGCGATCGCCGCCGACAGCAGCACCCCGAGGACGAGGAAGGGCAGCGCCTGCACGAGCACGGCCACGAACACCGTCATCCAGCTCTGCATCACGGGTGCGGAGAGCGCCCCCCGGATGGGGCCCTGCAGCAGCACCAGCAGGAGCAGGAGCATGGTCAGGACGAGCGGGGACTTCGACTCTGGGGATTTCGCGTCGGAGGTCGGGTCGGAGGATTCCGGGTCGGAAGGTTCCGCGTCGGAAGGCTTCGGATCCGACCGTTTCGGGTCGGGTGATCTCGTGGCGGGAAGGCCGTCCACCGGCTCATGGCTGTCCGCCCCCGCAGGGGCTGCTTTGGTGATGGCCACGGGCGTGGTACCTCCGGTGGTGGGGAAGGGCGCTGGTTTCCCTCCCCATCCATACGGTGGAGAAGGCGCACCCGTTCAGTGACTACGGTCGGTTGCTTCTGGAACCGCTTCTCGCGCCCTGGCACTCTTCTCACTCGTGGGGAGCGTTCCGAATCAAGGTGCGGCAAGTGGTGACGTGTCGGCGCACATGGTGGTGTGCGGCGACGACGGACTGGCGCATCGGCTGGCCGCCGAACTGCGGGGGGTGTACGGCGAACAGGTCACGCTCGTGGTGCCGCCCGCCGACCGCGGGGTGCGGCCGCCGGTGGTCGGGCGCGCGCGGGCGACGACAGCGGCACTCTTCGACCGGATGGTGAACGCGGCCGTCAGCCGGGCGAACGGCGCCGCCGCCGAACCCGTGGGAAACGCCCAGGTCGTGGAGGCCGCCGAGGCGACCGAGGAGGTGCTCGGCGCGGCGGGCGTGGAGCGGGCCGCCGCGCTGGCGCTCGTGTACGACGACGACGAGACCAACATCCGTGCCGCCCTCACCGCCCGCCGGCTCAACCCCCGGCTGCGGCTCGTCCTCAGGCTCTACAACCGCCGGCTCGGCCAGCACATCGAGGAACTCCTCGACCAGGCGGCCGCGTTGGCGACCGGCGACGGCGCCTCCTCCGGCAACGACACCTCCACCACCGTGCTCTCCGACGCCGACACGGCCGCGCCCGCGCTGGCCGCCACCGCCGTCGCCGGCACCAGCAAGGTCGTACAGACCGACGGGCTGCTGCTGCGGGCGGTGGAACGGACGCCGCTCGCGGGGCAGTTGGCCCGGCCGGGGCTGGCCACGCTGGCGCTGCTGTCCGCGGACGGCGCCGACAGCGGCGGCGAGCACGGGCCGGAGCTGCTGCCCGACGCGGCGGCGGTCCGCGCCGCGACCGGCCGCGGCACCGTCGTACTGGAGCAGGTGTCCTACGCCGG
Organism: Streptomyces sp. NPDC001137; assembly: GCF_040298885.1. Lineage (NCBI taxonomy): Bacteria > Bacillati > Actinomycetota > Actinomycetes > Kitasatosporales > Streptomycetaceae > Streptomyces > Streptomyces sp. NPDC001137. Next base: position 190,394 of record NZ_JBEPBA010000010.1, read on the forward strand.
ACCCCAACTGCCCCCGTCCCGCGGGGCTTTGGCGTTCTCCTCGCTGTTCTCGCGGCGGCTGCGGTGGTCGCTGGCGGGCATGGCGGGTTGCGTGATCGCGCTCGCGGTGGCGTTGTGGCTGGTGACGGGGGTGCATCCGCTGAGCGCGTTCTATCTGACGCTGCTCGATCTGTTCGCCATCGACGACCCCGCCATCGGCCAGCCCGTCGGGCGGCAGATCCTTCAACTCCTCTCCGGGCTCACGGGGTTGCTGCTGCTGCCGGTACTGCTGGCGGCGGTGCTGGAGGCGCTGGGCACCTTCCGGACCGCGGGTGCGCTGCGGAAACCGCCGCGGGGGCTGGGCGGGCATGTGGTCCTCCTCGGGCTCGGCAAGATCGGTACGCGGGTGCTGACCAGGCTGCGGGAACTGCACATCCCCGTGGTGTGCGTCGAGTCCGACGCGGATGCCCGGGGACTGGCCACGGCGCGGCGGCTGCGGGTTCCCGTGGTGCTCGGGGACGTCACCCAGGAGGGCGTTCTGGAGGCCGCCAAGATCCACCGTGCGCATGCGCTGCTGGCGGTGACCAGCGCGGACACGACGAACCTCGAGGCCGCGCTGTACGCGCGGTCCGTGCGGCCCGATCTGCGGGTCGTGCTGCGGCTGTACGACGACGACTTCGCGACCGCGGTGTACCGCACGCTGCGGGCCGCTCATCCGCGCGCCTCCACGCGGAGCCGCAGTGTGTCCCACCTGGCGGCGCCCGCCTTTGCCGGAGCGATGATGGGGCGGCAGATTCTGGGGGCGATTCCGGTGGAGCGACGGGTATTGCTGTTCGCCGCGATGGATGTGGCCGGGCATCCGCAGCTGGAGGGGAAGACGGTTGCGGAGGCGTTTCGGGCGGGGGCTTGGCGGGTGTTGGCGTTGGATACGAGCGCTGCGGGTGGCCGCCGGGAGGAGCCCGCGGCGGAGGAGGCGTACGAGGACGTACGGGGGTCGGGGCTGGTGTGGGATCTGCCGGACGGGCGGGTGCTGAAGGGGACTGACCGGGTGGTGCTGGCGGCCACCCGGCGGGGGTTGGCGGAGCTGTTGGGGCGGCGGCCGCGGGAGCGGGCCGGGGCTTGAGCGGCACCCGGCGCCTCGGCTGGGGGCGGGGGGCGCTGGCCGGGTGCCGCCTGCGCCCACCCGTGCCGCCCCAGCGGCACGACTGCCCGCAGGCTAGGGCGGCGCGACCGCCCGCAGACTCCCGCGGCACGATCGCCGTAGCTACGCCAAGTAGCGCTCCGCGAACTCCAGTTCCAGTCTCACCTGCTTGATCCGTTCGTCCACCACCAGGGAGCCGTGGCCCGCGTCGTAGCGGTAGACCTCGTGGGTGGCGCCGCGGGCTTCGAGGCGTTTGACGTAGTTCTCGATCTGGCGGATCGGGCAGCGGGGGTCGTTGACGCCGGCCGAGATGTAGACGGGGGCTCTGACCTGGTCCACGTAGGTCAGGGGGGACGAGGCCTCGAAGCGTTCGGGGACCTCCTCGGGGGTGCCGCCGAGGAGGGTGCGGTCCATGGCCTTCAGGGCCTCCATCTCGTCGTGGTACGCCGTGACGTAGTCGGCGACCGGGACCGCCGCGATGCCGAGCGACCAGGCGCTCGGCTGGACGCCGAGGCCGAGGAGGGTGAGGTAGCCGCCCCAGGAACCGCCGGTGAGGATGAGGCGGTCGGGGTCCGCGAGGCCGGAGTTGACCGCCCAGGCGCGGACCGCCTCGATGTCCTCCAGTTCGATGAGGCCGACGCGGTGCTTGAGGGCGTCGGTCCAGGCGCGGCCGTAGCCGGTGGAGCCGCGGTAGTTGACGCGGATCACCGCGTACCCGTGGTCGACCCAGGCCGCCGGGCCCGCCGCGAAGGCGTCGCTGTCGTGCCAGGTGGGGCCGCCGTGGATGTCGAAGACCGTGGGCAGGGGGCCCAGGGCGCCTTGCGGCTTCTGGACCAGGGCGTGGATACGGCCGCCGGGGCCGTCCACCCACACGTCCTCCACCGGCACCGAGCCCGGGGACTTCATGCCGGGCGGGTCGAGGACGACCGCGCCCGTGGTCGAGCGGACCGCGGACGGTTCGGCGGCCGAGGACCAGAGGTACTCCACGCTGCCGTCGGGCCGGGCCGTGGCACCGGAGACCGTGCCGGGCGGGGTGGGGATCTTCGTCAGGGCGCGGCTCGCCAGCTCGTACCGGAACATTTCGCTGCGGGCCTCGAAGCTGTGCACGATGAGCAGGCCGGTACCGTCCGGGTACCACTCCGCGCTCACGTCGCCGGGCAGCTCCAGGGCCAGGTCGGTCTCCTCGCCCGTCGCCACGTCCCACACCAGGGGCTCCCAGCGGCCGCGGCGCTGGTGGCCGATGAGCAGCCGGGTGTCACCCTCGACGGGGGCGAAGCCCAGGACCTCCAGGCCCAGCTCGACCGTGCCGCCCTTGGTGTCGTCCAGCTCGGCGACCGCCGTGCCGTCGAGGCGCAGCACGCGCAGCGCGGAGTGCATGGCGTCGCCGTGCTCCGTGTGCTCGATGGCGATCAGCGAACCGTCGTGGGAGAGGTCGCCGACGCCGGCCGACTCGCGGTGGCGGTAGATCTCCACCGGGGCCTCGCCGGTGCGCGCGAGATGGATCGTCGTACCGTCCTCGTCCGTGGAGCGGCCGACGATCGCCGTACGGCCGTCCCGGGCGAGGGCCAGGCCCGCCGGGTAGGAGGCCTCCAGACCGGGTGCCGCGAGCTCGTCCGCACCGCCCTCGAAGGGCTGTCTGCGCCAGACGCCGAACTCGTCGCCGTCCTTGTCGTCGAACCACCAGATCCATGCGCCGTCGGGGGTGAGCAGGCCCTCCGTCGTGCCGTTCGGCCGGTCCGTGACCTGGCGTTGTCCGCCGGTCGCACGGTCCCAGGCGTACAGCTCGTACGTCCCCGTCGCGTTCGACACGAACAGGGAGCGGTCCGGTGCGTCCTCCGCCCAGTCGGGCAGCGACACCCGCGGCGCCCGGAAGCGCTTCTCCCAGTCCGGCATGTCCTCGTTCCGCTCCGGCGCGGCGGAGGCGTTGCTCTCAGTCATGGCCCCATAGTGCCTGGCCCCGCAGACAATTCGCTGGCGAGGCCCCCAGCCTGTGGATAACTTCTACCGGGCATTTACCGAACGCACGTCCAAGCAGGTCAGGATCCTCGACTCATGTCTTCTCCCAGCGCTTCCCCCGCCCCTGCCGACTGGCGCGAGGCCAACCGCGCCAACTGGGACGAGAGGGTCCCGCTGCACACCGCCGGCGACTACTACGACCTCGACGGCTTCCGGGCCGGCAAGGACCCCCTGCGCCCCTTCGAACTGGCCGAGGTCGGTGACGTGACCGGCAGGTCGCTGCTGCATCTGCAGTGCCACATCGGCACCGACACCCTGTCCTGGGCCCGGCACGGCGCCGCCCGCGTCGTCGGCCTGGACTTCTCCGAACCGGCCGTCGCGGTCGCCCGGGATCTCGCCGCCGACCTGGGCCTCGGACCCGAGCGGGCGCAGTTCGTCGCGTCCGACGTGTACGACGCGGCCTCCGCGCTGGCTGCGATGCCCGAGTCCTCGTACGACATCGTCTACACCGGCACCGGTGCGCTGTGCTGGCTGCCCGACATCCGGCGCTGGGCCGAGACGGCCGCAGGCCTGGTGGCGCCCGGGGGGTTCCTCTATCTCGCCGAGTTCCATCCGCTGACCGATGTCCTCGACGAAGAGACCGGCTCGCGGGTCGTGCGGGACTACTTCGACCGCGAGCCGCAGGTCTACGACTTCCCCGGCACGTACGCGGCGGAGAGCGCCGACACGGTCCACAACCGGACCGTGCAGTGGACGCACCCGCTCGGCGAGGTCGTCTCCGCGCTCGCCGCGGCGGGTCTGCGCATCGACTTCCTGCACGAGCACGACGTCTCGGTGTTCAGGCAGTTCGAGGCCTTCGAGGAGCGGGACGGCTACTTCCGTCTTCCCGCGGGACGGCCCCGGTTTCCGCTGATGTACTCGCTGCGGGCGGCCAAGGCCTGATCGTCCGAACCCCGCGGCCGGGCCCGGCGGGGCCGCCCCGTACCGTTGACGGTGTGTACCGGTTTCTGCTGACGCCCCGTTGGTGGGGGATCAACGTCTTCGTGCTGCTCGCCATCCCCTTCTGCATCTTCATGGGGTCGTGGCAGCTGAGCCGGTTCGAGGACCGGGTGCAGGCCCATCGGGACGCGACCGAGCAGGTCACGACTGACCGGCACGAGGCGGCCCGGCCGCTGCGGGAGCTGCTGCCCGTGAACAAGGCGACCTCCGGGCGGCAGGCCACCGCGACGGGGCGGTACGGCAAGCAGCTGCTCGTGCCGGACCGGCAGCTCGACGGCAGGCGCGGTTTCTACGTGCTGACGCTGCTGCGCACCGACGGCGGCAAGGCGCTGCCGGTGGTGCGGGGGTGGCTGCCGGGGTCCGCCGACGCGGCGAAGGCGCCTGCCGCGCCGAGCGGGGAGGTCACCGTCACCGGTGCGCTGCAGGCGTCCGAGACGCCGGGGGACAACGGGGTGAGTGCGCAGGGGGGGCTGCCGGGCGGGCAGACCGCGGCGATCAGTTCGGCTTCGCTGGTGAATCTTGTGCCGTACGACGTGTATGACGCGTGGGTCACGCTGGACAAGGCGGATGCCGGGATGACTGCTGTGCCGGCGACGGCGCCTGCGGACTCGGGGCTCGATCTGAAGGCGTTCCAGAACCTGGGTTACACCGGGGAGTGGTTTGTCTTCGCCGGGTTTGTGGTGTTCATGTGGTTCCGGCTGCTGCGGCGTGAGGCGGAGTTTGCGCGGGATGCTGCGATGGGGCTGGTGGCCGAGGAAGAGGGCGTGGCTGTCTGAGCCCGGCTCTCGGTGACCCGGCGCTGCGGCTTGGGGGGTGTTGCTTGCCCGCGCTTGCGGGGGGCCGCCTGTCTTTGGGACGGGAGCCGCCCCAGGCGGCACGACTGCCCGCAGGCTGGGCAGGGTACGGCGGCACGGATGCCGCAGGCTGCGCGGGCCGCGGTGGCGGGCTGCCCGCCGGCTGCGCAGGGTACGGCGGTACCGATCCCCGCAGGTTGCGGCGGGGCGGCTGGCTCGCAGGGTGGAGGGCCTCGGGGGCTACGACCCGGCCAGTACCCCGGTGTAGATGACCGTCCCCGCGCAGGCGTTGGACACCGTCGCCGAGACCGTTGGGGAGCCGGCTGCTGTTGTGTGGGAGACGATCACGCTGCCGTCTGCCGTGCCGTCCGCTCTCATCATCTGGGTGGTGACGCCGCTGTCCGTGCCGGTGGAGGTGGTGCCGGACGAGCTGCCGGCGTCCTCGGTCGGGCTGGGGCTGGCGGTGGAGCCGCCGTCGGTGGTGCCTCCGCTGGGGCCGCCCGTGGTGGGACAGGCCTCCGAGGGGACCCAGGCGAACTTCAGCTCGTAGGCCGCCCCCGGCTGCAGCTGCAGCCCGGTGATCTCGGTCGACGGGTCGGGCAGGCCGGGCGCGGCGTCCCCGGCCGCATGCCGTGCCGTGGAGACCTTGGTGCCGTCCGCGGCGCCCTGCGCGAGGGCGTTGACCGTGCCCACGCCGCCGACGGTACAGGCGGAGGTGGAGATGTTGACGACACGGAAGGTGCCGTAGACCACGCCTCCGGCGTCGGGGGCGGCGAGGGACTCGGTGGGCGAGCCGAGCTGGTCGGCCGTGCAGACGGGGGCGGCGGCCGCGCTGGTGGAGGCGGGGTTGGTGCTGCTGCCCGGGCCCGTACCGGGGCCCTTGCCGTCGCCCTTCGAGTCGCCCTTGCCCTTGCCGTGGGACTTGCCCGGGTTTGCGCCGGCAGTGCTCTCACTGCCGCCCGCGTTTTTTCCCTGGCTCGCCCCACCCTGTGCCTGCGAGGCCTGGCCGGCGACGGACGGGTTGACATCGGAGCCGGTGGAGTTGGAGACGTGCACCAGGGCCGGGACGGCGGTGCCGAGGAACAGCGCGGCGGCCGCCATGCCGACCATCGCCTGCCGCTTGCGGGCGCGCCGTGCGGGCACGGCCCGCCGCAGGTGGTCCAGCGTGCCGTCGCGCGGTTCGACCGTCTGCACCGCCTGGTGCAGCATCCTGCGCAGAGCCAGCTCGTCCGAGTCGAGCCCGCCCTCGGGGCTCTGGTCGTCGGGGCCGTGGTTCACAGTTCCGTTCCCAGCGTGCGATTTCCTGTGCTCTTGCTCTTGCGTTGCCGTCGGCTCGTGCCATGCGTAGGGCTCATGGCGGTCATGGGAGTCACGTCCCTCGCCGTGCTTGTTCATGCCGGTGCCTCCATCGCGAGGCGCAGGGCCGCGATGCCGCGCGAGCCGTAGGCCTTCACCGAGCCCAGCGATATCCCGAGCGTCTCGGCGACCTGCGCCTCGGTCATGTCCGCGAAGTAGCGCAGCACCAGGACCTCGCGCTGGCGGCGCTGGAGGCCCTTCATCGCCTTGATCAGGGAGTCGCGCTCCAGCTGGTCGTACGCGCCCTCCTCGGCGCTCGCCATGTCGGGCATCGGCTTGGACAGGAGCTTGAGGCCGAGGATGCGCCGGCGCAGGGCGGAGCGGGAGAGGTTGACGACCGTCTGACGCAGGTAGGCCAGCGTCTTCTCGGGGTCGCGGACCCGTTTGCGTGCCGAGTGCACGCGGATGAAGGCCTCCTGGACCACGTCCTCGCAGGAGGCGGTGTCGTCGAGCAGGAGGGCCGCGAGACCGAGCAGCGAGCGGTAGTGCGCGCGGTAGGTCTCGGTGAGGTGGTCGACGGTCGTACCGGCCGCCGCTGTGTCCTCGGCGTAGTCGGCGCCGTCACGCTGATTCGGTATGCGGGCGGGCCGCGCTGCGGGCATGGGCGCGATCACCGGCATGCCGCCGGGCGCGCCGGGCATGCGGGGTCGGAGCGACGGGCGGGGCGGCCGTAGGGCCGTACCGCGGGTCGCCGCCTGGAAGTCGAGAACCTCTGCCACGCCAGTTGGACACGTTCCCCCCCGTCAGGGTTGTACGTGCCGGGCGTCACTTTTGCGTCATGTGCCGCAGCCGGCCGTCCGGTGTCAGGCAGCGCAACTGACCGTGCGTCGAACGCCCTCATGCCTACCCGCTCTTCCCCTATATCCCGAATGTCCGAGGCGTCCCCACGCCTCACCGCGCATCCCCGCGCCCCCGAAGGGCGTTCGCAAAGACGCTCCCCGCCCTTCGCGTGGTTGCGAAGAGCGGGGAGGGAAATCTTCGGATGCCTTGGTGGCCCGAGGCAAGTGGTACGGACCATTGGCCGGGCCACATGTCGCCCACAGATCCTACAAACCAAACAGCCCACGGCCAGGACTTTTCCGGCAGTAATCCCTTACTTGTACATGTGTTGCAGGCAACACGGCACGTCATGGGAGCGCAACCATGGTCACAGCCCGTCACGCGGACTACCGGAATTCCGTCGCCACCAGCTCCGCGATCTGCGCGGTGTTGAGGGCCGCACCCTTGCGGAGGTTGTCACCGCAAACGAAGAGTTCCAGCGCCGTGGGGTCGTCGAGGGCGCGCCGCACCCGGCCCACCCAGGTCGGGTCGGTGCCCACGACATCGGCGGGGGTGGGGAACTCGCCGGCCGCCGGGTCGTCGAAGAGGACGACTCCGGGGGCGGTGGCGAGGATCTCCCGGGCGCCGTCGACGGTGACCCCGCCCTGGAAGCGGGCGTGGACGGTCAGGGAGTGCGTGGTGACCACGGGGACCCGTACACAGGTCACGGCGACGGGCAGCTTGGGCAGGCCGAGGATCTTGCGGGACTCGTCCCGCACCTTCATCTCCTCCGAGGACCAGCCGTCCTCGCGCAGGGATCCGGCCCACGGTACGACGTTCAGCGCGACCGGCTCCGGGAAGGGCCCGGTGTTGTCCCCGACGGCCCGCCGCACATCGCCGGGGCTGGTCCCCAGCTCCGTACCGGCGACGAGGGACAGCTGCTGCCGCAGGGTCTCCACCCCGGCCCGGCCCGCACCGCTGACCGCCTGGTACGAGGAGACCACCAGCTCGCGCAGCCCGAACTCGGCGTGCAGCGCACCCAGAGCGACGATCATGGAGAGGGTCGTGCAGTTGGGGTTGGCGATGATCCCGCGGGGCCGGCGGCGGGCGCAGTGCGGATTGACCTCCGGGACCACCAGCGGCACCTCCGGGTCCATCCGGAAGGCACCCGAGTTGTCCACCACCACCGCGCCCTTGGCGGCGGCGATCGGCGCCCAGTGCGCGGACACCTCGTCGGGTACGTCGAACATGGCGACGTCGACCCCGTCGAAGGCCTCCTCGGTCAGGGCGACCACCTCGACCTCCTGACCGCGCACGGCCAGCTTGCGGCCGGCCGAGCGCGGTGAGGCGATCAGACGGATCTCGCCCCAGATGTCCGCGTGCTGGGACAGGATCTGGAGCATGACCGTGCCGACGGCTCCGGTCGCTCCCACGACCGCGAGCGTCGGCCGTACGGGCCCGGGCATCAGCGTCCGGTGCCGCCGTAGACGACCGCCTCGGCGGTGTCGGAGTCCAGGCCGAAGGCGGTGTGCACGGCGCGCACGGCCTCCGGCACGTCGTCGGCGCGGGTGACGACCGAGATACGGATCTCGGAGGTCGAGATCAGCTCGATGTTCACGCCCGCGTCGGACAGCGCCTCGAAGAAGGACGCCGTGACACCCGGGTTGGTCTTCATGCCGGCGCCGACGAGGGAGATCTTGCCGATCTGGTCGTCGTAGCGCAGCGAGTCGAACCCGATGGCCGTCTTCGCCCGCTCCAGGGCGTCGATGGCCTTGCGGCCCTCGGTCTTGGGGAGGGTGAAGGAGATGTCCGTCAGCCCGGTGGAGGCGGCGGACACGTTCTGCACGACCATGTCGATGTTGATCTCGGCGTCGGCGATGGCGCGGAAGATCGAGGCGGCCTCGCCCGGCTTGTCCGGGACGCCGACGACCGTGACCTTGGCCTCCGAGGTGTCGTGCGCGACACCGGAGATGATGGCCTGCTCCACCTTCTTGTCCCCTTGCTCGATCGGCTCACTGCTGACCCAGGTGCCCTGCAGCCCGCTGAAGCTGGACCGGACGTGGATCGGGATGTTGTAGCGGCGGGCGTACTCCACACAGCGGTGGAGCAGCACCTTGGAGCCGGAGGCGGCGAGCTCCAGCATGTCCTCGAAGGAGATCCAGTCGATCTTCTTCGCCTTCTTCACCACGCGCGGGTCGGCGGTGAACACGCCGTCGACGTCGGTGTAGATCTCGCACACCTCGGCGTCGAGTGCGGCGGCCAGCGCGACGGCCGTCGTGTCGGAACCACCGCGGCCGAGCGTGGTGATGTCCTTCTTGTCCTGGCTGACGCCCTGGAAGCCGGCGACGATGGCGATGTTGCCCTCGTCGAGGGCCGTGCGGATACGGCCGGGCGTGACGTCGATGATCCGGGCTTTGTTGTGGACGGAGTCGGTGATGACGCCTGCCTGGCTGCCGGTGAACGACTGGGCCTCGTGGCCCAGGTTTTTGATCGCCATGGCCAGCAGTGCCATGGAGATCCGCTCTCCGGCGGTCAGCAGCATGTCGAACTCACGCCCGGCCGGCATCGGAGATACCTGCTCGGCGAGATCGATCAGCTCGTCCGTCGTGTCGCCCATCGCGGAAACGACGACGACCACCTGGTGGCCGTTCTTCTTCGCTTCCACGATTCGCTTGGCGACGCGCTTGATGCCCTCGGCATCGGCTACGGAGGAGCCTCCGTACTTCTGCACGACAAGGCCCACGTGCGCTCCTCGCTCGTCCCGTATGTGTCGGCTCATTTTACCGAGCGCCCGGTTACGACCTTTGTGAAACCACATGGTGAGACCCGGCGCTCCAGCCCAGCCCCTGCCCACCCGGGACGTGAACAGTCCGCAAAGTGGGCCAGGTCACCCGTTGACGCTCTGAGTAGCCGACCGATAACTTCGCGTCGTCGTCGCCACACCAGGAGCACAAGGCTCCATCGGGACTAGCGACGCGAAGGATTCTCCTTCCTTGACGACTGCGACCGTTTCCGAGATCCAGCACGTCACACCGGCCGACCTCTTCCTGGTCCGCCCCTTCACCCCGCACTGCGAGGTCATCCGCACCGCCGCCGACCACGCCGTCATCGGCGTCTCCCCCGGCAACAGCTATTTCTCCGCACAGCGCATACACGACCTGGCCCGCTGGGGCCTCGCCCTCTTCGAGCGCGTGGACTTCGTCTACACCGACCTGCACGTGGCCGAGATGTACGAGGCCTCCGGCTATACGGCCGACGACGCGCGCCGCAAGGCGGTGAAGAACCTGCGCGGAGTACGCGCCAAGGTCCTCGCCGCCGTCGAGGCCGCCGACCCCGGCGGCACCCGTCTGAGGGCCCACGCCATGTCCGGGCTGCGCGACAACCCGGCGTACCGGGAGATCCACGAGGACCTGCGCTCCCGGCTGTCCGGCGACGACGAGTTCCGTACGACCTGCGAGAAACTCGTCGACTCCTTCCTGTCGACCAAGGCGCGGGAGGTGACCGCGCGGCAGCGGGCCGTGTGCATGGAGTACGTCACCGCGGAGGCGCCCCTCTTCCTGGACACCCCCGCCATCCTGGGTGTCCCCTCCTCCCTCAACTGCTACCACCAGCTCCTGCCGATGGCCGAGCTGCTCTACTCGCCCGGCGCGGGGCTGCGTGCCTCCCGCAACCAGGGCCACGCCATCGTCACGCCCGCCGAGGGAGCCACCGATGCCCGCTGAGACCATGCCCACCGAGGAACTCATCGACTTCCCGTTCTCCTGGCGCGGCGACCAACTGCCCGCCGAAGTCGCGGAGTTGCGCGAGTCGACACCCGTGCGGCGAGTGCGCACCATCGCGGGTGACCAGGCCTGGCTGGTGTCCTCGTACGAGCTGTGCAAGCAGGTCCTGGAGGACCCGCGGTTCAGCCTGAAGGACACCTCGGCCCCCGGGGTTCCCCGCCAGTACGCGCTGACGATCCCGCCCGAGGTCGTCAACAACATGGGGAACATCACCGGCGCAGGACTGCGCAAGGCCGTGCTCAAGGCCCTCAATCCGAAGAGCCCCGGCCTGGTGGAGTGGCTGCGGTCCTACGCCGACGAGCTCGTCGAGGGCCTGGTGCGCGAGGGTGCTCCCGTGGACCTGCGGGGCGGTTTCGCCGACCCGTACTCGGCGGGCATGCACTGCCGCATCCTCGGCATCCCGCAGGCGGACGCACCCGGGCTGATGCGGAGCCTGGACATCGCGTTCATGAACTCGGCCTGTCCCATAACGGGCGCCCGGCTCAACTGGGACCGCGACATCGCGTACATGACCGAGCGGCTGGACGACCCGGCGACCACGGGTCTGATGGCCGAGCTCGCCGCCCTGCGCGCCGACCCCGACTACGCCCATCTCACCGACGAGATGCTCGCGACGGTCGGCGTGACGATGTTCGGCGCGGGTGTCATCTCGACGTCCGGCTTCCTGACCATGGCCCTGGTGTCGCTGATCCAGCACCCCGAGCTGCAGGAGGAGCTGGTCGCGGACCCCGGGAAGATCCCCGCGGCCGTCGACGAGCTGCTGCGCGTCAACCTCTCCATCGGCGACGGGCTGCCGAGGCTGGCGACCGAGGACGTACTCCTCGGTGACGTGCGGGTGGCGGCGGGTGAGCTGGTCCTCGTCCTCGTCGAGGGCGCGAACTTCGACCCGTCCGCCTTCCCCGACCCGCACACCGTCGACCTGACCCGCGCCAACTCCACGGCCCACCTCTCCTTCGGCGGCGGCAGCCACTACTGCCCCGCCACCGCCCTCGGCCGCAAGCACGCCGAGATCGCACTGGAGCGGCTGCTTCAGCGGATGCCCCGGCTGCGTCTCGCGGTGCCGATCGAGCAGCTGGTGTGGCGGACCGGGTTCATGAAGCGGATCCCGGAGCGGCTGCCCGCCATGTGGTGATCCACCCGGACTCGGCGGCCGGTCGTCCTCGACTTTCAAGCATTGGGGTGCGCCTGTTGCGCGTACTTCTGGTGGAAGAGGATGAGCCGGTCGCCGAGTCCCTCCACCGCGGGCTTGGGGCACCACGGGCGGCGCCGCGCTGCGTACAGCGCGGATCCAAGGCCCTGCCAACCCGCTGGGGGTGACCACTTGACCGCGACCGACGTACTCCTGGCGGGCATCGTGCTGCTCGGTTCCAGCGTGCAGTGGCTGACCGGCATGGGCTTCGCGCTGGTCGCCGTACCCGCGCTGGTGCTGCTGCTCGGGCCCGCCGAGGGTGTCGTGCTCGCCAACTGCGCGGCGGGCGCCATCAGCGTCGTGGGGCTGGCCGGCGGCTGGCGGCGGGTGCGGCCGGGCGCGATGCTGCCGCTGTGCGCGGCGGCGGCCTGCACGGTACCGGCGGGCGCCTGGCTGACCCGCCAACTCCCCGAGCCCGTGCTGTTGTTGGCGATGGGCGCGCTGGTGACGGCCGCTGTGCTGCTGGTGATGCGGGGTGCGCGGGTGTCGGCGTTGCGGGGCACGAAGGGGGCGGTGGCCGCCGGCGCGGTGGGCGGGCTCATGAACTCGGCGGCGGGGGTGGGCGGCCCGCCGGTGTCCTTGTACGCGGTCAACGCGGGTTGGACGGTACGGGAGTTCGTGCCGAACGCGCAGTTCTACGGGGTGGTGGTGAACGCGTTCTCGGTGGCGGCCAATGGGGTGCCGGAGCTGGGCGGGGCGCGGTGGGGGTGGGTCGTCGCCGCGATGGCGGTGGGCGCGGTGATCGGGCGGGGGCTCGCCGAGCGGATACCGGAGGGACGGGCCCGGCTGCTGGTGTTGGGGCTGGCGCTGGCGGGCGGGGTCACGGCGGTGGGGAAGGGGGTATGGGGGCTTTGGAAGCAGACGTAGGCGCGCGGGCGCTCGACCTCCGCCTGGCCGCTCCCGGTGACAACGGCTGCCGTATCCATGCCGGTTCCTCTCCCTCGACGGCCGGGGCGCTGTGCCCCGGCACATGAGTGGAGAGTCCCGACGGGGCGTCGGCGTGCAACACCGACACGGGATGTGAGGCCGGGCCTCACCCGCCCGCTTGCCGCCTACTTGCCGGGCTGCAGCCCCAGCGGCCCCCCGATCTCCTCCTGCATCACCTTGCCGGCTTCGAATTCGAGCGTCTCGTCGCCCATCGGGGTCTGGTCCGTGTCCAGGCCGTCCAGTTCCTCCAGGGGCTGGTTCAGGCGGACGTGGGCCACCACCGACTGCAGGGCCCGCAGGGTGGCCGAGGCCGTCGAGCCCCAGTTGGAGAAGTAGGAGAACTGCCACCACCACAGGGCCTCCGTGGTGCGGCCCGCGCGGTAGTGGGCCATGCCGTGGCGGAGGTCGGTGATGACGTCGGTGAGGTCGTCGGAGATACGGGCCGGGACCGGGGCCTTGCGCGGCTCGTAGGGGTCGAAGACCTCCGAGTAGACGTCGATCGGGTCCAGGAGGCGGGCCAGGTTCTCGCGGAGTTCGTCGACGTCGGCGTCCGGGCCGGTGTCCGGCTCGTAGCGCTCGTCGGGGACGATGTCCTCGTGCGCGCCCAGGCGGCCGCCGGCCAGCAGCAGCTGGGAGACCTCCAGGAGGAGGAAGGGCACGGCGGAGTCGGGCTCGTCACCCTTCGCCACCTCCGTCACCGCCACCAGGAAGCTCTCCACCTGGTCCGCGATCTGGACCGCGAAGTCGTCCGGGTCCTGCGTCGCGTCATGCAGCGTGGCGTCAGACATCTAGGAGTCGTCTCCCCTCGAAGGCGCGGCCAAGGGTCACCTCGTCCGCGTATTCCAGGTCTCCGCCCACCGGGAGGCCGCTGGCCAGGCGGGTGACCTTGAGGCCCATGGGCTTGATCATGCGGGCGAGGTACGTCGCTGTGGCCTCGCCCTCCAGGTTCGGGTCCGTGGCCAGGATCAGCTCCGTGACCGTCCCGTCGGCCAACCGCGCGAGAAGTTCCCGTATACGGAGGTCGTCGGGGCCCACGCCCTCGATGGGGCTGATGGCCCCGCCCAGGACGTGGTAACGGCCGCGGAACTCGCGGGTCCGCTCGATCGCGACCACGTCCTTCGGCTCCTCCACCACACAGATGACGGAGGGGTCGCGGCGGCTGTCGCGGCAGATGTTGCACAGCTCTTCCTGCGCGACGTTGCCGCAGGTCGCGCAGAAGCGGACCTTCGCCTTGACCTCCATCAGGGCCTGCGCGAGCCGCCGTACGTCCGTCGGTTCCGCCTGCAGGATGTGGAAGGCGATCCGCTGGGCGCTCTTGGGACCGACGCCGGGCAGCCGCCCCAGCTCGTCGATCAGGTCCTGCACCACGCCTTCGTACACGGACTGCCGTCCTTCCCGGGGTTCCTTACAAGTACGTACGGTAGTTGGCGGACGCCGCTCTTAGAAAGGCAGGCCGGGTCTCAGAACGGCAGGCCCGGGATACCGCTGCCGCCGCCCAGGCCCTGGGCCAGCGGGCCCAGCTTCTGCTGCTGGAGGTTCTGGGCGTTCTCGTTGGCCGCCTGGACCGCCGCGACGATCAGGTCCGCGAGGGTTTCGGTGTCTTCGGGGTCCACCGCCTTCGGGTCGATCTTCAGCGCACGCAGTTCGCCGGAGCCGGTGACGGTGGCCTTCACCAGTCCGCCGCCCGCCTGCCCGTCGACCTCCGTCTGTGCCAGCTCCTCCTGCGCCCGCTGCAGGTCCTGCTGCATCTTCTGGGCCTGCTGGAGCAGCTGCTGCATATTGGGCTGGCCACCACCGGGAATCACGATCAGCTCCTGGTTTCGTACGGCTGTATGGGCGAGGTTTTCCCGCCTGGCACGAGCCTACGTGGTCCAGGCAGCCATCGCCCCAGCACTCTTTCGAGTGAGGCGTTGCCGAGTCCTATACCTGATCAAGACCCACTTACGGGCGGAATAGAGGTGAATTAGGGGGCCGAGCCACCCATTGGGCGGTAGGAAGGGTCGGGCACATCGGGATCGGATGTCACGCAACGTGTTCGGTCCTGGTCAGCCTCGTGATCAGTCTCGTGATCAGCGTCGTGATCAGTAGGGAGTGCCGTGTGGGTCAGCCGGAGATGCAGCCCGAGGGGCCGGCTCAGGACGGGTGGGGCGAGGGTGCGGCCGGGCTGCGGCCGGGCGATCTGATCGGGCGGTCGTTCCCGCTCGGGGACTGGGGCGAGCCGGCCGAGCGGCTGCACGAGCTGTATCTGTGGGTGGAGCGCGGGGCGCTCCAGACGGCGGCCTGGTATCTCGCGGACCGGGTGTGGAAGCGGCGGGGTGCGCGGGCGCTGCGCACGGGGGCCGCGGTGGGGGCGGTGACCGGGGCCGCGCTGCCGCTGCTGGATCTGACCGGGGTGATCGCCGGGATGGCCGCCTGGGGGTATCTGGCGCTGCTGTTCGCGGTGGCGTGTGTGGCCGTGGACCGGTTCTTCGGTGTGACCTCGGGCTGGATAAGGGATGTGGCGACCGCGCAGGCCGTGCAGCGGCGGCTGCAGGTGCTCCAGTTCGACTGGGCCTCGGAGAGTGTGCGGGAGGTGCTGGGCCCCGCGGAGGGCACGGCGAGCGAGGCCGTCGAGCGGTGCCTTGCGGTGCTGCGGCGCTTCTCGGAGGACGTGACGGAGCTGGTGCGCGCGGAGACGGCCGACTGGATGGTGGAGTTCCGGACCGGCGGCTCGGCCCCGATGGGGATCCAGTCGGCGCCGGCCGGGGCGGGCCGGCAGGAGACGGGCAGCGCGCCGGGCCGCTTCCCGCTGCCTCCGGGGGCGGGCTCACGGCCGAACATGCCGCGTCAGCGGCCGCCCGAGCCGCGGTGACGGCCGGTGCCCCGCTGTTCCGCCGGGGCGCCCGACGCACGCAGGGGGCGTGCGTGAGGAGGAGAAGAGGCCCGTGTGAAAGTTATCGAAGCGCTTCACTAACGCGTTGTGATCCGACGACACCTGTCGGTATCCTCCAACTTCCTTTATGGAAAGGCCTGTTGGCGACGTTGGGGGCTTCTGTATGGCTGCGGCGCATGACGACCTCGACGGTTTCCCGGACGACAGCAAGGCCGACGTCTTCGTACAGCGGTTCTCGACGGCAGTGGCTCCCGCGAACCGCGCTCACCTGGCCACGAAGCCCCCGATGATCCTGCTGCGCGTCCCGGGCGACCGCGACGCCTACGAGGCAGGTACCCACCGGGTCGTCGAAGCTCTCCGCCGGGCCCTCGACCAACGGGGACCGCTCGTTCCGTATGCGCATCTCGGCGCCGCGGAGGAGGACGACGTGCTGTTGTCCGAGCGCGCCGGGCTCGTGCTGCAGGACGCGCCGCCGGAGCACATGACGCCCGACCACTTCCCGCACTTCACCCTGATCTGCGATCTCGTCGACTACATCCGCAGGGACATCCGCGCGAACCCGCAGCTCTGGCCGGGCTCACATGCAAGGCAGCTGCGCGAGTACGCCTGTGACCAGCAGAAGGCCAACAAGCGTGGCCTGTTGGGGGTGCTGCCGAAGAGCGGTCCGCCGCCGGGGAGCCTCAAGGACTGGCTGCTGCTCATCTGCTGGCTGTGGGCTACCAGCAACCTGCCCCGCCGGCTCTGGTCGGACTGGATGTCCCGCCGGGTGATGCGCCGCTGGCTCGGCGACCAGCCGGTGGCAGACGGCGGCAGCAAGCTCTTCCGCGTGGTCGACCACGTCGCCAACCTGCAGTCCACGCGCCTCAAACGGCCCGCCGACGACCCGCGCCACGAGGAGGCGCTGCAGGAACTCGACCAGCTCGTCACCCGCGCCCTCCTCGAGGACCTGCGCACGCCCAAGGTCGGCGGACTGCCCCTGCCCCGGCGCAGGCGCCGCACCGCGCGTCCCGTACTGCTGGTGGAGCTGCCTCCGGCGGGCGCGACGGGCTCCCGCGCGGCCGAGCGCTTCCTGCGCGCCCTGCACCAGGCCCGCGCCACCATGAGGGACCCCAAGGATCCCGGGCCGCTCGTCATCGCCGTGGGGCAGCCGTCGGTCGCGCTGCTGAACGACCTGGGCAATCCGGGCGAGAGCAATTTCTCGCAGGCCGGGATGCACCTCAGCCAGAAGGACGGGCCACCGGTTCTGGTGACCTTCGACGAGAACGCGCTGCGCGGCCCGGGCATCCCCATCCCTCCGGTCGAGATCGACCGCCGTTTCAAGACCAGCTGGCGTACCACGACGTCGCTCCTGGCGGGCGGACTGGCACTGGCACTTGTCGGCGCGGGGCTCGCGGTCGCCAAGGCCGTCGGACCCACCCCGGACACCTCCTGCGTCGGCGGCAGCGAGTCCGTGGCCGAGTCCGCCCGCCGCTCCCCCATCCCCCTGGACCCCGGTGGCTGGTACAAGGCGGCCCAGAACGCGATCGGCAGAGAGAACGCGCGTGTCCTCAACTACGAAAGACACGGCCGGACCGTACGAAGGGTCGTCGTGTTCGTCTCCAACAGCCCGACGAACGAGAACGACGTCCGCTTCGACGGCACCATCCCCGAACTGCGCGGCATCGCGATGTGGCAGAACACGCTGAACACCAACGCCCAGTCCGACCAGTCCGCGGTCCCCCTGTACGTCGACGTGCGCCGCACCGGCGAGGCGTTCCGAAACGCGGTCGCCGCGGCGCGCGACCTCGTCACCGAGGTCAGGGCCGAGCGACCGGACACGAAGGGCTCCGACAGGGTCGTCGGCGTCCTCGCGTACGCGCAGAGCCGGGAGGGGACCCGCGCCGCCCTCGACGTACTGGGCCAGGCCCGGATCCCCACCATCGGTACCACCGCGACCGCCGACGAGATGCTGTCAGGCGCCGCGGGCCGCAGCTACTGGCCCTTCACTCCGAGCAACAGCCGCGAGGCCAGGATCGAGTCGTCCTTCGCGAGCCGCAAGAACATCGTGGCCCGGGCGGACAACCCGAACGCGTGCACGCCCGCCAAGAACGCCATCGTGATCGAGAGCTCCGCCGACCTCTACAGCAGCAGCCTCGCCTCGAAATTCCTGGCGGACTTCCCCGGCACCCACCAGATCTTCAACTTCAACCAGGACGACGACTTCGACCCCCCGGCGCCCGACGGTGCCGAGAACCAGTCCAACCCCGACGCGCTGGCCCGACGGATCTGCCAGGCGCTGAAGGCCAGGCCCGAGTCGGTGGTGTACTGGTCGGCGCGGGCCAAGGACTTCACTGCGTTCGTCAACTCCATGCACACGGAGGGAACCTGCACCACGAACGCCATCACGGTTCTCGGCGGCAACGAACTGACCAACGTGGCACAGACCGGAGCCTTCAAGGACAAGAACTGGCTGCGCCTCTACTACTCCGCGCACCGGCTGCCCTCCTACGACCCCCGGGCGAGTTCGAAGACCAAGCAGTTCGTGGGCCTGTACGACGACTTCGTGAGGACCACCACGAAGGGCACCGACCCCTGGCGGGAGGACGGCCACTCAGCGGTTTCCTACGACGCCTTCCATGTGCTGTCGCAGGCCGTCACCGACGCCGGGCAGGACGACCCGGCCATCAGCCGCACCTCCGTCCTCCTCACACTCAGCAGCGGCGTCTCCTTCGACGGTGCCACCGGATTCGTCAGCTACGCCAACGACGTCCACGCACCGCCCACCGACAAGACACTCGTCCTGCTGCGGCAGCTGGGGGACCAGCCGGAGGCGGTGGTCGCCTGTGGGACGTACCGCCAGGGGGAGTCGAGCGCGAGCCAGGGGGTGCCGTGTGCGGGCTGAGCCGCGCATCCTGCCGGTGCGCCCCGCTCCTGCGGAACTGCCGGATCAGGACTGCGGGCTCGGGAAGGCCACCGGGCTGCGCAGACCGGCCCGGTTCACGGCCCGCACCCCGAAGAACACGTTGTCCTTCGACAGGTCCACCTCGTACGCGGTGACGTCCCCGGCGGGGATCACATGCGTCCACTCCGGTGCGGTGGTCTCGCGCCAGACGATCTCGTAGCCCGCCAGGTCGGGTTCCGTGCCCCGCGTCCACACCAGCCGGGTGGAGTTGGTCAGGGCGGAGGTCACGATCTTCGCCCCGCGCGGCGTGCCCGGCGCCTGGGCGAGGGTCCACAGGGCGGCCGCGTTGACCCGCGCGACCCGCTCGACGAAGTCGAAGTCGCAGAACTCCGGCAGGTCGCCGTACTGCTTGCCGCTCTCGTCGACGCGGACGTCCTGGTGCTGGTGGGCGAAGTCCTCGGCCGGCTCGGTGAAGCGGGCGGCCGGGTAGGCGCGTTCGAGGAAGGGGATGTGGTCGCCGCCGCGGAGGTAGCGGTCGCGGCGGTGGACGACACGGACGTGCATTCCGGTGGCGTCGTTGTCGGCGACGTCCCGCACGAAGCGGGCGAGCTGGCGGGACGGGGAGTCGTTCTCGCCGCCCACCGACCTGCGGACGGCGGCTTGTTCCGGGGTCTCCGAGGTCGGGACGCCCTCCGCGAACAGCCGGATGGTGTACGGGTCCTTGGTGCCGTCGTCGGCCGTGGAGCTGCCGACGATGTCGTTGGTGAACATCCCCTGGACATCCGTGCCGGCCGCCTTCAACTGCTGGGCCAGATACGTCGATCCGTACAGCCCCTGCTCCTCCCCCGCCACCGCAGCGAAGATGATCGTCGAGGCCGGGCGGCGGGTCGCCATCACCCGCGCCAGCTCCAGTACGACGGCCACCCCGGACGCGTCGTCGTCCGCGCCCGGCGCGTCGGCGGTGGCGTTCATGACGTCCGTGACCCGGGAGTCGTAGTGCCCGGAGACGACGTACACGCGCTCCGGGGTGACCGAGCCGCGCAGGGTGGCGAGCACGTTCGTGATCCTCGTGGGGGTGGGGATGCGGGAGGCCGGTTCCTGGACGTACGACTGGAGTTCGGCCGTCATCCGGCCGCCGGAGGTGGCGGCGCAGGAGCGCAGCTCGGCGAGGAGCCAGTCGCGGGCGGCGCCGATGCCGCGGTCCGGATTGTCCTGGGCGGAGAGGGTGTGGCGGGTACCGAAGGAGACCAGCTTGCTGACGGTGGCCTCGATGCGGGCGGAGTCCAACTCCCGTAGCAGTGTGCGAAGTTCGCGGCTCGGGGGCTGTGCGGTGGCGGGCGGGCGGTGGCCCGGCGTGGCGGCTTCGGCCGGGCCCGGCGCCGCCCCGAGCGCTGCCGCGCCGGCCGCTGTCGCGGTCAGGACCGTTCTCCTGGTGGGGCTGGGACGCATGTGTCCTCCCGTGGCTGCCGATGCCGACGCTCCGCCAATCGTCATGGACACGCCACTACGGCACAAGGGTGCCCGCCGGCCCCGCAACGGCCTCACTGCCGGGTGTACTTCAGCTTCTCCCCGTTGCTGGTGTTCTCGCGCTGCAGGCTGCCGTCCGGCAGCAGGCTGAGCTCGGTGGCGTCGCCCGGCTTGCAGTAGCCGGGGTCGCCGGACGTCACGGTGGACGGGCCGATCTCCAGGGAGCCGCCGCTGCCCGGTGCCGCGGTCAGATCGGCCTGGAACACACAGTGGTAGGTGCCGCTGCTGGTGGGGCCGTCGGCGACGAGGGAGAGGACCGTGTCGCCCACCTCGCCCTGCTGGATGGTGAGTTCGCGGGTGTTCTCGCCGTCGGCGTTGGTGATGGTGGCCGTCCAGGTGCCCAGGTAACCGGACGGGATCGCACCGTCCGAGGGTGCGGAGGTGGTGGGCTGCGCGCTTGTCGGGGTCGTCGGGCTCGGCTCCGGCTCCGAGGGCGCCGCGCTGGTCGGGGCCGGGCTCGGCTTGTCGTCGGCCTTGTCGCTGCCGCCGTTCATGAGGGCGTAGACCGAGCCGCCGGCGCCGAGCGCGACGATCAGGGCGACCGCGATCAGCGCCGCGGTGGAACGGCCGCTCCGGCGGGGCGGTTCCTGCGGGGCGGGCGGGACCGGGCCGGTGTAGGACGGGCCGTAGGGCGGGGTGGAGCCGAGACCGCCGTAGCCGCCGGGCTGTTGGGGGTAGCCGTAGCCGCCGAGCTGCTGCGGCGGGTAGCCGTAGGCGGGCTGCTGCTGGGGGTGCTGCTGCGGATAGCCGTAGGCCGGGGGTGTCTGCGCATGGGCGGGCGGGGGTGTGGGTGCGCCCTGGCCCGCGACCATGGTGGGGAGGTGGTTCAGCGGCGCGCCGCTGCCCGGCTGCCCGGGCGGGGGCGGCCCGGCGGGCGTGCCCGTTTGCGGTGCGGAGTCGTCGGCGGCGGAGGCGTGCTCGGGCGGGGCCTCGGGCGCCGCCTTCCGCAGCGAGGGCCCGGCGGGCGCCGCCGCGCCCTCCTCGGGGTCTTCCGCGTCCAGCAACTGCACGGCGTGACGGCCGAGTTGGGCGACGAGCGCGCTCGGCAGCCAGGGGTCGCGCGAGCGGCCGCCGAGCACGGTGTCCTCGGCTCCCGTGCGCTCCAGCACCTGGTCCAGCGTCGGCCGCGCGCCCGGCTCCTTCTTCAGGCAGTCCCGTACGAGGTCGGCGACGCCCTCGGGCACCCCCTCCAGGTCGGGTTCCTCCTGGGCGATGCGGAACATCAGGGCGTGCACACCACTGTTGGCGCTGCCGAAGGGGAGCTGTCCGGTGGCGGCGTAGGCCAGCACGGAGCCCAGGCAGAAGACGTCGCAGGCGGGCGTGATCCGGTCGCCGCGCACCTGCTCGGGAGCCATGAAACCGGGCGACCCGACGAGCGCGCCGGTCCGCGTCAGCCCGCCGTCCGTCACCGTCTCCAGCGCCCGCGCGATCCCGAAGTCGATGACCCGCGGCCCGTCGATGGTGACGAGCACATTGGACGGCTTCAGATCCCGGTGGATGATCCCGGCGGCGTGGATGTCCCGCAGCGCGTGCGCGAGCCCGGCCGCGAGGATGCGCACCGAGCGCTCGGGCAGCGCCCCGTGGTCGTGCCCGACGACCTGCTGCAGGCTGGGCCCGGCGACGTACCCGGTGGCCACCCACGGCACCGCGGCCTCCGTGTCGGCGTCCAGGACGGGCGCAGTCCAGTGCCCGCCGACCTGCCGCGCGGACTGCACCTCCTGCCGGAACCGCGCCCGGAACTCCTCCTGCGCGGCCAGCTCCTCCCGCACCAGCTTCACGGCGACGGTACGGCCCCGGTCCGACCGGGCGAGATACACATGCCCCATGCCGCCGGCGCCCAGCCGGGCCAGCAGCCGGTAGGCCCCGATGCGCTGCGGGTCCCCCGCTGCGAGCTTCTCCATGGCTGCGCCGCCTTCCCCCCGTATGTGCAACAGACCGAGAATAGTGCGGTCGCGGGAGTAGTCGCCGGGAGCGGTGTCTACGGTTCCGTAACGCCGCGCCCGCCACCCCGCCGAGCCGCCCGGGCCCGACAACCTGTCGCGGAAACCCCCGCATGCCAGACAGGAAGCCGATACCGAGCGGGCACAGCGGGCTCCTACGCTCGCCGCCATGACCCCTCAGCCAGACCCCCAGGCCGGCGCCGCCGTGAAGGCCGCGGACCGTGCTCATGTGTTCCACTCCTGGTCCGCGCAGGAGCTCATCGACCCGCTCGCCGTCGCCGGTGCGGAGGGGTCGTACTTCTGGGACTACGACGGCAGGCGGTACCTCGACTTCACCAGCGGGCTCGTCTACACCAACATCGGCTACCAGCACCCGAAGGTCGTCGCCGCGATACAGGAGCAGGCCGCACACCTGACGACGTTCGCGCCCGCCTTCGCCATCGAGGCCCGTTCGGAGGCGGCGCGGCTGATCGCCGAGCGGACCCCGGGTGACCTGGACAAGATCTTCTTCACCAACGGCGGCGCGGACGCCGTCGAGCACGCGGTGCGGATGGCGCGGCTGCACACCGGGCGACCGAAGGTCCTGTCCGCGTACCGCTCCTACCACGGCGGCACCCAGCAGGCGATCAACCTCACCGGTGACCCGCGCCGCTGGGCCTCCGACGGCGCGGCCGCCGGCGTCGTGCACTTCTGGGCGCCGTACCTCTACCGCTCCCGCTTCTACGCCGAGACCGAGGAGCAGGAGTGCGCGCGGGCGCTGGAGCACCTGGAGACCACGATCGCCTTCGAAGGGCCGGCCACCGTCGCCGCGATCATCCTGGAGACCATTCCGGGCACCGCCGGGATCATGGTGCCGCCGCCCGGCTACCTCGCCGGGGTGCGGGAGATCTGCGACAAGTACGGCATCGTGTTCATCCTGGACGAGGTCATGGCCGGGTTCGGGCGGACCGGTGAGTGGTTCGCGGCCGACCTGTTCGGTGTCGTACCCGACCTCATGACCTTCGCCAAGGGCGTGAACAGCGGATACGTGCCGCTCGGCGGTGTCGCCATCTCCGGCGCGATCGCCGAGACCTTCGGGAAGCGGGCCTACCCGGGCGGTCTGACGTACTCCGGGCACCCGCTGGCCTGCGCCGCCGCCGTCGCGACGATCAACGTCATGGCTCAGGAGGGCGTCGTCGAGAACGCCGGGCGGCTGGGCGAGACCGTCCTCGGTCCGGCGCTGCGGGAGCTGGCCGAGCGCCACCCGTCCGTCGGCGAGGTGCGCGGCGTCGGCATGTTCTGGGCGCTGGACCTGGTGAAGAACAAGGAGACGCGGGAGCCGCTGGTGCCGTACAACGCGGCCGGCGAGGCGAACGCGGCGATGGCCGCCTTCGGCGCCGCCGCGAAGAAGCACGGCATCTGGCCCTTCATCAACATGAACCGCACCCATGTCGTGCCGCCGTGCAACGTGAGCGAGGCCGAGCTGAAGGAGGGCCTCGCGGCGCTGGACGCGGCGCTGTCCGTGGCCGACGAGTACACCGGGTAACGATCTCGGCCGCTCAGGTGCAGCACCGGACCACCACAGCTACGCGGGTAACCAGTGGGAGGTCGAACGCGTAAGGTGGCGTGCTCGTAGATAGGTACGTGCACGCCACCCGAACGCGACGAGGAGACGCCCGACCCATGCCCGGCAGCAGCGGCAACGGCTCCGTGACCCGCAGCACCCTGCGGCAGCAGATCGCCGACGCGCTTCGCGACGAGGTCCTCGCGGGGCGGCTCCAGCCGGGTCAGGAGTTCACGGTGAAGGAGATCGCCGAGCAGTACGGGGTCTCCGCGACGCCCGTGCGCGAGGCGCTCGTCGACCTGTCCGCGCAGGGCCTCCTCGACGCCGACCAGCACCGCGGCTTCCACGTCCACGAGTACTCGGTCGCCGACTACCGCGGCATCATCGAGGCCCGCAGCCTGGTCACCGACGGCATGTTCATCGCCCTGGACCGGGAGCAGGACCGTTTCCCCCCGCACGACGAGCCCCGTGCCGTCGCCGCCCTCGCCGGGGTCCGGCGGCGCGGCGAGGAGGCGCAGCGGGCCTCGCTGGCCGGCGACCTCACCGTGCTGATCGGCTACGACCTGCGCTTCTGGCACGAGCTCGGCACCCTCTTCGGCAACCCCTATCTGGCCGACTTCCTGCACCGGCTGCGCGTCCAGTCCTGGGTGTGCGCGGTGCAGCACCTGCGCCGGCTGTCCGATCTGCGCGGCGCCCTGTGGTCCGGCCACACCGACCTGGTCGACGCCCTGGCCAAGCGCGACACGAGGACGGCACGGGCGATCGTCGCCTCGTACAACGAGCACTCGCTGGCCCTCATCGAGCGGCTGGCGGACGAGTGAGCAAGCCGGCCAGGGGCACGCCTGCCTGGGCCGTGGACCTCACCGTCGTCATCCCCGCCTTCAACGAGGAGCAGCGCCTCGGCCCCACCCTCGACGCCGTCACCCGCTATCTGCGCGACAACGAGGGCCGCTGGGGCGAGTGGGAGGTCGTCGTCGCCGACGACGGGTCGACGGACGGCACGCGGGACCTCGTCACGGGCCTCGAGGACCCCCGCGTGCAGCTGGTCACCAGCCCGCACCACCGTGGCAAGGGCAACGCCCTGCGCCTGGGCGTCGCCGCCTCCCGCGGGCGGCGCGTGCTGGTCACGGACGCCGATCTCGCGGCCCCGATCGAGGAGCTGGAGCAGCTCGACAAGGCGCTCGGTGAGGGGAACGCGGCGGCGATCGGCTCCCGCTCCGTGCCCGGCGCGACGATCGGGGACCGCCAGCACCCGGTGCGCGAAGTGCTGGGCCGCGCCGGGAACTTACTCATACGCCGTACGACGGTGCCGGGCATACGCGACACCCAGTGCGGCTTCAAGCTGTTCGAGGGCGACAAGGCCCGCGAGGCCTTCGCCGCCTCCCGGATCAACGGCTGGGGCATAGACGTCGAGGTCCTGCGGCACTTCCACCGCGCCGACTGGCAGGTCGCCGAGGTCCCCATCCACTGGTCGCACCGGCCCGGCTCGAAACTGCGCCACCTCGACTACGTCCGCGTCCTCGCCGAACTGGCCCGGCTGCGCGTCCGCTCCCTGCGCCCCGCCGACGTCTTCGCCGTCGCCCTCTTCCTGCTCATGTCGATGGCCCTGTACTCGGGCCGCCTGTTCGACCCGGACCACCGCTATCTCCCCGACTCCCTCCAGGACCAGAACCAGTGGGAGTGGTTCTTCGACGTCACCGCCCACAACCTGGCCCACCTCCACAACCCCTTCTTCTCCGACTTGCAGGGCTTCCCCGACGGCGTGAACCTCATGGCCAACACGGTCATGCTCGGCCTCACCGTCCCGTTCGCCCCGCTCACCCTCCTCGCGGGCCCGGCGGTCTCCCTCAGCGTCGTGATGACGCTGGGCCTCGCCGCCACCGCGGCCGCCTGGTACCGCCTGATCGTGCGACGCGTCGTACGGCGGCGGTCCGCGGCCTTCGTCGGCGCGGCGCTGGCGGCGTTCGCACCACCGATGGTCAGCCACGCCAACGCGCATCCCAACTTCGTCGTGCTGTTCATGATCCCGCTGATCATCGACCGGGCGCTACGGCTGTGTACGGGCGCCCGGGTGGTGCGGGACGGCGTGATCCTGGGCCTGATGGCGGCCTACCAGGTCTTCCTCGGCGAGGAGCCGCTCCTGCTCGCGGCGATCGGCCTGGTGCTGTTCGCCGGCGCCTACGGCATCGCCCGCAGGGATGTGGCGCGGCAGGCCTGGCGGCCGCTCCTCAAGGGGCTCGGGATCGCGGCAGCGGTCTGTCTTCCGCTCGTCGCGTACCCGCTGGTCTGGCAGTTCGCCGGCCCGCAGAGCTATGCGCACATGCCGCACGGCGACAACTCGGGCAACAGCCCCCTCGCGCTGCTGTCCTTCGCCGAACGCTCCCTGGTCGCGGGCAACGCCCGGCGCGCGAACGCCCTCTCCCCCAACCCCACCGAGCAGAACGCCTTCTACGGCTGGCCGCTGGTCCTGCTCGCCTTCGCGATCGCCGTACGGCTGTGGGAGCAGGCCCTGGTCAAGGCGCTGGCGGTCACCGCGGTCGGCGCGGCGTTGCTGTCGCTCGGCCCCGAGTTCCGCATCCCGGCGACGGACAAGGTCTACCCGGGCCCCTGGGCGCTCCTCGCCAGGCTGCCGCTGTTCGAGTCGGTCATCGAGGGCCGGGTCGCGATGATCTGCGCCCCCGCGCTCGGCATGCTGCTCGCCCTCGCCCTGGACCGGCTGACGTCGACCCGCTCTCCCGGCACCCAGTACCTCGGCCTGCTCGGCGTCTGCCTGGCCCTGCTCCCGCTGATACCGGCCCCGCTGAGGACCGTCGAACGCCCCGCGACGCCCGCCTTCTTCACTTCCGGGGCGTGGCAGCCGTACGTCCGCGAGGGCGAGTCGCTCGTCACGGTGCCGCTGCCCGACGCCGGCGACGCTCAGGCGCTGCACTGGCAGCAGCAGGCCGGCCTCGGCTTCAGACTCCCCGGCGGCTACTTCAACGGCCCCTACGGCGCCGACCGCGTCGGCATCTACGGCGCCTCCCCCCGGTACACCTCCGACCTGCTGAGTGACATCCGCGACACGGGCGTCGTCCCCAAGCTGGACGCGACCTGGCGGGCACAGGCCCGGCGCGACTTCGCGTACTGGAAGGCGGGAGCCCTGGTGGTGGCCCCCGGACCGCACGAGGAGGCCCTGCGCAGGGCCGTTGCCGAACTTGTGGGCCGGGACGGGAAGTGGGTGGCCGGGGTATGGGTATGGGACCTGCACCAGGCGCTCCGCTGAGTGCGTCGCGATGGGCCGTCGGTTGTCTGCGGCTTCGCGAGGGCCGCTCGGTGCCTGTTCCGCCCGCGCGGAGCGCCGCCGCAGCCGTACCGATTACCCTGCCTTGACCGACTTGCCGTGTGAGGAGCCCTCTTTGGCCTGTGACCTGTGGCTGGTACCACTTGTCGACGTGTTGTGCCACACCCCCGACAATCCGTTCGCCGAGGAACTCGCGCAGTACAACAACGTGCTCGCCGCCGCCGGGCTGCCTCCGGTGCCGGTGTACCAGTACATGCCGGGTCTGTCCGGCGAGGTCGCCCCGGTGGCCGGCTTCGACTACGACGCGCTGCACTTCCTGCGCCGTGTCTACCTGCTCCAGGTGTGCGGGCTGCCGGTGACCCCGGTCGACGAGCTGGGCGGCGACTACGAGCAGTTGCTGGAGATGTTCGAGGCGACGGCCCAGCAGTCGCACCTCGTCTGGCACTACGACCACGCGGGCGCCTACGTCCCCGTGGACTTCCCCCAGCCCCTGTCGAACGACGAACTCCTCGCCGGCGGCGGCCCGCTGGGCTCCGCCCAGGCGCTGCTGCGCGAACTCGAGTACGTCGCCCCGTCGATCGGCATAGATCCGGCCAACCCTCCGGCGGCGCCGGAACCACCGCGCGCGCCGACGGAACTGGAGGAGCCCGCCGTCCCCGCGCCGTACGACCCCAGCCCCTTCGCCCGCGAACGCCATGTGTGGCTGGGCCTGCACGCGGCGGCGACGCGGAGCCTGGCGCAGGGGTCGATGATCGTCTTCAGCTAGTGCACCGGTCGGCTAGGGCACCTGGGAGAGGCCCTTCTCGACGTCCTCGAGGTTCATCAACGGCGTGTAGTCGATCCTGGCACCCAGGTTGAGGAAGAACGGCTCGCTGATGACCGGTATCTGGGAGACGTCCTGCAGGTCGAAGACCAGGAAGGCGGTGCGTTCGCCCTCGTCGGCGGTGAAGTAGGCCGCTTCGGGCTTGATCTGCTCCACCGAGGACTGGATCATCTTGCCGAGCGTGCCGTTCCGGATGGCCTCGTTCGACTTCTCCGTGTCGAAGTGCGCCCTGAGCAGTACACGCATAGCTCTCACCTTCTTCTGGTCGACGCACACGTGTACAGCTCCACCGTATGCCTGACTTGCGCACCATGCCCTGTTATGCACCGTGAGTGCTCTCCCGTACTCCCCGGGGGAGCAGAACAGCCGCCTCCTCCGGCGTCGAGGCACGCCGAGGCGGAGGTCGTCGAGGCCCATGCGGGCGCGTTCACGGCATGACGCGGGCCAGGGGGCACCCGGCGAACGGGCGCCCCCCTCATGTGCGTGACTCAGGTGCCGATGACGACCCGTACGACGCCCCAGCCCTTCTCGTCGTGCCACTCACGAACCGTCGCCGTAACCACGCGGGAAGGCTACGAGAACACCGCCGTCCCGTCCTGCGTCAGCCTCCAGTTGGTGACCGCGAAGTCCGCCGGGTTCAGCGTTCCCTTGGAGGTCACGTAGTCGATCATCAGCTGGCGGATCTCGTTGGTCGAGCTGTAGGCGATGTCGGCGGTGGCGATGTGCGGGTAGCCGGAGCCGCCGTTCGCGCGGTAGTTGTTGACCGCGACGACGAAGACCTGGTCGTCGGCGACCGCCTTGCCGTTGTACGTGAGGTTCTTGATCCGCGAACCCTCGGCCTGCGCGATGTCGATGTCGTACGAGACGCCGGCGGCCGTGTCGTACATGTAGTCCCAGAAGTTGTTGGCGTTGGTCAGCGTGGCGGTGTCGACCTTCGTGCCCGACGGGACCTGGTGGTAGTACTTCGCCGCGAACTCCAGGTAGTCCTTGAGCTGGGCGCCCGTGAGCTTCTTGCCGTAGAGCGTGTTGTCGTAGATGTAGAGCCCGGCGATGTCCTTGATGGTCACGCTCCCGGCCGGGATGTCGGCGGTGCGGCTGAAGGGCGCGGCGACCGAGATCAGCGGCAGCGCGGCATCGCTCGCCGACAGGCCCGCCTTCACCGACTGCATCTGGACCTCGTGGATGAAGTCCATGATCGGGACGTCCTTCCAGCAGGACTCCGCCGCCGAGAGGTCCTGGGTGCAGGAGCCCACGGCCGTGTTGACGTACTTCACCACGAGGTCGTGGTCGGCCTTGAGGAGTTTGGTGATCTCCGGGTCCTCCTCGACGCCCTTCGGGTCGAGGGTCTGGGCCGTCTTCTTCGTCACCTTCCACTGCCCGCAGTGCAGTTCGAGCTCGAAGTCGAAGACGGTGAGACGGTAGCCCCAGCAGTACGGCTCGGAGAGCAGCACGTCCTCGCCGGTGTCCGCGTTCTTGACGGTGTACGAGGACACCTCCTTGTGCGTGTGGCCGACCAGGATCGCGTCGATGCCGGGAACCTGCTCGGCGACGAGGTTGGAGGCGTTCTCGACGTACGGCAGCGCGTCGCCCCACGACGTGGAGCCGTCGAGACCCGAGTGGTCCGTCAGGAAGACGACGTCACACCCCAGCGCACGCAGCCGCGGCACGTACTTCTTCGCCTGTTCGACGAGCCCCGGGAAGACCATCTTCCCGCTGACGTTGTCCTTGTCCCACAGCGCGATACCGGGGTTGGTCAGGCCGAGGATGCCGACCTTGATGTCCGGGGCGCCGGGGACGCGGATGCGCTTCACGGTGTACGGGTGGAAGGCCGGCCGCAGGGTCTTCGCGTCGAGGGCGTTCGCGCCGAGCAGCGGGAAGTGACACTGCTTCTCGAACTTGCGCAGCGTCTCGATGCCGTAGTTGAACTCGTGGTTGCCAAGAGCGGCGGCGTCGTAGCGCATGTGGTTCATGGCGACGGCCATGGGGTGCTTGGGCCCCTTCTTGCCGTCCTTGCCGGTGATCGGGTCGACCCGCGCGAAGTAGTACGCGAGCGAGGTCCCCTGGATGATGTCGCCGGCGTCGACGAGCAGCACGTGCTCCTCGCCCTTGGCCTCGCGCTGCTGCTTGATGAGGGTGGCGACGCGGGCGACGCCGACGGAGTTGCCGGCCTTGTCGCTGTAGGCGGCGTCCTTGTAGTAGTCCCAGTCGAAGACGTGGCTGTGCAGGTCGGTGGTGCCCAGGATGGAGAACGTCCAGGTCTTGGGGGCCTTGGGGGCGTTCTCGGGCGTACGGTCTGCGGCCTGGGCGGTGCCGGCGCCGACCGCTCCCGCGGCAGCCACAGCCGCGCCGGTCACGGCCGACTTCTTCACGAACTCCCGGCGGTTCAGGGGACTGGCGGGCATACGGGGCTCCTGGTCATGGAGGGGAAGGGGAGGAGGGCGCGGCGGAACTACCCGCGTAGATGGTTGCGCCCCTTAGTTACATCCGGAACCAGGAACAAGCCATGGGCCGGTCAAGGAAGTCCATGACCGGCCCAACAGCTAACGGACATACGGGATTTACAGGAACGAGTTGATCTCGATCGTCTCGTCCCGGCCCGGACCCACGCCGATCGCGGAGATCGGTGCGCCCGACATCTCCTCCAGCGCCTTGACGTAGTTCTGGGCGTTCTTCGGCAGGTCGGAGAAGGACTTCGCCTTGGTGATGTCCTCGGACCAGCCGGGCAGGGTCTCGTAGACCGGCTTCGCGTGGTGGAAGTCCGACTGCGAGTACGGGAGTTCCTCGACGCGCCTGCCGTCGATCTCGTACGCCACGCAGACCGGGATCTCCTCCCAGCCGGTCAGGACGTCCAGCTTGGTGAGGAAGAAGTCGGTCAGGCCGTTCACGCGGGTCGCGTAGCGGGCGATGACGGCGTCGAACCAGCCGCAGCGGCGGTCACGGCCGGTGGTCACGCCCCGCTCGCCGCCGATGCGGCGCAGCGCCTCGCCGTCCTCGTCGAAGAGCTCGGTCGGGAAGGGGCCGGAGCCGACGCGGGTCGTGTAGGCCTTGAGGATGCCGATGACCCGGCTGATCTTCGTGGGGCCCACGCCCGCACCGGTGCAGGCGCCGCCCGCGGTGGGGTTCGAGGACGTCACGAACGGATACGTGCCGTGGTCGATGTCGAGGAGCGTGCCCTGGCCGCCCTCGAAGAGGACCACCTTGTCCTGCTCCAGCGCCTGGTTGAGGACGAGGACCGTGTCGGCGACGTACGGGGCGAGCTTGTCGGCGTAGCCCAGCAGCTCCTCGACCACCTGGTCGATGGCGATCGCGCGGCGGTTGTAGAGCTTGGTGAGGATCTGGTTCTTGACGTCGAGGGCCGCCTCCACCTTCTGGGTGAGGATGGACTCGTCGTAGAGATCCTGTACCCGGATGCCGACGCGGTTGATCTTGTCCGCGTAGGTCGGGCCGATGCCGCGCCCGGTGGTCCCGATCTTGCGCTTTCCGAGGAAGCGCTCGGTCACCTTGTCCACCGTCACGTTGTAGGGCGTGATGATGTGAGCGTTACCGCTGATCAGGAGCTTGGACGTGTCGACGCCGCGCTCGTTCAGCCCGTTCAGCTCGGAGAACAGGACCGACGGGTCGACGACGACACCGTTGCCGATGACCGGCGTGCAGCCGGGGGAGAGAATCCCGGAAGGGAGCAGGTGAAGGGCGTACTTCTGGTCGCCCACGACTACCGTGTGGCCGGCGTTGTTGCCGCCCTGGTAGCGCACCACGTAGTCGACGGATCCGCCTAGCAGGTCCGTCGCCTTTCCCTTGCCTTCGTCACCCCACTGAGCACCGAGCAGCACAAGTGCGGGCACGCGCGTACACCCCTTCCGGGCGGGGCATGTCCAAGGTCAGGGGCGTACGCGTAAGGTTCACCGCCGCGTGCACCGCGACCGTCGTTGGCCGCAAACCGTCGGACCGGATGCCCCGGAATAGACGAAGCCCCTGGCGCAATAGCGCAAGGGGCTCTTGCACAAAGATGCTACCCGAGGAAGCGAGGCAGGACCGAGGTGGTGACTTCCGCGACTTCCGATCAGCTGTTGGTGGTCATCGATCCGGTCGCCCGGCGGACGGACGGGGAGTCGGTACGCATCGCAAAAGACGTGCTCAGCGCGGGTGCGCACACCAAGGTGTGCCTGCCGGAGGGTCCGGAGGAGTTCGCCCGGGCGCTGGCCCGCCGGGGGTCGCGGCGGCCGGTGGTGGTGGGCGACGACCGTGCGCTGGTCCGCGCGGTGTCCGTTTTGCACCGGCGGCGGGAGCTGGCCGGATGTGCGCTGTCGGTGGTGCCGGTGGGCAGCCTGCTGTCGGTGGCCCGTTCCCTGGGGGTGCCCACGGGGGCGGTGGCGGCGGCGCGGGCGGTCCTGGACGGGGCCGAGCGGCGCCTGGACCTCCTGGTGGACGACAGCGACGGCGTGGTCCTGGGCGCCCTGCACATCCCTCCGGTGACCGGGCACACCCCGTCGGTGGAGGCGGGCCGCCCCTGGCTGCGCACGGCCCAGTCCTTCGTACGCACCCTGGTCCCCGCCCGCGAGACGACGGTCCCGGCACCCCGGGCCGCCCGGCTGCGGGTGGAGGTCGACGGCGTCACCGTGCTGGACCTGGACCAGCCGGTGGAGGCGGTGTCGGTGACGCCGGGCGCCGGTGGGGTGGCCGAGGTCGAGGTGAGGCCCCTGTCGGTGGGCGCGGAGGCCTCACCGGTACGGGCCCAGGGGCGCACCGTGAGCGTGTCGGGGGCGGACTTCCGCTACCGGGCGGACGCGGGCGTGTGGGGGCCGGTGCGGAGGCGGACGTGGACGGTTTGGGAGGGGGCTTGGGGGCTTACGGTGCCGAGTTCTTCGTAACGGCGGTCAGGAAGCCGCCGGTGTCGAGGGTGCAGTCGAACGGTGCAGGGATGGCGAGATCCTCGCCGAACGGCACCGTGCAACGTGACTCGTACCCCTTGGCAGAGGGGGTCGAGAAGACAGTGGCCTGCTTCTCCTGCATGTCGAGCAGAAGGTAGACAGGCACGCCCGCCTTCCCATAGACGAGAACTTTGTCGGTCAGATCGTTGTCCCGCGTGGACGAGGATGTCAGCTCGGCCACGAACGAGAGCGCATCGCCGTCCAAGTGGTTGCTGTCCGCATCAAATACCCGATCGTCCGCCGCGTAGACGTCCGGCCCGTAGGCACGCTCGCCTTCAGGGAAGACGAACAGATTGGGCGCCCGCTCGATCGTGTGGCCCGTGGGAAGATAACTCTCCAATTGCTGGCACACCAGGCGCATGACGCGGGTGTAGTAAGCCTTCGAAAACGGCGACAAGACGATGCTCGCCCTGATGATCTCGGCCTTGTAGCCGTCGGGCACGATCAGCTTGTCGAGGGCGTCCAGAAGGTCCTCGAAGCTGTGGGGCTCGGTGCCGCTTATCGTCGGTCGCTCAGTC
Source organism: Streptomyces sp. NPDC001137 (assembly GCF_040298885.1). NCBI lineage: Bacteria > Bacillati > Actinomycetota > Actinomycetes > Kitasatosporales > Streptomycetaceae > Streptomyces > Streptomyces sp. NPDC001137. The sequence continues at coordinate 223,588 of NZ_JBEPBA010000010.1, forward strand.
ATCAACGTCATGATGCGCCCTCCCCGTGATGCAGACCAGCCACCACTCAGAGCAGCCGGTCGGGCACAGCTTCGTGATCGCTTTCGTCCTTCAGCCCCACGCCCGTGATCCCCAGCTCCCGCCCCCTCCCCATCAACCCCGCCAACTTCCCCGCCGCCCCCTCGTACGTCAGCCCCAGCGGCGGCCGGATGTTGCTCAGGCAGTTGCGGTCGGCGTCCGTGGTCACGCCCGGGACCGGCCGGTACGTCAGATACGCACCCAGTGAGTCCGCCGCCGACATGCCCGGGCGCTCCCCGACCAGGACGACGACCATCGTCGCGCCCATCGTGGACGCGATGTCGTCACCCAGAGCGACCCGCGCCTGTTCCGCCAGCACCACCGGTGCGACGCTCCACCCCGCCAGCCGCGCCACCGTCTCCCGCACGACCGCCGCCGCATGCTCGTGCACCGCCCGGCTGGACAGCCCGTCCGCCACCACGAACACCACGTCCCAGTCGCCGGCCGGCAGATGCGCGCGGTCCGTCGCGTCCAACCGCCGCCCCAGATCGGGCCGTTGCAGATACGTCAGCCGGTCGGGCGCCGCACTGCGCACCCGTACCGTCGGCATCCCGCCCAGCCCCGCCGCGACCACCTCCGGCTCGAACGGCGAGTGCACCGCGTCCCGCGCCGCCGCGTGCGCGGTCTGGAGTTCGAGGCGGTGGCGGGTGGGCAGCGCCGAGCCCGCGCGGCCGAGGCCGATACGGGCCTGGGTGTGCCGGCGCATGGTGGCCCACAAGTCACCTACCGGTACCGCGATCTGAGTCTCCGTCATGCCGCCAGTTCCCTTCCGATCGCGGTCAGCGGATGGGACGCGACCTCGCGGATCCCGCCCCGCTCGTCCAGCAGCCCGCTCGACTCCAGCCAGGCCTCGAACTCCGGTGCCGGGCGCAGCCCGAGGACCTCACGGAGGTACAACGCGTCGTGGTACGAGGCCGACTGGTAATTGAGCATGATGTCGTCGCCGCCCGGCGTGCAGATCACGAAGGACGCGCCCGCGACGCCGAGCATCGTCAGCATGGTCGCGACGTCGTCGTCATCGGCGTCCGCGTGGTTCGTGTAGCAGATGTCCAGGCCCATCGGCAGGCCGAGCAGCTTGCCGCAGAAGTGGTCCTCCAGAGCCGCCCGGAGGATCTGCCGGCCGTCGTAGAGGTACTCCGGGCCGATGAAGCCGACCACCGTGTTCACCAGCAGCGGGTCGTAGCGGCGGGCGACCGCGTAGGCCCGCGCCTCCACCGTCTGCTGGTCCACCCCGTGGTGCGCGTCCGCCGACAGGGCGCTGCCCTGGCCGGTCTCGAAGTACATGACGTTGCGTCCGACCGTGCCGCGGTCCAGGGCGAGCGCCGCCTCGTACGCCTCGTCGAGCAGGCCCAGCGTCACACCGAAGGAGGCGTTCGCCGCCTGTGTGCCCGCGATGGACTGGAAGACCAGGTCCACCGGTGCGCCCCGCTCCATCAGGTCCACGCTCGTCGTGACATGGCACAGGACGCAGGACTGGGTGGGGATCGCGTACCGGTCGATCACTCCGTCCAGCAGCTCCAGCAGGTCCCGTACGGCCTTCGGGCTGTCCGTCGCCGGGTTGATGCCGATCACCGCGTCGCCCGAGCCCAGCAGCAGGCCGTCGAGCAGCGCCGCCGCCACTCCCGCCGGGTCGTCGGTCGGATGGTTCGGCTGGAGCCGCGTCGCGAGCCGCCCCGGCAGCCCGATCGTCGAGCGGAAGGCGGTGACCACCCGTACCTTCCGGGCCACGGCCACCAGATCCGCGTTCCCCATCAGCTTGGAGACCGCCGCGACCATCTCCGGCGTCAGCCCGGGGGCCAGCGCCGTCAGGGCCTGGCCGTCCGCCGCCAGCAGCCACTCCCGCAGCTCTCCGACCGTAAGCCCGGCCAGCGGCGCGAAGGCGGCCGCGTCATGCGTGTCGAGGATCAGCCGGGTCACGTCGTCGCTCTCGTACGGGATCACCGGCTCGGTCAGGAAGGTCGCCAGCGGCACCTCCGCGAGGGCCCAGCGCGCGGCCACCCGCTCCCGGGCGCTGCCGGCGGCGAGCCCGGCGAGACGGTCGCCGGAGCGCTCGGGGCTCGCGGCGGCGAGCAGCCGCGCGAGGGAGTCGAAGCGGTGGCGTTCGCCGCCGAGAGTGGCCGTGTAGGTGCTCATGCCGGCGACCGTACGAGGGGCGTGTTGCCGCCAGATTTCCTGGCGTTTCTAAAGGTCTGGTTGACAAACATTTAACGCCCCGACACCCTTGACCGACTCATTCGGGCTACAGAGTTCCGGTCCAGTACAGCAACGGACCACCAGGAGAGGGGCCACCCGATGGCAGTGGATGAGGGCGTCGCCCCGGCGACGAAGACGGACGGCGACGGCACGGTCCACCGGCTCAAGCCCAACGCCGTGGGCCTGCTGGGGGTGGTCTTCATGGCCGTCGCCACCGCGGCCCCGATCACCGCGATGACGGGCAACGTGCCCTTCATGGTGTCGTCGGGCAACGGCATCGGGGCACCCGCGAGCTATCTCGTCGCAATGGTCGTCCTGGCAATCTTTTCCATCGGCTTCACCTCGATGGCGAAGCACATCACGTCGACGGGCGCCTTCTACGGCTTCATCTCCTACGGCCTCGGACGCACCGCGGGGCTCGCGTCGGGCCTCCTCGCGACCTTCGCGTACGCCGTGTTCGAGCCCGCACTGATCGGCATCTTCTCGACCTTCGCCACCGGAACCCTCAAGGACCAGACGGGCCTTGACATCCCGTGGTGGGCCTTCGCGCTGCTGATGCTCGCCGTCAACGCGACGGGCACCTGGTTCGGCGTCTCGGTCGCCGAGAAGCTCCTCGTGGTCCTGCTCGGCACCGAGGTGACGGTCCTCGCGGCGATGGCGATCTCGGTCGCCCTGCACGGCGGCGGCCCGCACGGCTTCACCTTCGGCCCGGTCAACCCGATCAACGCCTTCAAGGGCACGAGCGCCGGCCTCGGCCTGTTCTTCGCCTTCTGGTCCTGGGTCGGCTTCGAGTCGACGGCGATGTACGGCGAGGAGTCCCGCGACCCGAAGCGGATCATCCCCAAGGCCACGATGATCAGCGTCCTGGGCGTCGGCGTCTTCTACGTCTTCGTCTCCTGGATGGCCATCATCGGCAACGGCGAGACCGCGGCCGTCAAGGTCGCCTCGTCGGCGAACCCCCTCGCCCTGTTCTTCAACCCCACCGAGCACTACGTCGGCCACTGGGCGGTCGACCTCATGCAGTGGCTGATGATCACCGGCTCGCTCGCCTGCGGCATGGCGTTCCACAACTGCGCCGCCCGCTACATGTACGCGCTCGGCCGTGAGGGCGTCCTGCCGTCACTGAAGAACACCATCGGCCGCACCCACCCCCGGCACGGCTCCCCGCACATCGCGGGCCTGGTGCAGACGGTGGTGAGCGCCGTACTGATCCTCGCGTTCTGGGCCACGAGCAAGGACCCGGCGAACGCCCTCTACGTGCTGCTCGCCATCCTCGGCACGATGGCGATCCTGATCGTGCAGGCGGTCTGCTCCTTCGCGGTCCTCGTCTACTTCCGCAAGAACCACCCCGAGAGCCGGCACTGGTTCAAGACGTTCACCGCCCCGCTCGTCGGCGGCATCGCGATGCTCGCAGTGGTGCTGCTCCTGGTGTCCAACATGAGCGTCGCGGCCGGCTCGGAGTCCGGCTCACTGCTGCTGAAGGCGACGCCGTGGCTGGTGGCCCTGGTCGCGGCGACGGGCATCGGCTATGCGCAGTACCTCAAGCGGCGGTCGCCGGAGCGGTACCAGCTGCTGGGCCGCACGGTCCTCGAGGAGACCAAGGAGCGGTAACTAGCCTTCCCCGAACATCTCTCGGCGGTGCACCCGCCACCGCTCCATCATGGCCGCGACCTCGCCCTCGACGAACTCGAAGAAGGCGAGCGTCTCGGCCATGCGGCGTCCTGCGGGAGTGTCGGCGCCCAGGCTGCTGACGCCCTCCCGCAGGGCGACCTCCCAGCGCTTGATGACGGCCTCGCGGTTGGTCAGGGCCTCGTACCACTGATCCCCGTGCACCCGGTAGCGCTCGCGGCGGGAGCCGGGCTCGCGCTCCCGCGAGACCATGTGCGTCATGGTCAGATAGCGCACCGCCCCGGAGACGGCGGCGGGGCTGATCCGGAGCTGCTCCCCCAGGTCGGCGGAGGTCATCGAGCCCTCGTCGGAGGAGAGCAGGGCGGCGAAGACCCGGGCGGGCATCCGCTGCATCCCGGCCTCGACCAGCTGAGCCGCGAAGCTCTCCACGAACCTGGAGACCGCCTCCGGGTCCCGCCCCACCGCCTTCGACTCCGTCATGGTCACCACCCTAACCGGGCTTCATAGGCTTTATACGCTTCCTTAACTTCACAAATTTCTGAAAGAAGCGTACGTTCTGAAGCATGACGAAGGCAATCAGCGTCTCCGGCCTCCACAAGTCCTTCGGCCGCACCCGTGCCCTGGACGGTCTCGACCTGGAGGTGGAGTCCGGCGAGGTCCACGGCTTCCTCGGCCCGAACGGGGCCGGCAAGTCCACCACCATCCGCGTCCTGCTCGGCCTGCTGCGCGCGGACTCCGGCGCCGCGCAGTTGCTGGGCCGCGACCCGTGGCAGGACGCGGTGGAGGTGCACCGCCGGATCGCGTACGTCCCCGGGGACGTGACCCTGTGGCGGAACCTGTCCGGCGGCGAGGTCATCGACCTGTACGGCCGGCTGCGCGGCGGGCTGGACCCGTCCCGCCGGGCCGAGCTGATCGAGCGCTTCGACCTGGACCCCACCAAGAAGGGCCGCACGTACTCCAAGGGCAACCGGCAGAAGGTCGCCCTGGTGGCCGCCTTCGCCTCGGACGTGGACCTGCTGATCCTGGACGAGCCGACGTCGGGCCTGGACCCGCTGATGGAGGAGGTCTTCCAGCGCTGCGTGGAGGAGGAGCGGGAGCGCGGTCGCACGGTGTTGCTGTCGTCGCACATCCTCAGCGAGGTCGAGGAGCTCTGCGACCGGGTGAGCATCATCCGCAGGGGTCGGACGGTGGAGAGCGGTTCGCTGTCCGACCTGCGCCATCTGACGCGGACGAGTGTGACGGCCGAACTCGCCGGGCCGCCCGACGGGTTGGCGCACCTGCCCGGCGTGCACGACCTCGACGTACGGGGAAGGCGGGTGCGGTTGCAGGTCGACACGGACCAACTCGACGCAGTGCTGAGGAAGTTGAGCGAGTCCGGACTGCGGTCACTGACCTCGACCCCGCCCACGCTGGAGGAGCTGTTCCTGCGCCACTACCAGGACGAGGAGGTGGCGGCGCGATGACGTCGTTCGCGGGCACGGGGGTGCTGCTGCGCTTCTCGCTCCGCCGCGACCGGCTGATGATCCCGGTCTGGGTCGGCGTGAACGCGCTGATGGTCCTCTCCATGCCGAACACCCTCAAGAACCTCTACGGCACCCCCGCCGAACGCGCCGACCTGATCCACCAGGTGGCGACCAACGCCTCCTTCCGCGCACTGATCGGCCCGGTCTTCGACACCTCCATCGGCGCGCTGACGGCCTGGCGCGTCGGGGTGTACGCGGGTGCGCTCGCCGCGGCCATGAGCCTGATGATCGTCGTACGGCACACCCGGGACGAGGAGGAGAGCGGGCGGCAGGAGCTGGTGGCATCCGGGATGGTGGGCCGCCGGGCCTCCCTGACGGCGGCACTCCTTGCGGCGGCGGTCGCAAACGCCGTACTGGCACTGCTGGTTGCTGCCGGGCTCGCGGGCCAGGGGGCTGTCGGCGCGCTCGCCTTCGGCCTCGGACTCGGGGCCGTCGGCATGGTCTTCGCGACGACGGCGGCGATCGTCGCCCAGCTGACGGAGAGCGCGCGGCTGGCCCGCGGCCTGACGGCGGGTGTCCTGGGCGCGGCCTTCGTGCTGCGCGCGGCGGGCGACGCGGCGACGGACGACGGCTCCTCGCCCCTGACCTGGCTGTCCCCGCTCGGCTGGCTGGAGAACCTGCGGCCGTACGCCGACGAACGCTGGTGGGTACTGCTGCTGTTCGCCGCGGCCGTGGCGCTCCAGGCCGGGGTGGCCTACCTGCTGGCGGGCCGCAGGGATGTCGGCATGAGTTTCCTGCCCACCCGCCCCGGACCGGCGTCCGGCCGCCTGGGCTCGGCGGGCGCGCTGGCCTGGCGGCTGCAACGGGGCAGCGTCTTCGCGGTTGTGGGTGCCTCCCTTCGCAGGCAGGCACCAGCTTGACGAGTCGTTCACGACCATCGCTCGGCGTTGGTCGGTGATCAGCCAAACAAGTGATCACCTCACCGCGACACTCAGCCCCTCCAACCCCCGGATCACAAAGTTCGGCTTCCGCTCGGGTTCCGCCGCCAGGCTGAGCTTGGGGGCCTTCTCCAGCAGTGCCGTCATCGATGCCGCCAGCTCGATCCTCGCGAGGGGCGCCCCGATGCAGTAGTGGATGCCTGCGCTGAAGGAGATGTGCGGGTTGTCCGTGCGGGTCAGGTCGAGCTGCTCGGGGTCCCGGAAGACCTCCGGGTCGTGGTTGGCGGCGCCGAAGAGCATGGCGATCTCGGCACCCCGGGGGATCGTGACGCCGTCGATCTCGATCTCGTCCAGCACCCACCGCTCGAAGAGCTGGAGCGGGGTGTCGTAGCGCATGAGCTCTTCCACGGCGGTGGGGACGAGGGAGTGGTCCGCGCGCAGGGCGGCCAGCTGCTCCGGGTTCCGGAAGAGGGCGTACCAGCCGTTCACCGTGGCGTTGACGGTCGCCTCGTGGCCCGCGTTGAGGAGCAGGACGGCGGTGGAGATCATCTCCTGCTCGGTGAGGCGGTCGCCCTCGTCGTGGGCGGCGATGAGCCCGGAGATGAGGTCGTCGCCGGGGGTCCGGCGCCGCTCGGCGATCAGCTCGCGGAGGTAGTCGGAGAACTCGACCGAGGCCTGTACGGCCTTGCGGGCCGTGTCCTCGGAGGGGTTCAGCTCGTACATCCCGCAGATGTCGGCCGACCAGGGGCGCAGGGGCGCACGGTCGGCCTCGGGGATCCCCAGCATCTCGGCGATGACGGCGACGGGCAGCGGCTCGGCGACCTCGCTGAGCAGGTCCCCGCCGCCCTTCTCCACGAGCCGGTCCACGAGCTCCCCGGCGAGGTTGCTGACGTACGGCTTGAGCTGCTCGACCGTCCGTGGCGTGAACGCCTTCGAGACCAGCCGCCGGATGCGGGTGTGGTCCGGGGGCTCCAGGTCCAGCATCCCGTGGTCGTTGAGCGTGTGGAACGGCTCGTGTTCGGCCGGGGGTGCCGTACGCCCGAAGTCCTCGTGCGTGAACCGGTGCTGGTACGTCCGCCCGAGGCGCCGGTCGCGCAGCAACGCGGAGACGTCGGCGTGGTGCGGGACGAGCCACTGGTTCGTGGGCTCGTAGTGGTGCACGCGGCCCTTGGCGCGCAGCTCTGCATAGGCGGGGTAGGGGTCGGCCAGGAACGCCGGGTCCCACGGGTCGAAGGCGGTCATGGACGGACGCTAGCCCGGCATCCGCCCGCCTGACCAGGGATGTCAGTCCTCCGGTACGAGGTAGCGCCGGTACCAGGTGCCCGGCTGGCCGCCGATGTGCGCCGGGTCGGCCGGGCCGACCGGGACGAAACCGGCCTTGGTCAGCACCCTCTGGGAGGCCACGTTCCGGTGGGCGGTGGCCGCCCGCAGGGTGCGCAGCCCGTGCCGGTCCGCCGCCAGCCTGCACAGCTCCAGCACGGTCGCGGTCGCCACACCATGTCCGGCGACGTGCTGTGCGACCCGGTAGCCGAGCTCCGCCGTACGGTCCTCGATGTCGACCAGATTGAACCTGCCGAGCACCGAGCCGTCCTCCGCGACGAGCACGTGGAAGGCGCAGATACCCGCCTCCTGCTCCGCCAGCAAGGCGTCGTAGCGCTCGGTGAAGTGCTCGAAGTAGTCGTCGCCGCGGTCGGTGATCGAGGCGGCGAAGTAGGCGCGGTTCGCCAGCTCGAAGGCCAGGACCGCCGGGGCATGACCGGCCTGCAGCCGTTTCAGCTCGGGCATTCGCCCGACCCTACTCAGGTCGTGCGCCGAGGCCACCAGGTTTTTGCACCGGCGGCCCACGACGACAACTGTCGGTCATCGCGACAAAGAGGGGTGGCACGGCCCTCAGCCCGGCGTCACCAACCGCGCCTCATAAGCGAACACCGCCGCCTGGGTCCGGTCCCGCAGCCCCAGTTTCACCAGGATCCTGCTGACGTGGGTCTTGATCGTCGACTCGGCGACGACCAGGCGCTCGGCTATCTCCGAGTTCGACAGGCCCTGGGCGATGAGGACCAGGACCTCTGTTTCGCGTTCGGTGAGGTCGCCGTAGGCCGTCATCGCGGAGTGCATCGGGCGAGGGGCCTCCGACAGTTTCGAGAACTCCGTGATCAGGCGCTTCGTCACCGAGGGGGCGAGCAGGGCCTCGCCTGAAGCCACCACCCTCACACCGTCGGCCAGTTGGCGGGCCGAGGCGTCCTTGAGGAGGAATCCCGAGGCGCCCGCACGCAGGGCCTGGTAGACGTACTCGTCGAGGTCGAAGGTCGTCAGGACCAGGACCTTTGCGGTGCTGTTGGCGGCGACGATCTCGCGGGTCGCCTCGATGCCGTTCAGTTCCGGCATGCGGATGTCCATCAGGACGACGTCGGGGGCCAGGTCGCGGACGCGGTCCACCGCCTCGCGGCCGTTCACCGCCTCGCCGACCACCTCGATGTCCGGCATCGCGTTGAGCAGGACCGAGAAGCCCTCGCGCACCATCATCTGGTCGTCCGCGATCAGGACACGGATGGTCATGCTGCACCTTCGCCTGCGTGGGCGACGACCGGCAGGAACACCGTCACCTCGTAGCCTCCGTCGTCCGTACGGGCCGCCGTCATCTCGCCGTTCAGCATGGTGACGCGCTCCCGCATGCCGGTGATGCCGTGGCCGGCGCCGGGTGAGGGCTTGACCAGGGACGGGTTCGGGGGCGGGTCGTTCACTATGCGCAGGCCCAGGCCGCCGAGGACGTACGACACCTCCACCTTGGCAGCCGCGCCCGGTGCATGGCGCAGGGTGTTGCTGAGCGCCTCCTGCACGATGCGGTACGCCGACAGCTCCACGCCCTGCGGGAGTTCCCGTATCGCTCCGGTCGTCGTCCTGTCCACGTCCAGGCCCGTCTCCCGCACATTGGCGAGCAGGGCGTCCAGGTCGGCGAGGGTGGGCTGCGGGGCGTCCGGGGCCTCGTAGTCCTCGGCGCGGACCACGCCCAGGACACGGCGCAGCTCGGTGAGCGCCGCCACCGCGTTCTCCCGGATCGTGGCGAACGCCTTCTCCAGCTCCGGGGGCGGGTTCTCGACCCGGTAGGGGGCCGCCTCCGCCTGGATGGCGACCACCGACATGTGGTGGGCGACCACATCGTGCAGCTCACGGGCGATCGTCGTGCGCTCCTCCAGCAGGGTGCGCCGGGAACGCTCGGCCGCGGTCACCGTCTGCTGGGCGGTCACCTCCTGGCGGGCCTGGCGGCGGATGTGCCGGAGGGAGACCGCGAGGAGGATCAGGGCCGAGAAGGACAGCAGCTGGGCGGTGTTCGAGTCGAGGGTGCCCTCGGGGGCGGCGGAGAAGATCTCCGCCGCGGCGCCGTACAGCCCCGTCAGGATCCACATCCAAGCCGCGGTGCGCGGCCTGGTGCGCAGGGCGACGATGGTGAGCACGAACAGGTGGCAGACGAAACTGCCGGGCAGCCACGGCCACGCGTCGCCCCAGCTGCTGCCGAACACCGCGGCCACCGGCGTCGCCGCCATCGACAGCCAGAACGCGCCGATCGGCCGCACCATGGTCAGCAGGACCGGGCCCAGGGCGAGCAGGCTGAGGAAGAGGTTGACGCCCGCGCCGCGGTAGTCGCTGTGCGACGCGACGAGCATGGCGAAGAGGCCTGCCGCGGTGATCAGAGCGTGCGGCGTCCAGGTCGCGTACTCGCGCCACCGGCCAAAGAAGCGGCGGACGAACGGGGCCTCGACGCTCAGGCGCGGCAGCGGACGGTAGGCGAAGGCGTGGTGGAACAGGTCCTGACGCATTCCGCGCAGGGCGTCCATGGCCGCCCGGAACTCCGGGCTGCTCGGCTTGTACGGCTCGAATGCGCGGTCCGGCGGTTCCAGGTGCCTGGTGGGGTCCGGCGGTATCGGCTGCGTGCGGGGCATCTCGGTCACGATGAAAAGGTAGGCCGCGGCGCGGGTCGCGGTCGTCACCAGTGAGAAGGGTCCTTCGGCCTCCCTCTCAGGTACTACGAGTACGGGGAGTACGGGCCCCGGGACCGACGGGTCAGTAGCCGGACGGGCGTACCAGTCCCGACTCGTACGCGAACACCGCCGCCTGTGTGCGGTCCCTGAGGCCCAGTTTCACCAGGATGCGGCCCACATGCGTCTTCACGGTCTGCTCGGCGACGACCAGGCGCTGGGCGATCTCCGCGTTCGACAGGCCCTGGGCGATCAGTGCGAGGACCTCCGTCTCGCGCTCGGTCAGGTCGCCGACGCGTTCCTTCAGCGGAGGGCGGGGCTTGCCGTCCAGGCGGGAGAACTGGGCGATCAGCCGACGGGTGATGCCGGGCGCGAGCAGCGCGTCGCCGGCCGCCACCACCCTTACCGCCTCGGCCAGTTGGTCCACCGAAGCGTCCTTGAGGAGGAAACCGGACGCGCCTGCGCGCAGCGCCTCGTACACGTACTCGTCGAGGTCGAAGGTGGTGAGCACCAGCACCCTGATGTGCGGTGTCGCGGCGGTGATGCGGCGGGTGGCCTCGATACCGCCGAGCTCGGGCATGCGGATGTCCATGAGGACGACGTCCGGGGCGAGTTCGGCGACCTTGGCCACGGCGTCCAGGCCGTCGACCGCCTGGCCGATCACCTCGATGTCCGGCTTGGTGTTGAGCAGCACGGTGAAGCCCTGCCGGACCATCTGCTGGTCGTCGGCGATCACTACCCGGATGGGGCTGTTGCTGCTGCTCGTCATGCGGTGTCGTCCTTCGGGTCGGTGGCGGGGTCGGGGGCGTCGGGCAGGTCCGCGCCGTCGGCGCGCGGGTCGACCGGCAGGAAGGCGGACACCTGGTAGCCGCCGTTCGGTCTGGGGTGTGCGGACAGGTCGCCGCCCAGCATCGCCGCCCGCTCCCGCATCCCCAGCAGACCGTGCCCCGCGCCCGGTGACGCCGGAGCCTCGTGCAGCGGACGGGAGTTGACGACCTCCACGCGCAGTCCGAAGGGGACGTAGGCGACTTCGACGCTCGCGCTCGCGCCGGGCGCGTGGCGCAGCACATTGCTGAGCGCCTCCTGCACGATCCGGTACGCCGACAGCTCCACGCCCGAGGGCAGCGGGCGCCGCTCCCCCGTGGTCCGCGTGGTCACGGCCAGACCGGCGGCCCGGGTGTTCTCGACGAGCGCGTCGAGCCGGTCCAGGGTGGGCTGCGGGCTGTGCGGGTCGTTGCCGCCGTCGGCCGGTGCGTCGTCCGTACCGGGGTCCTCCGAGCGCAGCACGCCCAGTACCCGGCGCAGTTCGGTCAGCGCCTCCAGCGCGTTGTTCCGTATGCCCTCGAGGTTCTCCCTGAGCTCGTCGGGCGGGTTCTCGACGAGATGGGGGGCGACCTGGGCCTGGATGGAGATGACGGACATGTGGTGGGCGACCACGTCGTGCAGTTCGCGCGCGATGCGGTTGCGCTCCTCCAGGAGGGTGCGCCGGGCCCGCTCCTCGGCGGTGAGCGTGGTCAGCCGTCCGACCTCCGCGCGCGTCTCACGGCGGCTGCGCAGCGCGATGCCGAGCAGCACGGCGACGGCGGACAGGGCGATCGCGAGCGGGCCCGTCGACTGCTGGGGGCCGTCGGACACCGGGTGCGGTGACTCCCACACACCCTGAAGGACCAGGGTGACGAGCACCGTCAGGGCCAGCGCCTCCACGGACACACGGGTACGCACCCGCAGGGCGAGCAGCAGCAGCACCAGCAGCTGGGCGATGATCCCGGCCGCGGTCCAGGGCCAGGTGAAGTCGCGGGCCGCGGCGCCGGTCAGGCTGAAGTGCACCGCAACGGCCCCGAGGACCGAGCCCGTCGTCGACAGCCACCAGGCCGGGATCGGCCGCCACAGCGCCAGCGCCACCGCGCCGCCCTGCGCCAGCGCGATCAGCAAGCCGTAGCCGAAGCCCAGATGTCCGTTGTCCGTGAGCTGCGCGACACCGCCGAACGTGATCCAGAACGCGGCGACGTACAGCACGCCGTGCGGGAACCGCCGCAGCCGCCCGAAGGCGGGCAACGGATCCGCGCGCGCCGTCCACAGGTCGTCGCGGAGCAGGCGCAACCAGCGCAGGACGCGACCGGCCAACCGCCGCTGGATCCCCGTGTCAGTCACGTCGCAACCCTAGGCGGATCAAGCGGAGTCGGCCGCGGTCCGGCAGCGCACCGAAGGGGCGGGGGGCTGTGTCGTCATGCGGCTCAGGCACGATGGGCGACCCTCGCTCCCGCCCCGTCCGGGCCGCCGTGGCGGCGGATCACCCGGGAGGGGCCGGTGCTTCTGCCGCGCGGGCCCCGGTGCTCGTAGGAGTGGAAGGCCGCCCAGCAGACCGTGAGCGCGAGCGCGAACACGGGGAGCCAGGCCAGGCGGAACGCCACCCAGTCGAGGCCGTCGGGGGTGGTGTGCAGGCCGGGCAGGTGACCTGCCGGGAGGGCCGTGGCCGTGGTCGCCATCATGGCCGTCTGGTGCCAGAGGAAGATCGTCATGGCGGAGAGGTTCACAAAGGCCACCGCGGCCCAGGCCAGGGGCCGGCGCATCGTACGGCGCAGCCGGTCGCGCAGAAGCAGGGCCAGGCCGCACTGGGCCAGGCCGAAGGTGACCGCGGCCAGGGTCGGCGGGTTGAGGTTCGAGATCGTCCCGCCCGGGACGCCGACCATCGAGGCCGGGTAGCCCGCGAAGGCGACCAGCAGGGCCGTCGCCGCCGCACCCGAGGCGAGCAGGATCCAGCCCGCGCGGGCGCGCTCCAGTTCGCCGCGGGTCCAGGCCGCGCCCAGGGTGTACGGCACCAGCCAGCCGGCCGCCAGGTTCACCCAGCCGAGGCTATGCGGGGCGCCGAGGCCGAAACGGAGAAGGTCCACATGGAGAACGACGGCCAGCGGCCACAGGGGGTTGAGCCGGGTGAGAAGCGGGGTCGCCGCGGTCAGCGCCGCGAAGACCAGCAGGAACCAGAGGGGGGAGAGGGCCAGTTTGACCAGGGTGTGGATCGTGTCGGGTCGCGCGCCCGAGACGAACAGGGCCGTCGCGGCGATCGTCCAGAGGATCAGCACGGCGGCCACCGGCTTGAACAGCCGTGCCAGACGGGCGGTCAGCCACTGCCGGTACGGGGTGCCCTTGGCGCGGGCCGCCGTGTGGCTGCGGGTTGCCACATGGCCGCCGACCAGGAAGAACACCGCCAGGGTCTGGAAGACCCAGGAGATCGGGGCGAGCCACGGCATGTGCTGGAGGGGGCTGGAGGCGTGCAGGGAGCCGCCGTCCGCCACCAGGGCCGTGACCAGCCAGTGGCCGAGGACCACACCGAGGATCGCGAAGGCGCGCAGGGCGTCCACCGCGCGGTCGCGGTCGGCGGGGGTGGCGGCGTCGATCCGGCCGGCGGCCCTCCGCAGGGCGCTCTGCCGTACGGCGCCCTCCCGCTCCCGTACGGCGCTGTCTCGTACGGCCTCCTGTCCTGCGGCGCTCCGTACCGCGGCGCCGTGCCGTATGCCGTCCCACGCGTGGCGCACGCTCGACTCACGCACGGGTCACCTCCTTGGTGTCGCCGAGGACGATGCGGGTGAGGTTGGCCAGGGAGACCGAGCCCGGCCTGAAGTAGTCGCTGTGGCCGCCCGGACCCGCCGCGAAGACGCGGGCGCCGAAGGCCGGGGACACGGGGTCCGTGCCGAAGCCGACGGTCCAGCCGAACAGGTCCGCCCTCACGTGCGGGACCTCCTCGACCCAGTCGTCGGCGCCGCGGGCCGCCCACACGCGGGCCCTTGTGCGCAGGGCCGCCGCCGTGTCCGCGCCGGTGCCGGGGCTGCCGAGGAAGGCGATGTCCCGCACGTCGAGGCCGGGGGCGGTGCGGGCGCAGACGACCGTGCCGTAGGAGTGGCAGAGGAGGGAGATGTCGGCCTTCCGGCCCGCTATGCGGCGCAGTTGGGCGATGAACTCGCGCAGGTGCGGGACTGCCCGGTCGGCGCGGTCCGTGGTGAGGACCGTGGTGCTGACCGTGCCGGGGGTCTTGTAGCCGAGCCAGGCGACGACGGCGGTGGTGGTGCCTTTCGGGGCCTCCTGGACTAGGCGGTCGTGCAGGGCGACTGCCGTCGCGCGGAAGCGGTCGTAGGTGTCGAGGGAGGTGTCCGAGCCCGGGATCAGGACGGCGATGCGGGTGGCGGTGGCGAGGTCGCCGAAGACCTCCGTGGCCTGGCCCTCGCCTCGGCCGTCGTAGGCGAGGAGGTGGCGGGCGGGGGCGGCCATGGCTCGGTCTGCCGCGGCGCGCTGGTGGTCGCCGTCGGCTGCGGCCATGCGGGCGGCTCGGGCGGCGTTGGTGCGGTTGGCTTTGTAGGCGGCGTCGAGGGTGGTTGCCGTGAGGGGGGCGAGGGCTGCCGGGGGTGGGGCGGGGATCTCCGGTCGGGCTGCGCCCGAGAGCGGGACGACCATGGCGGCGGTGATGAGGGCTGCGAGCGTGGCTCGGCGCCACCTTTGGGTGCCGCGGCGTTTGGGCTGGGGTGAGGGGGTGTCGCTCGCCGGCGCATGCCGGGTGCCGCTTTCTTCGGGTCGGGAGCCGCCCCAGCGGCACGACTGGCCGCAGCTACGGCGGCTGCACGATTGGCCGCAGCCATCGCGGCTGCCGGCTGCGTGCCCCGCCGCCACCCGCGCGTCCGTCTTCAGCCCCATGGTCGTCCCCCTCCGGTTCGCCCGGCCATCGGGCTTGTCCGGAAGGGAAGTTACGGAGTGTTACTTGTCGTCCGCGTCACGCCAGGGAGCTGTCCTGGGGCGTAGCTCTCAGGTACTACGGGTATGAAAGGGGACCGGTCACCAGGCCAGTTGGGCGATTTCCTCCGCGACGACCGCACAGGCGTCCGCCGCCGGGTCGATCAGCGGGAAGTGGCCGACGTCCTCCAGGAGCGTGAGGCCCACGACCTCGCCGGCCTTCGCCGCCGCGTCGGCGTACGACTCGGCGACCGCCTGCGGGACGGTGAGGTCCGTGCGGCCCTGCACCAGGGTGGTCGCGATGCCCGTCGGGAGCAGGAGCGAGGGGTCGGCGTACGGACGGCGTTCGGCGAACTTCTCGTCGCCGCCCAGCAGTTGACGCGAAGCGCCCCCGCACACGTCCAGTTTGTCGGCGACCTCGAAGTCGGCGATCGGGGCCAGGGCGACGACCCCGCGCAGCGGCGCGGGGCGGTCGATGCGCCAAGGGGCGTCGGCGGGCAGCAGATGGCGGGCCGCCCCCCACAGGGCGAGGTGACCGCCGGCCGAGTGCCCGGTGATCACCATGCGGCGCGGGTCGGCCCCCGGAAGACACTCGCGTACGAGAGCGGGCAGCGCGTCCAGCGCGGCCGCGACGTCGTCGAAGGTCTCCGGCCAGCGGCCCGCGACAGGGCCGACGCCCTGGGCCGGGACCGCGCTCCCCCGCCGGTACTCGACACTGGCCACCGCGAAACCACGCCGGGCCAGGAAGTCCGCGAACGGGGAGATGTGCAGTCGGTCGTACGGCGCCCGCCACGCGCCGCCGTGCAGCACGACGACCAGCGGGGCGAGGGCGCCGGGCACCACCTCGGTGCGCGGGGCGTAGAAATCGATCAGCTGGTCGGGATGGTCACCGTACGCGGCGGTGGAGTCGGGATCGGCCGCCGGGTGCGAGAACGCCGACTCCTCCTCGGCGGCGGCCCGGGCAGCTGCGGCGTCGTCCGGCATGCTCCAACCTCTCAGCGACGTAACGTTATTGACGTGGCGGACCAGGGTGGGAAACCGGCCGTTGGCGGGGACGGTATCAGGCCGGTGACGTGGGCCGACACGGGGATGTCACGCTCGGTGAGGGGAAACGATTCTGTAGGCCGCGGGCCGGGCGGTTCCGCGACCACCGAAGCCACCGCGGACCGCCCGGCGCCAGCCCCCTGGTGCTATCCCGCGAGTTCGCCGAGCGTCTCCGCCAGCACCCGCGCCGCGCGCTCCACGTCCCCGAACCCGACGTACAGCGGTGTGAATCCGAACCGCAGGACGTCCGGTCGCCGGAAGTCCCCGACCACCCCGCGCTCGATCAGCCGCTTCATCACGTCCCCGGCGTCGTCGCAGCGCAGCGCCACCTGGCTGCCGCGCTCCCGGTGGGCGAGGGGGGTCAGCGACTCCACCCGCCCCTCGGGGACGTACGCCGAGACGCACTCCAGAAAGAAGTCCGTCAGCGCCAGGGACTTGGTCCGCACCGCCTCGATCGAGACCCCGTCCCAGACGTCCAGCGCCGCCTCCAGGGCGAGCATGGACAGGATGTCCGGCGTGCCGACCCGGCCGCGCAGGGCACCGGACGCCGGTTCGTACCCGGGCCGCATCCCGAACGGCTCCGCATGGGAGTTCCAGCCGGGGAGCGGCGAGTCGAAGCGGTCCTGGAGGTCCCGCCGGACGTACAGGTACGCCGGGGAGCCCGGGCCGCCGTTGAGGTACTTGTAGGTGCAGCCGACCGCCAGGTCGACGCCGTGCTCGTCCAGTCCGACCGGCAGCGCGCCCGCGCTGTGGCACAGGTCCCAGACGGCCACCGCGCCCGCCTCGTGCACGGCGGCGGTCAGCGAGGGCAGGTCGTGCAGGCGGCCCGTGCGGTAGTCGACATGGTTCAGCAGGACGGCGGCCGTACGACCGGACAGCGCGTCCGGCACCTGCGCCGGGGCCACCGGGCGCAGCGTGCATCCGGTCATGCGGGCCGCCGACTCGGCGATGTAGCCGTCGGTGGGGAACGTCGTCGCGTCCACGAGGATCTCGTCCCGGCCCGTCCCGGACACCAGCCGTACCGCTCCCACAAGTGCCTTGAAGACGTTGACACTTGTCGAGTCGCCCACGACGATCTGCCCGGCCGCCGCCCCGACCAGCGGGGCGATCCGGTCGCCGATCCGCTCGGGCGCCGTCCACCAGCCGCTCTCGTCCCAGGAACGTATGCGGAGCTCACCCCACTGTCTGCGGACGACGTCGTCGACCCGCCCCGCAACCGCGGCCGGCAGGGCGCCGAGCGAGTTCCCGTCCAGGTAGACACCCGCGGCCTCGGCCGCATGATCGGACACAGTGTCCAGCACGAACTGCTTGCGCGTACCGGCCAGTTCGTCGGCGGCGTCGAGTTCCTGCGCGCGTGCCGTCAGCTCAGACATGAGACCTCGCCGTCCACAGCTCGGGGAACACGTTCTTCTGCGCGCGCTTCTCCAGCCAGGCGACGCCCGCCGAGCCGCCCGTGCCGGGCTTGGAGCCCATCGCGCGGCGGGTGGCGACCAGGTGGTCGTTGCGCCATCGCCACACCAGTTCGGCGACGTCGGTCAGGGCCTCGCCGAGGCGGGCGAGTTCGGTGTTCTCGTCGCCCGCGTAGATCTCGGTCCAGGCGGCCTCGACGGCGTCCGAGGGCTCGTACCGGCGCGTGACGTCGCGACGCAGCACCGATCCGGGGATCGCGCAGCCGCGCCGCGCCATCAGCCGCAGCACCTCGTCGTAGAGGCTCGGCTCGGCGAGGGCCTTCTCCAGTTCGGCGTGGACGCGGGGGGCGCCGCGGTGCGGGACCAGCATGGACGCGGACTTCTCGCCGAGCAGGAACTCCATCCGGCGGTACATCGCCGACTGGAAGCCGGAACCCTCGCCCAGCGCGCTCCGGTACGAGTTGAACTGCGCCGGGGTCAGCTGTCCGAGCGGCTTCCAGGAGGCGTTCAGCGCCTCCAGCTCCCGTACCGAACGCTTCAGCGCGGCGACGGCGGTCGGCACGTCGTCGGAGCGCAGGGCGCGCGCCGCGATCTCCCACTCGTGGACGATGACCGTGAACCACAGCTCCATCACCTGGGTGGTGACCAGGAAGACCATCTCTCCGGGGTCGTCGGAGAGGGTGTGCTGGAGGTGGGTGAGCACGTCCGCCTTGACGTAGTCCTCATAGGGCGTCGTGCCTGCGAAGTCGAGATGCGGGGTCTCGGGCTCCGAAGCCTCGTGGGGCTGAGCCTGGTGGGACATCGCTGTCTCCTGTTGTTGCTCCGGGTAGCGGTCCGCCCCTGCCGTTACCGACACGGGGGCCCCGGTCCCCGCCGGGCATCTTCTTCGATGGTCCGCCCGGAACGCAAGGCCCGCCTGGTCACCGGCTCGTCGAGCCGCCGGATGACCTGCAGTACGCTCGGGCGCCGCACAGAAACCGTTGTCGCACTTGACGAAAGGCACGGCAGATGTCTGAGAAGAGCACCTCGTCCGAGGTGGTCTCCGTCCCGGTGGGCCGGGTGGTCGGCGGACGTGCGGAGGTCCTCGACGACGACTGGGGGAAGGTCGAGGCCGTCATCCGCCTGGACGGCGAGCAGTTCGACGCGGACGCGCTGGCGGGTCTGGACGCCTTCTCCCACCTGGAGATCGTCTACCACTTCGACCGCGTGCCCGTGGCGAAGATCGAGACCGGTGCCCGCCATCCGCGGGGCAACACCGACTGGCCGATGGTCGGCATCTTCGCGCAGCGCGGCAAGAACCGCCCCAACCGCCTCGGTGTCTCCCGCTGCCGCCTGGTGCGCACCGACGGACTCGACCTGCACGTCCAGGGCCTCGACGCGGTCGACGGCACCCCCGTCCTCGACATCAAGCCCTACATGAGCGAGTTCGGCCCCCAGGGCGCCACCAGCCAGCCGGACTGGGCCACGGACATCATGAGCCGCTACTACTGACCGGGCGGTGCCCGCCGCAGGACACCGCTCAGCGCAGCGCAAGGCCCGCCCGGTCGCACCGGGCGGGCCTTGCGAGGAAACAGCAGCGGACCGCTAGCCGAGGGTCTGGGCCGCCGTCGGCGAGGAGTCCTTCAGGAACTGGGTGCAGCGCTCGTACTCCTCCTGCTCGCCGATGGATCCGGCGGCGCGGGCGAGGGCGTGCAGGGCGCGCAGGAAGCCGCGGTTCGGCTCGTGCTCCCAGGGCACCGGGCCGTGGCCCTTCCAGCCGTTGCGGCGCAGGGCGTCGAGGCCGCGGTGGTAGCCGGTGCGGGCATAGGCGTACGACTCCACGACACTGCCCCGCTCGAACGCGTCGTCGGCCAGCTGGGCCCAGGCCAGCGAGGACGTGGGGTACTTTGCGGCGACGTCCGCGGGCGCGGTGCCGTTCGCCAGGAGCTCGCGGGGCGCGGGGTCGTCGGGGAGGTGGGTCGGGGGCGGGCCCCCGAGGAGGTTTTCGTGAATCGACATGTTCACCAGTGTCGCCCTTGCCGGGGGCTGCCGCCCCCAGACCCCCGCTGTCGGCCCTCAAGGGGCCTCGTCCTCGAACTCCCCCACTCTCGCCTTCGCTCGAGGGGGACCCCCATGACGGGCTGGTGATGCCGACCGGCGCTGGAAACGGCACCCGCGGTCTGTCACCCGATCCGCTTCCTCGCCCGCTCCCCCTCCAGCGGCGGCGCCGTGACCGAGCCGTGCGTACGGCACTCCGGGCGGCGGCAGCCGGGCGGCAGCGGACGTACCGTCGCGAAGGCGACGACCGCGCCGAGCACCAGGACTCCGGCGCAGATCAGCATCGCCCGGTGGAAGGCGTCGTCGAAGGCGCTCGGGGAGAGGTACGCGTCCGGGCCCATCCCGGCGAGCAGCGGCAGTGCGGCCACCGCGACCAGGCCGGCCGCGCGGGCCGCCGCGTTGTTGATGCCGCTGGCCAGACCCGCCCGCGCGGTGTCCACGGAGGCGAGGACGGTGGCCGTCAGCGGTGCCACCAGGGTGACCATGCCGGCGCCGAGGACCAGCACGGCGGGCAGGACGTCGAGCACGTACGAGGTGCCCGGCCCGACCCTCAGCATCAGCAGCATGCCCGCCGCGCACAGGAGCGGGCCGACGGTGAGCGGGATGCGCGGCCCGATGCGGTCGGCGAGGGCGCCCGAGCGGGCGGAGAACAGCAGCATCAGAACGGTCGTCGGCAGCAGGGCCGTACCGGCGGCGAGGGGCGACCAGCCCACGGCGACCTGGAGCTGGAGGGCGGTGAGGAAGAAGAAACCGCCGAAGGCCGCGTAGACGCAGAGCGTGACCAGGTTGACGGCCGTGAACTCGCGGGACTTGAAGATGTCCAGCGGCATCATCGGATCCGGCCGCCGCTTCTCGACCTGGACGAAGGCCACGCCCGCGGCCAGCCCGGCCACCGCCGTGACGGCGACCACGAGGGAGCCCTGCCGGGCCTCGATCAGCGCGTACGTCACCAGGGCGAGCGCGAGGGCGCCGAGGACCGCGCCGAGCACGTCGAAGCGGCCGTGGGTGCGGCCGTCGGCGGACTCGGGGACATGCCGTACGGCGATGGGGGCGCACAGCAGCGCCAGCGGGACGTTGAGCAGGAAGACCCAGCGCCAGCCGGGGCCGTCCACCAGCCAGCCGCCCAGGAACGGGCCGACCGCCGCACCGATCCCGCCGAAGCCGGACCACAGGCCCACCGCCCGGCCCCGGTCGTCGGGGTGGAAGGACGCCTGGATCAGGGCGAGGGAACCGGGGGTGAGGAGCGCCCCGCCGACCCCCTGCAACGCGCGGGCCGCGACGAGCACGCCCGCGCTCGGCGCGAGGCCGCACAGCAGGGAGGCCGACGCGAACCACACCACCCCGATCACGAAGATCTTGCGGCGGCCGTAGTGGTCGCCGAGGGAACCGCCGAGCAGGATCAGCCCGGCCAGGGTGAGCATGTACGCGTTGACCGTCCACTGGAGGGCGGCGAGGTTCGCGTCCAGGTCGCGGCCGATGCGCGGCAGGGCGACATTGACGACGGTCGAGTCCAGCATCGCCATGCTGGAGCCGAGCACGGTGGTCAGCAGGATCCACTTGCCCTGCGGGGTGGCGATCCGGACGTCGGGCATGCCCCCAGGTATACGCCGAGCCCGGCGTCGTGGCACAGACGCCGGGCTCGTGAGTTCCCGAGAGGCCCGCGGGGTTACTTGATCTTCGTGCCGGCCGAGCGCAGGTTCTGCGTGGCCTCGACGACGCGGGCGGCCATGCTCGCCTCGGCCAGCTTGCCCCAGGTGCGCGGGTCGTAGGTCTTCTTGGAGCCGACTTCGCCGTCGACCTTCAGGACGCCGTCGTAGTTGCGGAACATGTGGTCGGCGACGGGACGCGTGAAGGCGTACTGCGTGTCCGTGTCGATGTTCATCTTGACCACGCCGTTCTCCAGCGCGGTGCGGATCTCCTCCTCCGTGGAGCCGGAGCCGCCGTGGAAGACGAAGTCGAACGGGGACTGCTTGCCGAACTTGGCGGCCACGCCGTCGTTCAGCTCCTTCAGCAGGTCGGGACGGAGGACCACGTTGCCCGGCTTGTACACGCCGTGCACATTGCCGAAGGACGCGGCCAGCAGGTAGCGGCCCTTCTCGCCGAGGCCCAGCGCCTCGGCCGTACGGATGGCGTCGTCGACCGTCGTGTACAGGGAGTCGTTGATCTCGTGCGAGACGCCGTCCTCCTCGCCGCCGGTCGGGGTGATCTCGACCTCGAGGATGATCTTCGCGGCGCGGGCGCGCTCCAGGAGCTCCTGGGCGATGGCCAGGTTGTCGGCGAGGGTCTCCGCGGAGCCGTCCCACATGTGTGACTGGAAGAGCGGGTTGCCGCCGGCCTTCACGCGCTCCTCGGAGACCGCGAGCAGCGGACGTACGTACCCGTCGAGCTTGTCCTTGGGGCAGTGGTCCGTGTGCAGGGCGACCGTGACCGGGTACTTCTCGGCCACGATGTGCGCGAACTCGGCGAGGGCGACCGCGCCGGTCACCATCTCCTTGCTGTACTGACCGCCCAGGAACTCGGCGCCACCCGTCGAGATCTGGATGATGCCGTCGCTCTCCGCCTCCGCGAAACCGCGCAGGGCCGCGTGCAGGGTCTGGGTCGAGGTCACGTTGATCGCCGGGTAGGCGAACTTGCCTGCCTTCGCCCGGTCCAGCATCTCGTTGTAGACCTCGGGAGTTGCGATGGGCATCTGTCCGCTCCTTGGTATGTGCGGGTTGGCGTGCTGCGTACTACGGCCCTGACCTAGACCTTGGGTGGTGACGTCATCGTCGGGCCCATCTTTCCAGACTTGGCCTGATGCTTTGCCCGCCGTGTCCGGCTTGTGGACAACGGGGCCGGGGTACCCGGGAGTAGCTCAGTCGAGTCCCAGTTCGTCCTTGGAGTAGGCGTAGAGGTACGGCACTCCGGCGCCCTCCTGGATCTTCTCGGCGGCACCGGTCGCACGGTCGACGATCGTGGCGACGGCGACGACCTCCGCGCCCGCCTCACGCACCGCCTCGACGGCGGTCAGCGGGGAGCCGCCGGTGGTGGAGGTGTCCTCGACGACCAGCACCCGGCGGCCCTTGATCTCCGGCCCCTCGACCCGCCGCTGCAGCCCGTGCGCCTTGGCCGCCTTGCGCACGACGAACGCGTCGACGCGCTTGCCGCGGGCGGCGGCCGCGTGCAGCACGGCCGCCGCGACCGGGTCGGCGCCCATGGTCAGACCGCCCACCGCGTCGAAGTCGAGGTCCGCGGTCAGGTCCAGGAGCACCTGCCCGACCAGGGGGGCGGCTTCACCGTCAAGGGTGATGCGGCGCAGGTCGACGTAGTAGTCGGCCTCCAGACCCGAGGAGAGGGTCACCTTGCCGTGCACCACGGCCTTGTCCTTGATCTGCTGCAGCAGCTCGCCACGTACGTCCGTCATGCCTGCCAGCTTAAAGGCGGCGCCAAGTCCAGGTCGTCGAGGCCTCGAGCGGCTCCAGCGGGGTGACCAGGCGGGGCAGGGTGTTCAGGCCGTTGGGCGGGCCGGTCTGGGGTTCCACGCAGACGGCCTCCTGCTGCTCGTCGTAGACGACGACCCACTCCTCGCGGCTGGTGACCTTCAGCTCCAGCCGGCCCGGCCAGGTGAGGGTGACATCGACTCCGCCGGGCATGCCGAAGCAGTCGTCCCAGGGGCCGGGGCGGGGGTCGACGCGGCTGCCGGTGGGCAGGTGGTCGTCGCCGCGCTCCTCCTGCCAGGCAGGGGTGAAGTCCAGTTGTACGTCCTTGCCGCCGAGGTTCCGGTTGAACCACGGGTGCCAGCCGATCTGGGCCGGGAAGGAGGAGCCGATCGTCTCGACGGACATCGTCAGGGTCAGGGCGTCGGGCGTGAGCGCGAACTGCTGGGTGACACGGCCGGCGTAGGGCCAGGGCTCGACCAGGTCGTACGTGAGGACGGCCTCGTCGGCGTTCACGCGCGCGGTGTGCCAGGCGCCGTCGCGGACCGTGCCGTGGATGGCGTGCGGCGGGGAGTTGAGCGGCATCTGGTGGACGGTGGCGCCGTCCCGGAAGCGGCCCTCGCGGATCCGCCCGCACCAAGGGACCATCGGAAAGCAGCCGAAACGTTCGCCCTGGCGGAGCAGTTCCGTGCCGCCGACGCGCAGTCCTCCGACCCGGCCGCCGTTGCCCGGCTGCACGGTCACCTCCGCGTCGCCCGCGGTCAGCGTGATGTCTTCGTTACTCACGGGACGACCCTACTGGGGCGATCAAGACCGCCGTCAGTGGCGCTTGCGCAGCAGCCGGCCCACGACGATCGCCGACGCGACGACGAGGGCCGCCGCCGGGGCCGCCCAGCGCAGCGAGGAGCCGGCCGAGACCGTCTGCGGGGCGGGGACCGGGGCGTAGCGGCCGCGGGGCGGGGCGTGGTCGACCTCCTCCGCGCTGCGGCCGATCATCGTGCGGCGGGCGTGGGCCGCTTCGGCGGGGGGCGCGCCCTCGACCACGTCGTCCGTGTCGTCGGTGTCGTCCGTGTCCTCGGCGAGCGGGTCGAGGGACGGCGGGGGCACCTCGGTGTCGTGGACGGAGGTGTGCTCCGTGGGCTCGGCGGCAGGGGCGGGCGCGTCGTCGGCGTCCGGGGTCGTTTCGAAGTCGCTGGTCGCCCTGGGCTCGAACTCCTGGGTGACGAGGGGCTCGGGCTCCTCGGCCTCCTCGGGTTCCTGGGGCGTCTCGGGCTGCCCCTGAGCGCCCTCGGTCCCCGCGCCGGCCGCCAGGCTCTCCGCGAAACGGTTCAGCAGACGGGTCGCGGCCGACGCGACCTGTTCGGCCGGCAGTTCGGTGAGGCGGCCGTCGGCGGAGGCCGTGCCCTCGAAGGTCAGCCGGGAGCCGCCGTCGGCCTCCTCGACGCGGAGGGTGAGGGCCAGCTTGACCGAGCCGGTGCCCCGGGTCTCGGTGGCGTCGCCCTCGGCGGCGTACGAGCCGTCCTCCTGCGCGGTGACGCGGACGGTGCCGCGGTAGGTGACGGAGTGGCTGCCGACGCGCATTTTCAGCCGCCCGGTGACCGGCTCGGCGCCCGCGTCCTGCTGGAGGCCGGGAACCGCCCGGGCCACCTGCGCGGGGTCGGCGAGGGTTTCTTTCAGCCGTGCGGCCGGAACCGGAACGAACACCTCATGCTCCATGTCGGCCGAGCCTACCTAGATGGCCGGGTCATGCACCCGCGTTGGACGAAAGTGACCGCGCGTCGGTGTCTTCGCCCCAGGCCGCGCACCGGGCACGGACCAGGCGTCAACCGGCAGCCGCCGTAGCCCGCGGAAGTTGGGATTCGGGGCGGGCCGGGACGGCCGCCGGCCGTGGCCGGCTTCAGTACCGGGGGTGGACCAGCGTCGACGCCAGGAGGCCCGGGATGCGGGTGGCCGCCGCCGCCCTGCCGTCCGCCGCCAGGGACGCCGGGGCCAGGGTCCGCGGTCGCGGGGCGTGCGGGTCGAGGCCGAGGGGCGGGGTCGTGCGGGCCGCCGCCAGGACGAACCCCCAGTCGCGGACCGCGCGGGAGGCGTCGGCCGTGCGGTCGGGGCCCGCGGCGAAGCCGGAGTGGCGGCCGCCCACCCGGTAGGGGGTGGTGTGCAGGCCGGCGGCGCGCAGGGTCGCGGCGACCGTCCAGAACACCCGCGGGCGGGTGGCGAACGGCCCGGCGTGCACCACCAGACGGCCACCGGGCGCGAGGGCGCGCCGGGCGAGGCCGTAGAACTCCTGGGAGTACAGCTTGGTGCTGGCCGTGATGCCCGGGTCGGGGAGGTCGGAGATCACCACGTCGTACGTCGAGGTGGGCGCCGTGCGCAGCCAGCGGAAGGCGTCGGCGGTCGTCACGCGCACACGCGGGTCGTCGTAGGCGTGACGGTTCAGCTTCGCCAGGGCCGGGTCGTGGCGGGCCAACCGGACGACTCCGGCGTCGAGTTCGACGACGTCCACCCGCCGCACGCCCGCGTGGCGCAGCACTTCGCGGGCGGCGAGGCCGTCGCCGCCGCCGAGGATCAGCACGCGCGCGTGCGGTCCGTTCATCACGGGGTGCACCAGGGCTTCGTGGTAGCGGAGTTCGTCGCCGCCCACCCGGAGGCGTCCGTCGAGGAAGAGGGCGAGGGGGCGGCCGTCGGTGCCGCCGGTGAGGACGATCTCCTGGGTGCCGGTCTGCAGCGCCACGCGCACGTCGTGGCCGTACACCGCGTGCCTGGCCGCCTGTTCGAAGTCGTCGACCAGGACGGCGGCGGCCGCGAGGAGGCCGAGCACGGCGAGGTTGGCGATCAGCAGCAGCCAGCGGGTACGGCGGGTGAGGTCGCGGCGGAACAGACCGAGGACGAGGGCGCCGCCCGCGACCGCGTTGACCGCGCCGGTGATCAGCGCGCCGGTCAACTGGCCCAGCAGGGGCAGCAGCAGGAACGGGAAGGCGAGACCGCCGACCAGCGCGCCGACATAGTCCGCGGCGAACAGGTCGGCCACCGCGCCGCCCGCGTCCTGCCGCCGGATGCGCTGGATCAGCTCCATGAGGAGGGGGACCTCGGCGCCGATCAGCAGACCGATGGTGAGGGAGAAGGCGACCAGCAGCCAGCGCGGCCCGCTCGCCCACAGGCCGCCCCAGTCGCCGGTCCACGCGAACACCGCGTACAGCGCCATCGCGCTGCAGCCGCCGACGAGCGCGAGCGTCGCCTCGATCGCGCCGAAGGCGGCCGCGGCACGCCAGCGCAGGCGCTTCGCGGCGAGCGAGCCGATGCCCATCGCGAACACCATGACCGACAGGACGACCGAGGCCTGGGTGACCGAGTCGCCGATCAAGTACGAGGCCAGGGCGACGAGTTCGAGCTCGTACACGAGTCCGCAGGCCGCGCAGACGAAGACGCATGCGAGCACCAGGAACCGTCCGGTGCTCGGCTGGACGGGCAGCCGCGCCGGGCCCGCCCAGGGGGGCGGGGGGCCGGGTGGTGCCGGCGCGTGCGGTTCGATCACGACTGCGACGTTACGTCACTGCTACTTCACGCTTCGTCACCCACACGTGTGGAACTGCCGGACAGTTCCACATCGCGTGTTTGAGAGCGCCTGTTCGGGTCAGGCGGCCGGCGGACTGACCTGCGGTGCCGGAACCCGGGCGCCCACCCGCGTCCGCGTCGCCACCAACTGCCCGTCCTGCGGGTACGCGTGCCAGGTCCGCCAGTGGACCTGGCCCTCGTGCCACCGGGCCAGCAGCGCGGTGAAGGCGTGCGGGCTGCCCGGGAAGACGCCCGCAAGTCCGTGCGGATGGTCGGAGACCAGCGCGAGCAACTCCTGCGCGCGCCCCGCGAACGACCCCGGTGACAGGACCTCCACGCGGGCCGCGAACTCGTACTCCCAGTCGCCCATCCGCTTGGCGACACCCAGCGGCAGCGGTGTGCTGCTGCCCGGCATGCACGCCACCGTCTCCGAACAAGTGCCCCGCTGTTCCTCCAGGAGCACCTGGTGGGACGCGCCGAGAAGTCTCAACTGGAGCTTGGACCCGGCCAGTTCGAGGTCGAGCGTGGCCAGGGCGGGAAGCGGCTCACGCCCAAGAGCCCAGGCGAGGTCGGCCGCGCGGGTGTCGGTGTATGAGGTGTTCAGGGTCGTGAGCATGGGTCGGCTCTCCGCTGGCACACAAAGAAAGGTAAGGAGGAAGGCGTGGGGGGGTCCGGCACACCGGGCGACACCGGGGGATCGGCCCGGACGGCCCGGTCGGCCCAGTCGGGAGATCAGGGAGGTCAGGAAGGTCTCAGCAGGACGTCCGAGGACCGCACCGGCGTTTTAGAGGGAATCATGAACGGTGGCGCCGTCACAGCGTTTTTACCCAACTTCGTGGGGTTTCCATCCCTCAGAGGGCTCCACTGCTCAACTGTTCAACCACGGCGTGCGCCACGGCGGCCATGGCGTACGCCGGAGCACACGAGCACCCGCCGGGGCGTGGGCTCCGGCGGGTGCTCGGCGGGTGTGACAGGCGAGTATGCGGTTCCCCCTCGGAGCTCGGCCGCCCCGTGTCAGCTGCCTCCGCCGCATCCACCACCGCCACCGCAGGACGACCCACCGCCACAGGACGACCCACCGCAGGAGGAGTGACCGCCCCCGCAGGAGTGGTGCCCCCCGGAGTGGTGCCCCCCGGAGTGATGACCGCCCGAAGAGCCGCCGTCTCCCCCGCCGGCCCACCAGCTGCTGCTCCCGGTGCTGCTGTCCCCGCTGTGCGAGCCGCTCCGGCTCCCGCCGCCGAACGACTTCGCCCCGCCCTTGCCCGCTGCCTTCGCGACGATCGCCACGAACGCGATCACGACCGCCACCACGATGAAGCCGGTGATCATGGCGCCACCGTCCTTTCGATGTCCCCCGAAGCAGCCCCCCGTGGGTGCCTCGCTTCTTGCGTGAACGGGGGATGCCCGGCGGTCCCGGCGGCCAAAGCAGAGTTGAGGAACTTCAGAGGGTTCTGACGCGCGAACGGCCCCTGACCTGCACAGAAGGGCAGGTCAGGGCGGCGACGGCGGCCAGGAGCGATGAGTGCGGGCAGCCAGTTCGGCGGCGGCACGGCTGTCGTGGTCGACGGCACAGCTGGTTTCTTTGTCCGCTTGCCTGCGGCACGCGGACGTGCGTAGATGAGCGGCATGTCACAAGGGGCACGGCGGCTGGCCGCCTTCGGTTCGGCCGCGTTGGTACTTGGGCTTGCGGCTGTTGGGGGAAGGTGGTGGGTGGGCGAGTCCTGGACCACCGTGATCACCATGTGCTGCCTTGAGGTACTGATCATTTCGACGGTTATCGGAACCCGCCGACTGCTGCGGAAGCGCTAAAGCCCCCCGACGGGGCCCGCCTTCAGAGCTGGGCGGCGATGGCTTCGGCCATGGGAGCCGGAACGCCGAGGCGGGCACGAAGGGTTTAGCCCCGTATAACGAAGTGGGCTGGCTCTCCAGCAGTGTTTCCACCGTCAGGGTTCCTGCCAGCGTGCCCGCCAGCCACTCCGCGAGGTTCACGCCCTGGGGCCAGCACTCGCCTTCATGACGGCCTCCGGCGTTGCGGGCGGCGGCAATATCCCCGCCCGCGCTACGATCCGCACCGCCTCGACAACCTCGTCATCAGTCACGGGCACAGGCTCTCAGCCCGAAGTGGTCGGACGCGCCAACCTGAGGCCCCGGCATGCACTGGCTCCCCGAAGCGTCAGAGCAAGTCCCGCCAGAAGGGGACCGTCGCTCGCGGATTCCAGCTTTCGTCGCCCTCGCCCCGAGCCTCGTCGAACTCCTTTCTCATGTCTGCGCTGAAGCCAACTTGCCGTTGGGCGCAGTGCCGCGGCACTGCGTCGCCGGGCAGTCTCTGGGCCGTCCGACACCGCCCGACGACAGAGGGTGACCGTCGATGACAGCCCTCCCCAGCTCAGAGACGGCGCCTGCCGCGTCGCCGCCCCCGCTCAACCCCGAAGCAGAGTTGAGCAACTTCCCAGGCCGCGTGTACTGGGCTCTTCCCGGGGCAACAGGACCACAGAGCCCAGTCCCCGCCCCTCTCGCCCAGTGGAGAGCCCCCCATGGCCTTCTTTGCGGTCTCCCGATCGCAGCCCCTGAAGTTCCTGTCGGCCACCGATCTGGCCATGGAGCACGAGCGCCTCGAAGCGGAGTGCGCCCAGCTGGAGCAGGCGGTCACCTCGCACGCCATCGTCGACCAGGCCATCGGCGCCGTCGTCGTCCTCGGACGGATAGCGCCGGAGGAAGCGTGGCGAGTCCTGCGCGACGTGTCGCAGCGCACCAACACCAAGCTGCGCGTGGTCGCCGAGCATGTCATGGAGTTCACGCAGGGTACCGAGCTGCCGCAGGCCGAGCGGATCGAACTGCGGAAGGCGATCGCCCGGTACCAGTCGTGGAAGCGGTGAGTTGAGGAACTCCGCAGCCTGGGCGCAGGATGACCGGCATGACCTCCAGCACCCGCCCGCTCCTCAACCGCCGCCTCGCCGAGTTCGGGACGACGATCTTCGCCGAGATGTCGGCCCTGGCCGTGCAGACCGGCTCCATCAACCTGGGCCAGGGCTTCCCCGACACGGACGGCCCCGAGGAGATTCGCGAGGCCGCCGTACGGGCCCTGCGTGACGGACGCGGCAACCAGTACCCGCCGGGCCCCGGCATCCCCGAGCTGCGCACGGCGATCGCCGCACACCAGGAGCGCCGCTACGGCCTGGCGTACGACCCCGACACCGAGGTCCTGGTCACCGCCGGCGCCACCGAGGCCATCGCCGCCACCCTCCTCGCCCTGCTGGAGCCAGGCGACGAGGTGATCGCCCTGGAGCCGTACTACGACTCGTACGCGGCCTGCATCGCCATGGCGGGCGGGACACGCGTGCCGGTCACGCTGCGTCCGCACGAGGATTCCTTCCGCCTCGACCTCGACGAACTGCGCGCCGCCGTCACCGACCGCACCCGCCTGCTGCTCGTCAACACCCCGCACAACCCCACCGGCACGGTCCTCACCCGTGAGGAGCTCACCGCGATCGCCGAGCTGGCCGCCGAGCGCGATCTGCTCGTCGTCACGGACGAGGTCTACGAGCACCTGGTCTTCGACGAGGCCGAGCACCTGCCGCTCGCGACGTTCCCGGGCATGCGCGACCGGACGGTCACCATCGGCTCGGCCGGCAAGACCTTCTCCTTCACCGGCTGGAAGGTGGGCTGGGTGACGGCGGCCCCGGGACTGGTCTCGGCGGTCCGCTCCGCGAAGCAGTTCCTGACGTACGTCTCCTCCGGGCCCTTCCAGTACGCCGTCGCCGAGGCGCTGGCACTCCCCGACGGCTACTTCGCCGCCTTCCGCGAGGACATGCTCGCCAAGCGGGACCTGTTGGCGGCGGGCCTCGCGGACGCGGGCTTCAAGGTCTTCCAGCCGGCCGGCACCTACTTCATCACCACCGACATCCGCCCTCTCGGCACCGTGCTGTCCGAAGAGGGCGACGGCTTCGCCTTCTGCCGCGCCCTCCCGGAGCGCGCCGGGGTCGTCGCCATCCCGAACGCCGTGTTCTACGACCACCGGGAGGCGGGCGCCCCGTTCGTACGGTTCGCGTTCTGCAAGCAGACGGCGGTCCTGGAGGAGGCGGTCAAGCGGCTCAAGGCACTGGCGGGCTGATCCGGGGCCCGTCACGCCGCCACGCCGAGCGCCCCGAAACCGTACCCGGCCGGACGCCCAGCGCTCGCGCGGTCCCCGTTCACGCTGCACTGTGCCGGTGTGACCCACGCCAGCCCCCTCACTCGTTCCGCCGTCGCGGAGCCTGCCGCCCGGGGTCGTGTCCATGCGACCCGGGTGGCAGCCATGGCCACCGCGCTCGGTCTGTTCCTCGCCGTACGGCTGCTCGGTGTCGCCACGCTCGCCCTGGTGGCCCGGGCGACGACCGGCCGGGACGCCCTCGGGCTGCTCGGGCGGTCCTGGGACTCCGTGTGGTACCTGGGGATCGCCGCCCACGGGTACGGCCGCATCCAGCACCCCCGGACGGGGGTCATGTTCAGCGACATGGCGTTCTTCCCGCTCTACCCGGCACTGGTGCGGGCGGTGCGCGCCGTGAGCCCGCTGGGCGGGGGCGCGTCCGGGCTGGTGGTGTCCTGGGCGGCGGCCGCCGTGGCCGCCTGCGGGATCTACGCGATCGGTGCCCGGCTGCACGGCCGGGCCGTCGCGTTCGCACTGGTGCTGCTGTGGGCGCTGCTGCCGCACTCCGTCGTGCTGTCCATGGCGTACACCGAGCCCCTGCTGACCGCGTTCGCCGCCTGGTCGCTGTACGCGGTGCTCACCGGGCGCTGGCTGTGGGCGGGGTCGCTGGCGGCGCTCGCGGGGCTGGCCCGGCCCAACGGGTTCGCGGTCGCCGCGGCGGTGCTCGCGGCGGCGGCCTGCGAGGTGTGGCGGTGCCTTCGTGAGCGCCGCAAGGTTTCCCACAGGCTGTGGACGGGCGCCGCGCTCGCCCCGACCGGGTGGATGGCGTACATCCTGTGGGTCGGGCGGCACGAGAGGAATCTGCTCGGCGGGTACTTCGCGGTGCAGCGGCAGTGGGGCTCCCGGTTCGACTTCGGGCGGGGCTCGCTCCGGTTCGTGAAGCACCTGCTGCTGCACGGGGACCGGTTCGTCTTCCCGATGACCATGGTGATCGTGGCGGCGGGCGTCGTGCTGTACGCCCTCCTCCTCGCCGACCGCGCCCCGCTCCCGCTCCTCGTCCACAGCGGTGTGCTGCTGCTGATCGCCCTCGGCGGCTCCGGCTTCTTCGAGTCGAAGCCACGCTTCCTGCTCCCCGCCTTCCCGCTCCTGCTGCCCCTCGCCCAGGCCCTCGTGCGCACGGCGAGAGCCCGGCCGTGGCACGCGACCGTGGTGGTCGCCGCCCTGGCCGGGCTCTCGTTCGTATACGGGGCGTATCTGGTCGTGATCGCCCAGATGCCCCTGTAGAGCTGTCGCGCTGTGGAAGCGGGCGGGAGGACTACTCCTCGTCGTCCCCGGGCTTCTCGTCCGCCTCGTTGATCTCCTCTTCGAGGCCGAGCTGCTCGATGAGCCACTTGTCGAACTCGATGGCGGCCCGCACCCAGCTGACCGTCGACGAGACGAAGTGCTCCAGGCTGACGCCGGTGCCGATCAGCATCTGCGCCTCGCCGATCAGCCGGACGGTACCGTCGTCGTGGGTGTGGCTGTAGACCTTGGGCCACAGGGTGCGGCGGTTCCAGTCGTCGATCGACTCGAGCAGCTGCGGCTTCTCGTCGATCTGGTGGGGCCGGTCGTAGAACGTCCGCACCGAGAAGACCTGCTGCTCGCCCTCACCGCGGAACATGAAGTACGTACGGAACTGCTCCCACGGCGCCGCGAGGTCACCCTCGTCGTCGACGACATACTTGAGCTCCATCTGGTCGAGGAGCTGCTTCACGAGGTCCTGATCCGGGACGACGGGGCCCGCCGGTCCTTGGGGCTGCGGCTCGGGCTGGCCCCCGAAGTTCGGAATCGAGGACGGGTCGATGCTCACCGTGATTTTCCCTTCGTACGGATGCCGCCATCCTCCCCCATGCAGGGAGGGGGGTGGCAACCCGGTGCGATGATCCCTCCGTGCGTCTACCGAGAGCGTTGCGCTGGTTGCTGTGGGTCCTGTGGCTGGGATGTCTGGTGTTCGCCGTCTGGTTCTTCGTCACCGTGTACCTCGCCATGACCGAGGTATGACATGCGGCGGGCCCGCCACCGGAAGGTGGCGGGCCCGTGCGGCGGCACCTGGCCGGTCACAGCGTCTTGCCGGTCGCGGGCCCCACGATCAGCCCCTCCCCGAAGGCGTCCACCCGGACCGTGTCGCCGTCCTTGACCTCGCCGGAGAGGATCTCCTTGGCGAGGCGGTCACCGATCGCGGTCTGGACGAGCCGACGCAGCGGCCGGGCGCCGTAGGCCGGGTCCATGCCCTCGACGGCGAGCCAGTCCAGGGCCGCGTCGGTGACCTCCAGCGTGAGCCGGCGCTCCGCAAGACGCTTGGCGAGCCGGTCGATCTGGAGCCGGGCGATCCGGCCGAGCTCGTCCTTGGTGAGGGCCGAGAAGACGACCAGGTCGTCGAGCCGGTTGAGGAACTCCGGCTTGAAGGAGGCCCGCACGACCTCCAGGACCTGCTCCTTCTTCTCCGCCTCGCTGGTGATCGGGTCGACGAGGAACTGGCTGCCCAGGTTGGACGTCAGCACCAGGATCGCGTTGCGGAAGTCGACCGTGCGGCCCTGGCCGTCCGTCAGGCGGCCGTCGTCCAGGACCTGGAGGAGGACGTCGAAGACCTCGGGGTGGGCCTTCTCGACCTCGTCCAGCAGGACCACGGAGTACGGGCGCCTGCGCACCGCCTCCGTCAGCTGGCCGCCCTCCTCGTAGCCGACGTAGCCGGGCGGGGCGCCGACCAGGCGGGCCACGCTGTGCTTCTCGCCGTACTCCGACATGTCGATGCGGACCATGGCCCGCTCGTCGTCGAAGAGGAAGTCCGCGAGCGCCTTGGCGAGTTCGGTCTTGCCGACGCCCGTCGGGCCGAGGAAGAGGAAGGAGCCGGTCGGGCGGTCGGGGTCGGCGATGCCCGCGCGGGTGCGGCGGACGGCGTCGGAGACGGCCTGCACGGCCTCCTGCTGGCCGATCAGGCGCTTGCCCAGCTCCTCCTCCATGCGCAGGAGCTTCTGCGTCTCGCCCTCCAGGAGGCGGCCGGCGGGGATGCCGGTCCAGGCGGCGACGACGTCCGCGATGTCGTCGGAGCCGACCTCCTCCTTGACCATGGTGTCCTTGGACGCCTCCTCCTCGGCTTCGGAGGCGGCCTCCAAGTCCCTTTCCAGGGTGGGGATCTCGCCGTAGAGGAGCTTGGAGGCGGTGTCGAAGTCGCCGTCGCGCTGGGCCCGTTCGGCCTGTCCGCGCAGTTCGTCGAGCTTCTCCTTCAGTTCGCCGACGCGGTTGAGGGACTGCTTCTCCTTCTCCCAGCGGGCGGTGAGGCCCCGCAGCTCCTCCTCCTTGTCGGCGAGGTCGCGGCGCAGCCGCTCCAGGCGTTCGCGGGAGGCCGGGTCGGTCTCCTTCTCCAGCGCCAGCTCCTCCATCTTCAACCGGTCGACGGCGCGCTGGAGTTCGTCGATCTCGACGGGGGAGGAGTCGATCTCCATGCGCAGGCGGGAGGCCGCCTCGTCGACGAGGTCGATGGCCTTGTCGGGGAGGAAGCGGGAGGTGATGTAGCGGTCGGAGAGGGTGGCGGCGGCGACGAGTGCGCTGTCGGCGATCTGGACCTTGTGGTGGGCCTCGTAGCGGCCCTTCAGACCGCGCAGGATGGCGATCGTGTCCTCGACCGTGGGCTCGGCGACCAGGACCTGCTGGAAGCGGCGCTCCAGGGCGGGGTCCTTCTCGATGCGCTCGCGGTACTCGTCGAGGGTCGTCGCGCCGACCATGCGCAGCTCGCCGCGCGCGAGCATCGGCTTCAGCATGTTGCCGGCGTCCATGGCGGAGTCGCCGCCGGCGCCCGCGCCGACGACGGTGTGCAGTTCGTCGATGAAGGTGATGATCTGGCCGTCGGAGTCCTTGATCTCCGCGAGGACGGTCTTCAGGCGCTCCTCGAACTCACCGCGGTACTTCGCGCCCGCGACCATCGCGCCGAGGTCCAGCGCGACGAGGCGCTTGTCCTTGAGGGACTCCGGTACGTCGCCCTTGACGATCCGCTGGGCGAGTCCCTCGACGACGGCGGTCTTGCCGACGCCGGGCTCGCCGATGAGGACCGGGTTGTTCTTCGTACGGCGCGAGAGCACCTGCACGACGCGGCGGATCTCCTGGTCGCGGCCGATGACCGGGTCGAGCCGGCCCTCGCGTGCCGCGGCCGTGAAGTCCGTGCCGAACTTCTCCAGGGCCTTGTACTGGCCCTCCGGGTCGGCTGTGGTCACCCGGCGTCCTCCCCTCGCCTTCTGGAAGGCCTCCTGCAGCTTCTTCGCACCGGCCCCCTGCCCGGACAGTACGTCACCGGCGGCGCCGCCCTTCGCGGCGATGCCGATGAGCAGGTGCTCGGTGGAGAGGTACTCGTCGCCGAGGTCCCTGGCCCGCTCGGCGGCGTCCGCGATCACGGCGAGCAGCTCGCGGCCCGCCTGCGGGGGCGCGACGGTCGAGCCGGTCACGCTGGGCAGCCCGGCGAGGATCTTCTCCGCGCCGGCGCGTACGGCCGCCTGGTCGGCGTCGACGGCGGCCAGCAGGTCGGTGATGTTCTCGTTGTCCTGGCCCTGGAGCAGGGCAAGGAGCAGGTGCGCCGGGGTGAGGTCGGCGTGCCCGTCGGTCAGGGCCCGCTGCTCGGCCGCCCTGAGGGCGTCCCGGCTCCGGTTGGTCAGCTCGGCGTCCACTGTCGCGTTCTCCTCCTGAGGTCAGCCGTCCGCCACAAGTCCAGTACTGACTCAGTCAGCGTACACAAAGTTGAGTCTATTCCACTCAAGTAGGCGCCCGGGAGAGTCCGGGGGCTAAGTTCCGGAGCCATGGCGACCTATTCGCAGGACCCGGGTGCCCCCGACGCCGCGTACCTCGACTTCTGGCGGGAACGGCACCTGTGCACGCTGACGACCCAGCGTGCGGACGGCAGCCCGCACGTGGTGCCCGTCGGGGTCACATACGATCCCGGCGCCGACCTTGCTCGGGTGATCACGAACAGGACGAGCACCAAGGTGCTGAACGTGCTGGCCGCCGGCGACGGGGGCGCCCGGGTCGCCGTGTGCCAGGTGGACGGCCGGCGCTGGGCGACGCTGGAGGGTCTGGCCGTCGTACGGACCGAGCCGGAGCGGGTCGCGGAGGCGGTGCGGCGGTACGCCGAGCGCTACCGGCGCACGCCCGGTCCGAACCCGTCACGCGTGGTGATCGAGATCGAGCTGACGCGGGCGATGGGCCTCGTATGACGGCTGCGGCCGCCGTGACGGCAGGGACTGCTTTCGGCCAGTACTCGTCTGCGGCCAGATATGCCGATACCCGGAAATGTCCCGCAAAACTGCAGCGGCGTCACCGTGTTCAGGTCACGGTGACGCCGCTGCGGGGGGAAGCACCTGAGCGAACTGTTACGACGGGGGATTCGCGTCAGGCACTGCGGGGGG
Source organism: Streptomyces sp. NPDC001137 (assembly GCF_040298885.1). Classification (NCBI taxonomy): domain Bacteria; kingdom Bacillati; phylum Actinomycetota; class Actinomycetes; order Kitasatosporales; family Streptomycetaceae; genus Streptomyces; species Streptomyces sp. NPDC001137. Next base: position 259,574 of record NZ_JBEPBA010000010.1, read on the forward strand.
TGGCTGAGATGGTCCGAACATCGGGGGTTTCCGGTTCCACCAGCCGGTGGTCTCGCTGGTCGAGATTCACAAAGATCATTCCGTACCGAATGGCACATCGCACAGGCTGCGGCGCCCCCCGAGGCCGCCGCAGACACCGGTACGCCCGTACGTCCTCGTCCTCGTCCCGCGTGACGACGACCGGCTCACCGAAGACGGTCACCATCAGCGAGTCACCGGAGTGGGGGATCGCGGTGACAAGATCGATGAAGTGCCAGCCGGAGCGGTAGGCCGTGGCCATTTCGCGGCGGAAGGAGCGGTCGTCGGGTGGGGTGCTCACGATCAGCTCCACACACTGTCGTCCGCGTGGACAGGAGTGCCATCCGTAGCCGCGCTGGCGGCTGTGAACGACCAGACACTGTCCGCCCGCACGTCACCCTTCGCGCCAGAAAGGCCACTCAGCGTTCCGAAGGCCACAACGGCGGAGAAGGCGGCGACAAGCACCGAGCGAAGCATTCTCTTACCCATAGTCGGCTTCGTCCTCACTTGAAGGTCCCCTCTTCCCCCGTCTCGAGTAAGACGATGGCTCATTCGGGCACGTCATGGCCACACGATCGGTGCATCATGTTCCTGCATGTTCAGGACCCTGGGGGGTGGAGATTTGGAATCAAATCGGACTAAAGCGACGCATCCCCACGCCGTGACGGAGCTGTGTGAGGAAGGGAGTCGTCTCTACGCGAACGCGCTTCGCACGGGACGTATCGCCCGCGCGGACGTGGAACCCGCCCCTTGTCTGATGGAGTTCGCCCTGCTCCACCCTGATCCCGACGACGCGAACTGGCTGCGCCCCGTTCCTCCGGCGATCGCCCTGGCCCAGCGGCTCAATCCCATAGAACGCGAAATCACCGAACGCCGGCAGCTGTCGATCCAGATGGCCGACGCCTTCGAGCCGTTCATGGCTCTCAGTGCCCAGGTCACGGCGTCGACTCACTCGATCAGCGTATTGGAGGGCCTCGACCGCATCAACGCGGCGCTCGACCTGGCGATCTCGCAGTGCCGGAACGAGATGCTCACCGTCCAGCCGAGCCAACGCCACCCGGAGCGCAGGCTCATGGAAGCCCTGGAGCGCGACAAGCCGTTGATCGAACGTGGGGTGCGGATCCGGACCCTCTACCAGCACACGGCCCGCTACAGCCCGGAGCGGCTCGCCTGGGTGGACCACTTCGCCGACGGGAAGGCGGAGTACCGCACCATCGACGAGCTGGTGGAGCGCCTCATCATCTGCGACGAGACCGTCGCGTTCATCCCCACGCGCGACGACCGGCAAGTCGCCCTCGAACTCCGTCATCCCGGTCTCGTCCGGTACCTGATCAAGGTGTTCGAGTTCATGTGGAGCCGTGCCGTCCCGCTGAGTGCCGGCGCCCCCTACGAAACCGCTCCCGACGGCATCACGGACATCCAGCACTCCATCGCCAAACTCCTCGTGGAGGGTCACGTCGACGAGGCGATAGCCCGCCGCCTCGGCATGAACGTACGCACCTGCCGAGCCCACATAGCCAAGCTGGCGACCGCCCTCGGCAGTGGCAGCCGTGCCCAACTCGGCTTTCTCATAGCTCAGTCGGGGATCCTCAACTCGGACCAGCCGATACCGGAGGGAGAGGACCACCCGTGACCGGGGCGCATGCGCACGGCGTGGAGGAGCTGTGTGCCGCCGGGACACGGCTGTACGAGCGGGCGGTGAAGGAAGGCAGGGTCCGCGCCGAGGAGGCCGGCCCGGCGCCCTGTCTGGTGGACTTCGGGCTGCTGCACCCCACGGTCGAGGACCTCGACTGGCTGGAACCCGTCGCCCCGGCGGTCGCACTGCGCCGGCTGCTGCGGGTCTCGGAGGACCGCATCGCGGACGAGCGGCGGCGCGGTGAACGGCTGGCCGAGACGTTCGAGTCGCTGCTGCGGATCGGCGACCGCGGCGCGGGAACGACGGACACCCCGACGCTCAGGGTCCTCAGCGGGCTGACGCGCATCAACGACGCTCTCGACCAGGCCGTCTCCGAAGCCTCCGGCGAACTCCTCGCCATCCAGCCGCACACCACCCACACCCGCATCTCCGCCGAGCGCCGCGCGGCCGCCCTGGCCCGCGACCAGGTCCTGCTGGACCGCGGCGGCCGCATCCGCACCCTCTACCAGCACACGCTGCGCCACGCGCCCTCGGTCCGCGCCCGCCACGAGCAGCTGGCGGGCGACGTCGAGGCACGCACCCTGGACGAGGTGACGGACCGGCTGCTCGTCATCGACCGGACCGTGGCCTTCGTACCCGCCGCCACGGACCACTCGCTCGCCCTGGAGGTCCGTCACCCGGCCCTGATCTCGTTCTTCGTCACGGCCTTCGACCGGCTGTGGCGCCTGGCCGTCCCGATGTATCCCGAAAACGTGCAGGCCCCCTCCCTGGACGGCATCACCCCCCGCCAACGCGCCATAGCCACCCTTCTCGTCGAAGGCCGAACAGACGCCGTCATCGCCGACCGCCTCGGCATGAACATCCGCACCGCCCGCGTCCACATCGCCAAACTGGCGGCCACCCTGGGCAGCGAGAGCCGGGCGCAGCTCGGCTATCTCATCGGACAGTCGGGGATTCTTGACCGGGAAGAGTGACCGACGAGCCGACGTCCGCCGGGTGCCGGGGGCCGTCGAGGCCCACCTGGGCGATGCGGACGCCGAGTTGGGTGCGGCTGGCCGCGCCTAGGGTCTCGGAGAGCCGCGCGATATGGGCACGGCAGGTGCGCACGCTTATGCCGAGCCGTTCCGCGATCACCGCGTCCTGGTGGCCCTCCGCAAGGAGCGCCGCGATGGACCGCTCGCGGTGCGAGATGCCCTCGATGCCGGTGTCGGGCAGTGGCGCGGTCAGCGGGATCGCCAGGCGCCACAGCCGTTCGAAGACCGTGACCAGGTACTCGACCAGCGCCGGGTGGCGCAGCTCCAGCGCCAGGGTGCGGTCCGCGTTCGCCGGGATGAACGCCACCGTGCGGTCGAAGAGGATCAGCCGGTCGATGACCTCGTCGAGGGTGCGGGCCTCGACAGAACCGCCCATCAGTTCAAGGTAGTTGAGCAGCCCCTGCCCGTGCCGGGCCACATGCGTGTACAGGTCGCGCATCCGTACGCCCCGTCCGCGCAGCGCCAGCGCCCGGTGCAGCCCCTCGGTCAGCTCGTGCTCGGGGCGGATGCCGCCGGGCTGGACGGTGAGGACCTCCGTGGTGCACGCCTCCGTCGCCTTGTCCATGGCGTCCTGGATGCGGGAGAGTCCGTCGAGGACGCGGATCGCAGCGCCCTCCCCGGCGCCCGGGCCCGTCTGCGTGGCGGGGCCCAGGCCCGCGTACCGCTCGACGGCTGCGACCGCCGCGCCCACCCGCCGTTGGCTCGCGCTGACCTCGTCGTACACTCCGCGCAGCAGTCTGGTCATGACCTCCTGCGGGGACGTCGGGACCAGCCAGTCCATGTCGTCGGGGTCCGGGTGCAGCAGGGCCAGCTCCAGCAGGCAGGGCACCGGTTCGGCGTCCCGGCGCGCCACCCGGCCCCGCCGTACGGCCCGGGAGTACACGCGGTCCCCGGCGTCGCACAGCCGGTCGGCACCGTGCGGATGCTCATCCGTCCCGCGCCCGGCCATCGCCCATCCCACCCCCGGTTCCACCGTCTGTCGCAGCGCAACTATGCGCGGCCCGGACCAGCTCCGCAACACGGCTCGGCCCGAACCGAGCGCCCCGTAAGGGGCGGGCCCGTGTCGGTTTGCGGCTCCGCCGCGCGGGCCCGGGCAGGCACCACACGGCTGCGGAAAACCGGCGGGGCAGGCCGGCGACAACCCGCGAAGAGCCGCGCAAGCTCCCGGAAATGAGCCAGTGATCACCTCGTTACACCCCGCCTCTAACGTCCCCTCATGGCGGACATATTTGACGCATACGCGTTGGCCGACGCGTGGGACGAGATGTTTGAGCGGCCGGGTGAGGTCAGGACCGCCTACGAGCCGGTGCTGGCGGCACTACAGCCCATCGAGCCGAGCGAACTCCGGTTCCGGGCCGACCAGATGGCCCGGGCGTTCACGGACCGCGGCGTGACCTACGCCTTCGCGGGCGAGGAGCGGCCCTGGCCGCTCGACCTGGTGCCCCGCATCCTCGACGCCCTCGAATGGGATCTCATACAACGCGGGGTGAGCCAGAGAGTCAGGGCCCTCGAGGCCTATCTCGCCGACGCCTACGGGCACTGCCGTGCCTTCGAGGACGGCGTGGTGCCCTGGCGGCTGCTGCTGAACTCCCCGCACTTCCACCGGGCGGCCCAGGGCGTCGAGCCACCGGGCGGCGTCCGCATCCACGTCGCGGGCATCGACCTCGTGCGCGACGAGGCCGGGGACTTCCGGGTGCTGGAGGACAATGTGCGGGTCCCCAGCGGGGTCAGTTACGTCATCGAGAACCGCCGGGCGATGACCCGGATCTTCCCGTCCCTGTTCGCGGAACAGCACGTGGTGCCCGTCGACGGGTACGCGCAGAAGCTGCTCGCCGCGCTGCGGGCCGCCGCCCCCGGCGGGGTGCAGGACCCGCGGGTCGTGGTCCTCACGCCGGGCCCCAGCAACGCCGCCTACTTCGAACACGCGCTGCTGGCCCGCCTGATGGGCGTGCAGCTGGTCGAGGGGCACGATCTGGTCTGCCGGAACAACCGCGTGTGGATGCGCACCACGCGCGGCGAGGTGCCCGTCCATGTCGTATACCGGCGCCTGGACGACGACTTCCTCGACCCGCTCCACTTCCGCCCCGACTCGGTGATCGGCTGCCCCGGCATCATGGGCGCCGCCATGGCGGGCAACGTCACACTCGCGAACGCCGTGGGCAACGGGATCGCCGACGACAAGCTGCTCTATACCTATGTCCCGGATCTCATCCGCTACTACCTCTCCGAAGAACCGATCCTCCCCAATGTCGAGTCCTACCGGCCCGATGAGCCCGGGCAGTTGGAGGCGGTCCTCGACCAGATCGACCGGCTGGTCATCAAGCCCGTGGACGGCGCCGGAGGGCAGGGCATCGTGATCGGCCCGAAGGCCGACAAGGACACCCTGGAACGCACTCGCAAAGCCGTCACCGCCGACCCGCGCGGCTTCATCGCCCAGCGGCCCGTCGCCCTGTCCACCTCCCCCACCCTCGCCGGCGAACGCCTGGCACCCCGTCACATCGACCTCAGGCCGTTCGCCGTGAACGACGGCAACGATGTCTGGGTGCTGCCCGGCGGGCTGACCCGCGTCGCCCTCCAGGAGGGCAACCTGATCGTCAACTCCAGCCAGGGCGGCGGCTCCAAGGACACCTGGGTGATCGCGGAGGGCCCCGCGGAGCAGCCGGCGCCCGAACCGGCCGCCGTGCTGCCCTCCGTCGCCCCGCGCCGGCTCGGACCCGACGGCTCCCGCGCCGTCGTACAGGAAGGGGCCCAGCAGCAGTGAACGACGTGATCCTGTCCCGGATAGCCGAGGCCCTGACCTGGACCGGGCGCTATGTCGAGCGCGCCGACGCCACGGGCCGCATCCTCGACGCGTATCTGCACCGTATGCTGGAGGACCCCTGGCGCGACGAGGACGCGGCCTGCCGGTCGCTGTACGCGATCCTCGGCATGGACGCGGGAGCCGGGCCCTGCGACATGCAGCAGGTCCTGGACCAGCTGGCCTTCGACGCCCGCTCCACGGGCTCCATCGAGGGGGCCCTCGGCGCCGCCCGGCTGAACGCGCGCAGCGCCCGTGAGGCGATCTCCTCCGAGATGTGGGAGTGCCTCAACTCCACCTGGCACGCGCTGGCCGACCAGCGGATGGCGGCCCGCCGTACCGGCCCGTACGCCTATCTGGAGCTGGTGCGCCGCCGGGCCGCGCTCTTCTTCGGGCTCGCCGACTCCACCATGAGCCGGGACGACAGCTGGCGGTTCGTGGTGCTGGGCCGCAGCCTGGAGCGGGTGGACATGACCGTACGGCTGCTGTCGGTGCGTGTGCTGGACGCCGTGCACGCGCCCGACTGGCCGACGCTGCTGAGCGCTTCGGGGGCCGATGAGGCGTATGCCCGGGTGTACGGCGGTTTCGGCGACACCCCGCGGGTGGCCGAATTCCTGCTCCTGGACCGGGACTTCCCGCGCTCGGCGCTGCACGCGCTGACCACGGCGGAGGAGTGCCTCACCGCGCTCGGCCGCCCCCGCCACGACCCCGCGCGCCGCCCCATCGGCAGGCTCCGCACCCGCCTCGAATATCTGGACACGCACGCTCTGGAGAACCAGCTGCCCGTGCTCCTCGGCGACCTGCAGCAGGCCTGCATGGCGTCCGCGGACGCGGTGGCCGAGCGGTTCTTCCCGTACCAGGGGCCCATCGAGTGGGCCCAGGAAGGAGCGTGAGATGACCGCCGAACGCGTACGCCGCCTCCGTATCGAGCACACCACCCGGGTCTCCTACGCCCAGCCCGCGGCCTCCTCGCACAACGAGGTCCGCATGACCCCGCTGACGCTCCCGGGCCAGACCACCCTGGACGCGCGGGTCACCGTCAACCCCACGACCTCCACCTGGTCGTACTGGGACTACTGGGGCACCCAGGTCACCGGCTTCGACCTGATGGACCCGCACGGCGACCTCACCATCACGGCCTCCAGCCTGGTCGAGACCTCCCCTCCGGAGGCGCTGCCGCCCGCGCCCGCCTGGGCCGAGGTGGCCGAACGCATCGCGAACTCGCGTCTGCTGGAGTTCGCGAGCCCCACCGGCCGTACGACGGTTCCGGCGAAGCTGGTGAAGAAGGCCCGGAAGGCGGCGGCCGGCCTCGATCCGCACGAGACGGCGGTCGCGGTCTCCGCCCTGGTCGCCGACCGGGTGTCGTACCTGCCCGGCGCCACCAGCGTGAACACCTCGCCCGCGGAGGCCTGGGAGCAGGGCGCGGGCGTCTGCCAGGACATCACCCATCTCACCGTCGCGCTGCTGCGGGGCGTGGGCCTGCCGGCCCGTTACGTCTCCGGCTATCTCCACCCGGAGCGCGAGGCCGAGCTCCACCGGCCCGTCGCCGGGCAGAGCCACGCCTGGATCGAGTACTGGGCGGGCGACTGGTGCGGCTACGACCCGACCAACCGCACCCGTGCCGACGAGTCCCATGTCGTGGTGGCCCGCGGCCGCGACTACGACGACGTCACCCCGCACAAGGGCATCTACCGGGGTGTGGCGGGCGGCCCGCCGGAGGTGTCGGTGGTGTTCACGCGGGTGGGGTGAACAGCAGTGGGCTGAAACCCTGCCGTGCCCCCTATCGGGGCGTCTGCCGTACGTACGACGCGAACCTGGCCAGCACCGGGTTCGGGTCGTCCGTGCGGTGGGCGAAGGAGACGGCGTAGCGGGGCGGGTGCTCGGCGAAGTGACGGATGACGACCCCGGGCGGGCAGAGTTTGCGGGCGCGCCCGAGGTCCATCACGGAGACGCCCGTGCCCTCGGCGACGGCGGCGACGACCTGCTCGAAGTCCGGTTCCTCGGCGGCGAGGTGCGGGGGTCCGTCAGGCCAGACGTCGGCGACGAGCTCCTCGTACAGCGTGGGTCCCGCCTCCCGCGGCCACAGCACGACCGGCAGGCCGCGCAGGTCGCCGCGGGTGAGGCGGTCGCGGGCGGCGAGGGGGTGGTCGGCCGGGAGGATCACCGCGGCCTCCTCCTCGGCGACGACGGCGGCGGTGACGCCCGGTTCGCGGATGACCCCGCGGACGAAGGCGGCGTCGAGGCCGCCGTCCCGCAGCAGGCGCAGGCACCAGGACGACATGCCGGTGGTCACCGACACCTGGACGTCCTCGTGGTCCTTGCGGAAGCGGCGGATCACATCGGTGATGCGGTCGTCGGCGCCCGAGCGGGAGTAGGCGACGCGGAGCCTGCCGTGGGTGCCGTCGGCCACCGCCCGCACCCGCTCGCCCAGTTCGTCGGCCGCGCCGAGCAGCGGCTCGGCGCCCTCCAGCAGCGCCCGGCCTGCCGGGGTGAGGGTGACGCCCTGCGGGCCCCGGTCGAGCAGGGACACCTTCAGTTCCTGCTCCAGCACCTTGATCTGCTGGCTCAGCCCGGGCTGCGCGATGCTCAGCTCCGCGGCGGCCCGCCCGAAGTGCCGGTGTCGGGCGAGCACCACGAAGTACCTCAGGCGGCGCAGTTCCATACGGGCATCGTAGGCACCGCGGGACGGCGGTACGGGCCGCCCGGCGGACAGTTCATGGCCTGTACATACATCGCCTGAGCAGGGCCCGATAAACAAGGCTGATCGGCGGCGAGAAAACCTGTATTGGACCTGTGCCGAGGTGCCCCGCACGCTGGGACGACATGAGTGAGCGGGGGAAGGACCAGCAGGTGCGTGCCATGACGCGGGCGGAGCGCGAGGCGTTCCTGGCCGAGCCGCACATCGCCGTCATCAGCATCACGGGCGAGCCCGGGCGCGGCCCGCTGTCCGTACCGCTCTGGTACGGCTACACGCCCGGCGGCGACATCACACTGATCACCGCGCTGGACAGCCGCAAGGCCGCCCTGGTGCGCCGGCACGGCCGGGTCTCCCTGTGTGTGCAGCGGACCGAACCGCCGCGCACGTACGTCAGCGTCGAGGGCCCTGTGGTGGAGTTCCGCGCCCCGGCCACGCTCGACGAGCGGCGGTCGCTGGCGCACCGCTATCTGGGGGCGGCGGCGGGCGACGCGTTCGTCGAGGCGAGCGCCGGGCGGACCGCCGGGTCGGTGCTGATCCGGGTCCGGCCCGAGCACTGGCTCTCCCGCGGCGCGTCCTGAGCCCGTGCCAGGGCCTGTGTCCCCTCCCCGGCCACTCCCCACACCCATCACCACCCCAGCAGAGGGGAAGCACGCGTGGCCCACCTCGTCTTCGTCGAGATCACCGCGTTGGGCGTCCAGTCCGTCGCGCACGCCAAGCGGCTCGGTCACGAAGTGACCCTGCTGCGTTCACCGCTGTACGACTTCGTCACCCCGCCCGCCGAGCGCGCGCAGGCCGAGCAACTCGCCGACCGGACCATCCACTCGGACGACCTCCAGGACGTCGGCCGGCTCCTCGGGCTGCTGCGTGAGCACGGCATCGGGCGCGGGGACGTGGACGCCGTCCTGTCCACCCTGTCCCTGTGCGTGCTCAGTGCGGCCAGGCTCGCCGAGCGGCTCGGGGCGCGCGGCACCCCGTACGAGGCCGTCGCCGCCGCCCGTGACAAGGGCCGCTGCCGGGAGATCCTGCGGGAGACGGGCGTGCCGAGCCTGGGATTCGCGGTGGTGACCACACTGCCCGAGGCCCTTGAGGCCGCGGCGGCCATCGGCTACCCGGTGGTGATCAAGCCGGTGTCGGGCGTCGGCAAGGCCGTCACCAGCATCGTCGAGACGCCGGACGGACTGCGCGCCCACTTCGCCGCCGCCGCCGAGGAGCTGCGGTCGATGCAGCCGGGCCTGGCGGCCGAGCTGGACGAGCGGTACATCGTCGAGGAGCTGGCGGTCGGCGAGCTGTACTCGGTCGAAGTGGCCGCGGACGAGGAGCGGTTCACCCCGCTGGTGGCGGTCGGCCGCAAGATGGGCCGCGACAACCCGGTGCTTGAGCTCGGCTGCACGGTCCCGTCGGGGCTGCCCGCGGCCGAGGAGGCCGAGCTCGGCCTGTACGCGGCCCGCGTCTGCGAGGTCCTCGGGCTGGACCTCGGCATCTTCCACGTCGAAGTCATGCGTACGGCGAAGGGCTTCCGGCTCGTGGAGGCCAATCCGCGCATCTCCGGGGGCTCACTGCCGGACTCGGTGCGGATGGCCACCGACCACAACGTCTTCGAGATCCTGGTCGATCTGTTCCTGGGTGCGCCCGCGCCCGAGCACCCGCTGCCGTGGCGCCGGGCGGCCAGCCACACCTTCCTGGCCGCCGCGCAGGACGCCGTCGTCCCACGGGATCTGCCGGCCGACTGGTTCGAGGAGTTCCGGCCGCGCCTGCACTCCGGCTGGAGCCGCGCGGAACCCGGGGCCCGGCTGCGGGCGATGAACGGCAACTTCGACACCTTCGGCATGGTCCGGGTGGTCGGCGACGACGCCGACCGGGCCGCCGAGGAGGTCGCGGCGGTGCGGCGGGACATCGAGAAACGGCTCGGGTTCACGCTGACGGCGGTGGCCGAGGCGCGGGGCGGCGGCTGACATGGGCGCCTCACGCGGCACCACCCTCGTCCGCTATCTCCTCACCGCCTCCCTGGTGCGCACCGCGAGCGGCGGCGCGGCCGTCGGCCTGTTCACCCTGACCGTCCGCACGGGCGGATCGGGCGGTGCGGCCCTCGGCGGTCTGCTCGCCGCGCTTCTGACCGCGCCCTATGTGGCGGGGCCCTGGCTCGCGGGTGTGCTGGACCGGGCCCGCGACGGCCGTCGGGTCCTGGCCGTCTCCTTCGTGGTGTTCGGTCTCGCGCTGGCCGCGGCCGCGGCGCTGCTCGGGCGCGTCCCGATCCTCGCCGTGGCCGGACTCGTCACGGTCGCCGGGCTGTGCGGGCCGCTGGTGACGGGCGGACTGAGCAGCCGGCTCGCCGCCGTGGACGGCTGGGACGAGCGGGGGCGGCGCCGGGCGGAGGGCTGGGACTCGGCAACGTACGGCATCGGCAACACGTTCGGGCCCGCGGCCGTGGGCGCGGTCGGAGCCGCGCTGGGTGCGCGCGCCGGGGTGCTGTGTCTGGGCGGGGCGGCGGCGACGGCCGCGCTCACCGTGCTGACACTGCCCGTCGGAGCCCCGCCCGCGAAGGGCCCGGCGGGCCCGCTGCGGGTCCGGCAGACCTTCCGGATCATCGCGACCGTCGGCCCGCTGCGCCGCGTGATGCTGGCGATGGCGCTGACCGCGCTGGTCGCCGGTGGCATCACGGTCGTGGCGACCACGCTCGGGCACCGGCTCACCGGCAGCCCCGACGCGGGTGCCGCACTGGCCGCCGTCTACGGCTTCGGCTATCTCGCGGGGTCGGTCGTGGCCGGCATCGTGCCGCTGCGGGGCGAGCCGGAGCGGACGTCGACCGTGCTGGTCGCGGTGAGCGCGACCGCGGTGGCCTGCTGTGCCGTGGCGCCCGGCTACGCGGTCGCCGTGGTGACCTTCGCCGCCACGGGCGTGGCCAGTGCCCTGCTGTTCACGGCGACGCTCGCGGTGCGCGCCGTGTATGCGCCCGCGGAGGCCCGCGCCCAGGTGTACGTGTCCATGGGCGCCCTCAAGATGGCCGTCTCCTCGGCCGGCACCGCCCTCGCGGGCAGTCTGATGGGCCTGGGCCCGCGGACGCTGCTGGGCGCCGGCTGCGCCGTGACGGTTTTCGCCCTCGCGGGGGTGCTGGGCGACCGGCGCATCAGTGGACGAATGAATTCCATATTGCCGTCGAGGTGGAATTCATCCCCGCGCAACAATAGCCGTACATTGCCTTCCGAAATTTCTTGACGGACAGCAGTGAAACCGCAAATAATCATGTCCATGCGCAACTTCTGTCGCACTTCTCGCTGATCCTGCCGCGCCGGCGCCCTCGTGCGCCCACCCCGTCCACGGCAGTTGACAAGCAGCTTCCCCACCGGCTCCCCCCCCCACCAGGCGAAACCGGTGATTTCCGCTGTACCTGCACACGTGAATCCCGACCAGAGGACAAACATGGCAGCCTTGGCCGCACCCGCAGTGAATTCGGCCACCTCTTCCCCCACGCCTTGCTCGTGCCACGCGTTCGGTATCCGCACCCAGCACGCCCTGCAAAGCCTGCGGAAAGTATTCGCAAATCCCGGGCCCACCGCCCGGAATGTATTCGAGGACATTCTCGACCAGTGCGCGGACACGGAGTTCGGCCGCGCCCACGCCCTGCACCGCGTCCGCACGACGGACGAGTGGCGCCGGGCGGTGCCGATCCAGCAGTACGAGGACGTCGAGCCGTACGTCCGCCGCGCCCGCCAGGGCGCGCCCGCGGTCCTGACCCGCAGCCGGCCGTACGCCTTCCTGAAGACCTCAGGCTCCAGCGGCACCCCCAAGCACATCCCCACCACCCGGCACTGGCGCGACCACTACCGCGGGCCCGCCCTGTACGCGCAGTGGGGCCTTTACTTCGAGGCGCTCGCGGAGGCGGACGCGCTCTCGGCGCCCGCCGCGCACATCCCGCAGGTCCTCGACCTGTCCTGGGAGCGCACCCCGGGCCGCCCCGGGCCGGGCGGCGAGCAGCCCGTCTACAGCATCTCCAACCGCCCCGCGGCGGTCGGTGCCCGCGACTGGCTGCCGCCCTGGTACGACGAGCCGTGGCTGCTCGCCGAGCCGGGCGAGGGCTGGGAGGCGGCCCTGTACCGCAAGCTGCGGCTGCTCGCGGGCAGCGACGTACGGGCCGTCGTGGCCCTCAACCCGTCGAAGATCATCAGCCTGGCCGAGACGCTGGCCTCCTCCGGCGAGCGGCTGGTGGCCGACCTGCGCGACGGCACCCTGAACGGCCGCCGGCACCCCGCCGTCACCCCGGACCGGGAGACCGCCGACCGCCTGGCCGCCGTCCTCGAAGCGACCGGCGGCGCCCCCGGCCTGACGGACCTGTGGCCGCGCCTGGATCTCGCGGTGGCCTGGAACTCCGCGTCCGCCGCCCTGTACCGGGACTGGCTGACGGAGGTCCTGCCCGGCGTACGGCGGCTGCCGTTCAGCACGACCGGCACCGAGGGCATCGTCACCCTCCCCGTGGACGGCCACGCCTCGGCCGGCCCGCTCGCCGTCGGCCAGGGCGTCCACGAGTTCGTCCCCGTCGACGGGCCCGAGGCCTCCGACGGCCCCGACGCGCTCGCCCCGGACGCGGAGACCGTGCTCTTCGACGAGCTGGAGAACGGCCAGGAGTACCGCCTGGTGATGAGCCAGGCCAACGGACTGCTGCGCTACGACGTCGGCGACGTGTACCGCGTGGTCGGCCACTACGGCGCCACCCCGCGCCTGGAGTTCACCGGCCGGGCAGGCTTCCGTGCCTCCTTCACCGGCGAGAAGCTCACCGAGACCCAGGTCCACGAGGCCGTCGTGTCCTCCCTGCCCGACGGCCTCGGCGGCCGCCCCCTGTTCACCTGCGTGCCCGTGTGGGGCGCCCCGCCGCGCTACCACGTGATCGTCGAGGGGGCCGCCGGCCTGGGCGCGTCCACCCTGGAGTCCTTCGCCCAGGACATCGACACCGCACTGCGCCGTATCAACATCGAGTACGGCGAGAAGCGCGCCTCCCGCCGCCTGGGCCGCATCGAGGTCGTCGCCGCCGAGTGGGGCGCGTTCGCCCGCGCCTCGGAGGAACGGCTGCGCGCCCGCGGCACCTCCTCCAACCAGGTCAAGCACCACTGGCTGCAAAGGGACCGGGAAGTGCTGGACACCCTGACCGAGCGGGGGCTGCTCAGGGCAGGCACGGCACCGGGACTCCGGCTCACCGCCGCCTCCGCCGAGGCCGGTGCCGCCCGATGAGCGCCCTGACGGCGCGTTCCCACGACCGCGCGACGCTCCCCCTCACCGCCTCCGACGGCACCGAACTCGCCCTGCACCACTGGGCACCCGACCGCCCGCCCGCCGCGGCCGTGTTCTATGTCCACGGCATCCAGAGCCATGCGGGCTGGCTCTTCGAGACCGGCCCCGAGCTCGCCGCGCGCGGCCTCGCCGTGTTCGCCCTCGACCGGCGCGGCAGCGGCACCAGCGGCGGCCCCCGCGGCCACCTCCCCTCGGCCGCGCAGGTCACCGACGACTACGCCAGAGCCCTCGCGGCGGTGCGCGCGCGGACACCGGGCCTGCCGCTGACGGTCGTCGGGCAGAGCTTCGGCGGCAGCGTCCTCGCGGCCCTGGTCACCGAGGGGCACACCGCCGGCGCCCGCCTGGTGTTCTGCGCCCCGGCGCTGGGCCAGCAGCGCTCCCGCCACGGCAGCGGCGAGGCCCTGGCGGCCCTGCGCTCGGCGGGCGGCCTCGGCACCGCGCCGCTGGCGCTGGCGGACGCGGACTACACGGACGTCACGGCGTACCTGGACTTCATGGCCAACGACATCCTGATGATCCGCCAGGTCACCGCGTCCACCCGCGCGGTGATGGTGCAGCTGGAGGACGTCTACATGCGCGGCGGCACCTGGGACGCGGATCCGTCCGCGGATCCGGTGCACTTCGTGCGTCCGCGGCACGACGCGATCATCGACCTGGACACCTCGTGGCAGGTCCTGACCGGCCTGACGCGGCGCGCGGCCGCCGTCGACTTCACGGACTCGGGTCACTACGTCGAGTTCTCGGCGGCCCGGCACCGCTACTGGGACTGGCTGGCTTCGACGGCCATCGGGAGCACGCGATGAGCACTCTGCCGTTGCCCGTCGAGGTGTTCACCGCCGAGGTCCCCATGGCCCGCCCCTTCGCCCACGCGGCGCACTCGCGCCGTACCTCCCGTTCAATCCTGGTCCGCTGCACCCTGGCGGGGGCGACCGGCTGGGGCGAGGGGGCGCCGCGGACGTACGTCACCGGGGAGAGCCTGGAATCGGTGGTGCGGGCTCTCCTGCACGCCCGGCTCCCGGAGTTGGAAGGGGTCTTCTCCGGCCCGTTCGAGTCCGGTGTGCGGGAGCTCGCCGCCCTCGACCTGCCCGCCGCCCTCGGCACCCCCGGACACCCGGCCCCGGCTGCCGCGGCCGCCCTGGAGACGGCCCTGCTGGACGCCTGGTGCCGCGCCCACGGCCGGGACGCGACGGACGCCCTCGCGTTGGTGGGCGGGGAGGTGCTGCGCGCTCAGCCCCGGGTTCCGGTCTCCGCCCTGGTCGTCGACGCGAGCCGTACGCCCGCGGAGTTGCTCGGTGCCCTGCCCGCCGAGGCGCGCTCCCGCCTGACCCATGTCAAGGTCAAGGGCCTGCCCGACCCCAAGGCGACCCGCGAACTCGCCCTGTCGGCAAGGGAGTTGACCGACCCCGCCCGCACCACGGTCTCCGTGGACGCCAACGGCGTCTGGCCGCCCGCGCAGGCCCTGGAGGCGGCCGCCCTCCTCGCGGACACGGTCGACTGGCTGGAGGAACCCACCCGATCCCGCGACTGGGCCACCCTGCACCGCATCCAGCGGGAGGCCGGCTGTCCCGTGATGCTGGACGAGTCGGCGGCCGTCCCCGCCGACCTCGACGAGGCGATCCGGCACGCGGCGGCGACGTACGTCAACGTCCGGGTCTCCAAGTGCGGCGGCCCGCTGGCGAGCCTGCGCATGCTGCGCCACGCCCGCACCCTCGGCCTGCGCGCCCAACTCGGGGTGCAGGTCGCCGAGGTGGGCCCCCTGTGGGCGGCGGGACGGCTGCTGGCGGCCCACGTCGAGGGCCTCGTCGCCGTCGAGTCCGGCCGCCAGGACGAGTGGTTCCCACCGGACCTGACGACCCCGCCGTACACGATCGACCGCACCCATCACCACGCCGCCCCCTTGCCGGGCCCGGGCTTCGGCCTGGTCCCCTCACCCCGGCTCCTCCGGGACCACGCCCGCCCGGTCACCGAAGTGCCCCGACTGACGACAAGGACCCCCGCATGACCCCCGCACTCACCACCCCCGCCCCCGGCACCCTGATCTCCTCCCGGATCTCGGCCCTCTCCCTCTCCTCCCCCTACGCCGTCCCGGCCCGCAAGCCGGGCCCGGACTTCGTGAACCTCGTCAGTGGTGCGCCCGCCGTCGAGGCGCTGCCGCTGGACGCGATCAGGGAGGTGACGAACGACCTGCTGGCCGGGCCCGACACCGGCGGGCCGGCACTCGCGTACGGTCCGAACGCCGGTGATCCGGCGCTGCGTTCGCTCATCGCCGCCCGCGAGGGCGTGGACCCCTCGCGGGTGCTGATCACCAACGGCGGGCTGCACGGCACGGCACTCGCGCTCCACGCGGTCGCCGAACCGGGCGACGTGATCGTCGTGGACGACCCGGTGTTCCCCGACACGATCCGCATCGTCGAGAACACCGGCGCCGACATCCACCCCGTCCCGGTGGGCCCGCACGGCCTCGACGTCGACGTCCTCGCCGAGCGGCTGCGCGGCGGGCTGCGCCCCAAGGCCCTCTACACGGTTCCGGACTTCCACAACCCGGCCGGCGGCCTGCTGCCGTACGAGAAGCGACGTCAGCTGGTCGAACTCGCCGAGCGGTACGGCTTCTTCGTCCTCTCCGACAACCCGTACCGGCCCTTCGCCCCCGACGGCCGCAGCGAGCCGGACTTCCCGCTCGACAGCGACCGCGTGGTCGTCGTGCAGACCTTCGCCAAGACGCTCGGCCCCGGTCTGCGGCTGGGCTGGCTGATCGCACCCGAGTGGCTGGCCCCGCACGTCATCAACCTGCGGCGCCGCTACGACTTCCAGAGCTCGACCCTCTCCCAGGCCATCGCCCGCACCCTGCTGGCCCGCGAGGGCTGGTTCGACCGGCTGCTCGCCCGCGGCAGGGACATCTACCGGGAGCGCGCCGAACTCACCGTCCGCAGCCTGCGCGAGGCAGGCGACCGGCTGGAGTTCGACGACCCCGCGGGCGGCTTCTTCGTCTGGGCGAAGGTGAACGGCGGCCGCCCGGCCGCCGAGCTGCTCGCCGAACGCGCCCGGGAGGCCGGGGTCGTCTACTCCGTCGGCACCTTCTACGACCCGCTCCAGCAGGGGCGTTACGCCGACCATGTGCGGATCGCCTACTCGGCCGCCCGGCACGAGCACCTGGTGGCGGGCCTGGACCGCCTGACGACCGTCCTCAAGTCCCTGTGACCGCGCCCGTATCGCTGCGCGTCGCGCTCGGCCAGCTCGCAAGCACCGCGGACCCCGGCGCGAACCTCCTGCTCGTGGAGCGGGAGGTCGCCCGGGCCGCGGCCGCGCGGGCCCGGCTGCTGGTGCTGCCGGAGGCGACGATGTGCCGCTTCGGAGTACCCCTGCGGCCGGTCGCCGAGCCGCTGGACGGTCCGTGGGCGACCCGGGTGCGGGAGCTCGCCGCCGGCGCCGGACTCACCGTCGTGGCCGGGATGTTCACCCCGGCCGCCGACGGCCGTGTCCACAACACGCTGCTCGTGGCCGGCCCCAACGGGCTCCTCGGGCACTACGACAAGATCCACCTCTACGACGCGTTCGGGCACCGCGAGTCCGACACGGTGGCCCCCGGCACCGAGCCGCTGACCGTGGACGTCGACGGCGTCCGGATGGGCGTGGCCACCTGCTACGACATCCGCTTCCCCGGCCTGTTCACCGAACTCGCCTCGCGCGGCGCCCTGCTGACGGTGGTGGCCGCCTCCTGGGGCGCGGGGCCGGGAAAGCCGGACCAGTGGACGCTGCTGGCCCGCGCCCGGGCGCTGGACTCCACCAGCTTCGTGGTCGCCTGCGGCCAGGCCGCTCCGGGCGGGAGCGAGGCCGGTGGCGCCGCGTCCGGTGCGGCGCCCACGGGCGTCGGCGGCAGCCTGGTCGTCTCACCGCTCGGCGAGATCCGCGCCCGGCTGGGCCCGGCACCGGACTTCACCTGTGTGGACCTCGACCTGCGGGAGGTGGACCGGGCGAGGCGGGCGGTGCCGGTACTGACCGGCGGACGGCCGCTGCCGGTGGCCTGAGAGCCGCTACTTGAGGCCGATGGCCGCGCACTCCGAGGCGAACTTCGACGTGCAGATCTGGGAGACCTTGTAGATGCCGTCCGCGACGACCGTCGACTTGATGTTCTTCCTCGTCAGCGCGGTCACGGTGACGAGCTGCGCGGGGATGCCCTTGTCCGTGGGGCTGTCGACGGTGTCCTGGGTGAGGGCGTCGAACTCGATCTCCTTGCCCTGCACCTTGGCCACCGCCATCTGCGCGGCCGCCGCGGCCTCCTGCGGGTACGACTTGTACACGCTCATGTACTGCTCGCCCGACACGATCCGCTGCACGGCCGCGAGTTCCGCGTCCTGCCCGGTGAGCGGCGGCATCTTGGTGACACCGGCGTCCTCCAGGGCCTTGACGATGCCGCCGGCCATGCCGTCGTTGGCGGAGTAGACGCCGGCGATGTTGCCCTTGCCGATCGCCTCGATGGCCGCCTTCATGTTGGCCTGGGCGTTCTTCGGGTCCCAGTCCGTGGTGTCGTACGACTTGGCGATCGTCACCTTGCCGTTGAGCTCGGACAGGGCGCCCGCCTTGAACTGCTTGGCGTTCGGGTCGGTGGGCGAGCCGTTCATCATGACGATCTTGTCGGAGGTGTCGACCCCGCTGCCCAGCGCCTCCAGCAGGGTGCGGCCCTGGACCTCGCCGACAAGCTCGTTGTCGAAGGAGATGTACGCGTCGATCGGGCCCTCGGCCAGCCGGTCGTAGGCGATGACCGGGATACCGGCGTCCTTCGCCTTCTTCACCTCACCGGCGATGGCGTGCGAGTCCACGGCGTCCAGCAGGATGATGTCGACCTTGTCGTCGATCATCTTCTGCATCTGGGCCGCCTGCTTGGCCGCGTTCTGGCCGGCGTTCTGGTAGTCGACCTTGCCCTGCTGCTTGGTGAGCGAGGCGACCTGCTTCTTGATGATGGGGTAGTCGAAGTCCTCGTACCGCGTGTTGGCCGTCTCCGGCAGCAGCAGCCCGACGGTGACGTCGTTGCCCTTCGTGGGGCTCGCCGAGCTGCTGTCCCCCGACACGTTCAGCACGCCGCAGGCGGAGAGCGACAGAGTCATCGTGGACGCTGCCACGACGATGGCGGTACGACGCGTGGAACGCATGCAGGAGCTCACTTCTGGTGTCTTGCGGACGCGGGCGCAAAAATGCGACCCAGGTGACTGAAAAGCCAACGCGGAGCGGCCCCCGGGCGTCAAGCGCAACTACTTAACGAGTGCGCAACGCAACACTCCGCCGACCATGTAAAGACATGGCGGAAACGCCTCCAAAGGTTCTTTACGGACCCTCCATGCAACGGCAGGCAATCGGCAGGCAAAGATCCGTACAACCAACGCGATTGCTCACGAGTCGTGATCACGGCAGCTTGCATCAGCCGTTCCCATCCCGACCAGAGGACCGAATGAACCCAGCCAGACCCACGACCGCCGCGGCCACGACCGCCGTCGTGCTCGCCACCGCGGCCGGTCTGCTCTCCGCGACGGCCGCTCCGGCCACCGCCGCGACCACCTGCGCCTCGCCCGTCTACACGCGCCAGTTCTTCGCGAACACGTCGTTCTCCGGCACCCCGAAGAAGACGGACTGCGACGCGGCGATCGACCAGAACTGGGGCACCGGCGCCCCGGCCTCCGGCCTGCCGAGGGACAACTTCGGCGTCCGCTGGACGGTGACGAGGGACTTCGGCTCGGGCGGCCCCTTCGCCCTGCCGGTCGCCACCCAGGACGGCGTCCGCGTCCACCTGGACGGTGTACGCAAGGTCGACCTCTGGAAGAACGTGTCCACGACGGTGAAGAAGACCGTCAACATCACGATCCCCTCCGGCCGCCACACCCTCCGCGTCGACTACGTCAACTGGACGGGCACGGCGAACGTCTCCTTCGCCTACAAGCCGCGCACCTCCGCCGACGTCGACAAGGTCAGCCCCCTTGCCCCGACGGGAACTTCGGTCGCCTACGACTCCACTGCCGGCAAGGCGAAGTTCAGCTGGCCGGGGAACAAGGAGATGGACCTCGCCGGCTACCGCGTCTACCGGCGGCTCAAGGGCACGTCGTTCGGCGCCACGCCGCTCGCGACGACGACCTCGACGTCGTACACCGACACGAGCCTGCCGGTGACCGGCGACACGTACTACTACGAGGTGCGTGCCTACGACAAGGCGGGCAACACCTCGGCGGGTTCGGCCGACCAGGGCGTGACGACCGCCGACCGGACGGCGCCCGCGCGGGTCACCGGCCTCACGGCCGAGGGCACCACGGCGGGCAACACGGTGGCGTGGGAACCCTCTTCGGCGGCGGACGTGCACCACTACGAGGTGTGGGGCGCGCCGGAGGGGCAGCAGGACCCGGACGGGCCCGAGACCGTGTTCGGGACCTCCTTCACGGACGTCACCGCCGGGACGGGCACGCCCTACACGTACACGGTGCATGCGGTCGACGGAGCCGGGAACGTCTCCCCGGTCTCCGCAACGGTGACGGCCACGCGCCCCGAACCCAGCGGCACGCCCGCCCCGACCGGGCTCACCAGCGTCCTCCAGGACGACAGGACCGAGATCCACTGGGTGCTCCCCGAGGACGCCCCCCAGTACCGGGTCTACCGCCGCACCGACGGCGGCTGGACGGCCATCGGCAACCTGCACGGCGGCTGGTGGGAGGACCGTCTCGCCCCGGCGGGCAAGGCGTCCTACTACGTCGTCGCCGTGGATGCCGGCACGGGGGCCGAGTCGGCGCCCTCCGCGGAGATCACCGTCGACCGGCTCGCCCGGGCCACCCCGTTCGGCCCGGCCGCACCGCAGCTGACGCTGGTCACGGCGGGCATCCCCGCCCGGCAGGCCGTCCAGATCAAGGCCGCACCCGGCGCGGGTGACGAGGGGCGGGTGCTGAAGGGCTACTCCTGGGAGATCAGCGGCGCCTGCGGCGACAGCGGCACCCTGCTGTCCGCGACCGGCTCCCTCTCCTGGACACCGCCCTACAACGGGCCGTGCACGGCCACCGTGTACGCCGTGGACCCCTACGGGCGGCAGAGCGCGCAGAGCTCGTCGCTGGAGTTCTTCGTCGGCCGCTGACCCGGTCACCCACACCGGCGGGCATACGGAAGGGGCCCGGAGGTTCAACCTCCGGGCCCCTTCCGCACACGTACCTCAGTCCTGCTGCCGCTTCGGCCGCCACACCACCAGCGCGCTGGTCTGCTGCACCTCCTGGTACGGGACCAGATCGCGGCGGTACGACGCGTGCACCGCCGCCTCGCGCTGCTGCATGGCCGCCGCCGCGCCCTCGACGGCGGCCTGGAGTTCGGCGACGCGCTGCTGGAGCGCGGCGACCTGGTTCTCCAGTTCGATGATCCGCTTGATGCCCGCCAGGTTGATGCCCTCGTCCTGCGACAACTGCTGGACGGTGCGCAGCAGTTCGATGTCACGGGCCGAGTAGCGCCGGCCGCGGCCCGGGGTGCGGTCGGGCGAGACCAGGCCGAGGCGGTCGTACTGGCGCAGGGTCTGCGGGTGCAGGCCGGAGAGCTGGGCCGCCACCGAGATGACGTAGACCGGGGTTTCCTCGGTCAGCTCGTACGGGTTGCGTCGACGGCCGTCCATCTTGGTCATGCTCCCTTCGCGGCCTTGAACAGCTCCGCCCGCGGGTCCTCGCCCGCGGTCGCCTCGCGATACGCCTCGAGTGCGTCACGAGCCTTCCCCGTCACATCCGCCGGGACACTCACCTCGACGGTGACCAGGAGGTCGCCGCGGGTGCCGTCCTTGCGGACCGCGCCCTTGCCGCGGGCGCGCATGGTGCGGCCGTTGGGCGTGCCGGGCGGCAGCTTCAGGGTGACGGGCGGGCCGCCCAGGGTGGGCACCCTGACCTCGCCGCCGAGCGCCGCCTCCGCGAACGTCACGGGGACGGTGACGGTGAGGTTGTCGCCCTTGCGGCCGAACACGGGGTGCGCGTCGACATGCACGGTGACATAGAGGTCGCCCGCAGGGCCGCCCCGCTCGCCCGGTGCGCCCTTGCCGCGCAGCCGGATGCGCTGGCCGTCCGACACCCCGGCCGGGATGCGGACCTGCATGGTGCGCGAGGACTTGGCACGCCCCGAGCCCTTGCAGACCTCGCAGGGGTTCTCCGCGATCAGGCCGCGGCCCTTGCAGTCCGGGCAGGGGTCGGTGAGCGAGAAGCCGCCGCCGGAACCCCGCGCGACCTGGCCGGTGCCGACGCACGTCGGGCACACCCGCGGGTTGCCGTTCGCGTCGCCGGTGCCCGAGCAGGCCTTGCAGGGTGACTGCGAGGACATGCGCAGCGGGACCGTCGCCCCCTCGATCGCCTCGGTGAAGCTGAGGCTGACCTCGGTGTCGATGTCCTGGCCGCGCCTGGGCTGCACCCGGGTCGTACCGGAGCTGCCCCGGTTGAACAGGCCCCCGAAGACGTCACCGATTCCGCCGCCGAAGCCTCCGGAACCCGCCTGGCCTCCGAAGAGGTCGCCCAGGTCGAAGTTGAAGGAGCCGCCTGCGCCGCCCGGCCCGGGGCGGAAGCCACCGTTGCCGAAGAGGGCGCGTGCCTCGTCGTACTCCTTGCGCTTCTTGGGGTCGCCGAGTATGTCGTTCGCCTCGGAGATCTCCTTGAAGCGCTCCTCGGCCTTGGCGTTGCCCTTGTTGGCGTCCGGGTGGTTCTCGCGGGCCAGCTTCCGGTAGGCCTTCTTGATCTCGGCCTCGGTGGCGTCCTTGGGGACGCCGAGGACCTTGTAGTAGTCCTTCTCGATGAAGTCCTTGGTGCTCATCCCCGACGCCCCTCCTCTCTCATCGATTCAGCGGTCGGTGCTGCGACCGGTTCGAGCTCAGCCCTCGTCCGGGCCACCGCTCTCCTTGTCGTCGGCCGCCTCGGTCGCGTCTTCGGCCTTGACGGTCTGGGCGCCGGGCTGCGGCTCGGCGACGGCCACCCGCGCGGGGCGGATGGTGCGCTCGCCGAAGCGATACCCGGGCTGCAGAATCGCCACGCAGGTCGTCTCCGTGACGTCCGGCGCGTACGAGTGCATCAGGGCCTCGTGGATCGTCGGGTCGAAGGGCTCGCCCTCCTTGCCGAACTGCTGCAGTCCCATCTTCGCCGCGACGGTCTCCAGCGACTCCGCGACGGACTTGAATCCGCCGACGAGTTCGCCGTGGTCCCGGGCGCGGCCGATGTCGTCGAGCACGGGCAGGAGCTCGGTCAGGAGGTTCGCGATGGCGATCTCCTTGACCGTGATCCGGTCCCGCTCCACCCGGCGGCGGTAGTTCTGGTACTCGGCCTGGAGCCGCTGGAGGTCCGCCGTGCGCTCGCCGAGCGCCGTGCGCACCTGGTCCAGCTGGGCCGTCAGACCGGCGATCTGTGCTGCGTCCCCGGCCGGGGCCGCCCCCTCCCCCGAGGAGGGGGAGGCGGCCTGCGGCTCGGCGTCGTCGGGGGTGGCGCCGGAGGGGACGTCGGGCTTCTCGTCGAAGCCCGGGGTCTCCTCCGTCACGCGGCACCGTCCTTGCGCTCGTCGTCCACGATCTCGGCGTCCACCACGTCGTCGTCGGCCTTCGGGGCCTCGGCGCCCGCGGCACCGCCGGCGGCGGCCTGCGAGGCCTGGGCGTCGGCGTACATGGCCTGGCCCAGCTTCTGCGAGACGGCCGCGACCTTCTCGGTGGCGGTGCGGATCTCGGCGGTGTCCTCGCCCTTGAGCGCGGTCTTCAGCTCCTCGACGGAGGCCTCGACCTCGGTCTTGATCTCGCCGGGGACCTTGTCCTCGTTGTCCTTGAGGAACTTCTCCGTCTGGTAGACGAGCTGCTCGCCCTGGTTGCGGGTCTCGGCGGCCTCGCGGCGGGCGTGGTCCTCCTCCGCGTACTTCTCGGCCTCCTGGCGCATCCGGTCGACCTCGTCCTTCGGCAGCGAGGAGCCGCCGGTGACGGTCATCTTCTGCTCCTTGCCCGTGCCCAGGTCCTTCGCGGTCACGTGCATGATGCCGTTGGCGTCGATGTCGAAGGCGACCTCGATCTGCGGGACACCGCGCGGGGCCGGCGGCAGACCGGTCAGCTCGAACATCCCGAGCTTCTTGTTGTACGCCGCGATCTCGCGCTCGCCCTGGTAGACCTGGATCTGCACGGAGGGCTGGTTGTCCTCGGCGGTGGTGAAGATCTCGGACCGCTTGGTCGGGATCGTCGTGTTCCGCTCGATGAGCTTGGTCATGATGCCGCCCTTGGTCTCGATGCCGAGGGACAGCGGGGTCACGTCGAGGAGCAGGACGTCCTTGACCTCACCCTTGAGGACACCGGCCTGCAGGGCGGCGCCGATGGCGACGACCTCGTCCGGGTTGACGCCCTTGTTGGCGTCCTTGCCGCCGGTCAGCTCGCGGACGAGCTCGGCGACGGCGGGCATACGGGTGGAACCGCCGACGAGGACGACGTGGTCGATCTCGTTGATGGAGATGCCGGCGTCCTTGATGACGTTGTGGAACGGCGTCTTGCAGCGCTCCAGCAGGTCGGCCGTCAGCTGCTGGAACTGGGCCCGGGTGAGCTTCTCGTCCAGGTGCAGCGGGCCCTCGGCGGACGCCGTGATGTAGGGCAGGTTGATCGAGGTCTCGGTGGACGAGGACAGCTCGATCTTGGCCTTCTCGGCAGCCTCACGCAGACGCTGCAGGGCCATCTTGTCCTTGCCGAGGTCCACGCCGTGACCGCCGGCGAACTGCTTGACCAGGTAGTCGACGATGCGCTGGTCCCAGTCGTCACCACCGAGGTGGTTGTCACCGTTGGTGGCCTTCACCTCGACGACGCCGTCACCGATCTCCAGGAGGGACACGTCGAAGGTGCCGCCACCGAGGTCGAAGACGAGGATCGTCTGGTCGTCCTTGTCGAGGCCGTACGCGAGCGCGGCCGCGGTCGGCTCGTTCACGATGCGCAGGACGTTCAGACCGGCGATCTCGCCGGCCTCCTTCGTCGCCTGGCGCTCGGAGTCGTTGAAGTAGGCCGGGACGGTGATGACCGCGTCGGTCACCTTCTCGCCCAGGTAGGCCTCGGCGTCCCGCTTCAGCTTCTGCAGGATGAACGCGGAGATCTGCTGCGGGTTGAAGGGCTTCCCGTCGAGCTCGATCTTCCAGTCCGTGCCCATGTGGCGCTTCACGGATCGGATGGTCCGGTCCACGTTCGTGACCGCCTGGCGCTTGGCGACCTCGCCGACGAGCACCTCACCGTTCTTCGCGAAGGCGACGACGGACGGCGTGGTCCTGGCACCCTCGGCGTTGGTGATGACGGTGGGCTCGCCGCCCTCCAGAACGCTGACGACGGAGTTAGTCGTGCCCAGGTCGATGCCGACCGCACGTGCCATGGTGAATTCCTCCAGCTGACTTGAGTGGAACGGACTCAAGTGTGCACGACACCCGGCGATGGGTCAACAGACCTGAGTCGGACCGACTCAACTCTTATCCGTTCCTTACACGCAATGGGCCGCTGACCTGCGTCGATTGCGTGGGCACGGACCGCCGGAGCCCGTACACAGGCACCCGAAGGAGCATGAGGACGACGACGAGCGCCACCGCCCCCACCCAGTAGACGGCGGACAGCGCGGTCCACCCGATATGCATGAGCACTCCGACGAACACGCCGGCGAAGGCTCCGATTCCGGGCAGCACGGTCGCCCCCTGCGGGGTCAGCCCCAGCCGCCGCAGCCGGTGGGCGACATGGTCGGGTCCGCCGCGCAGCAGCGGCCGCCCGGCCAGCCGCCGCGACAGGACCACCAGGAGTACGTCGGCGCTCGCCAGGGCGGTGAGCGAGAACAGCACTCCCGCACTCGGGGCGAGCCCGTAGCCCGCCCGGGTGAACACCGCCGACGCGGCGAGCAGGAACCCCGTGAACAGCGACCCGCAGGCGCCGAGCCCCACGCGCGCGGGCGGCCAGTTGTGCATGAGGAACCCGGTCAGCGCGGCGGCCAGCACGCTCAGCAGCACCGCGAGCCCGTCCATCAGCTCGGCCGCCGCACAGGCCCCCACCCCGAAGGCGGTGAGCACCCCGACGGTCCCCGCGAGCGCGTCCGCGTGGTCGAGCGCCTTGAACCCGACGGTGACGAAGACGATCCACGCGACGGCGAGCAGCCCCACCGGCACCCCGGTCTCCTCGTACGGCACGACACTGGCCGCGGCCACGGCCGTACCGGCCACGAGCACCCGCGCCTTGACCCGCCCGATGTCCGCGACGAGCCCGAGCAGGGCCACGGCACCGCCGGCGACGAGCAGCCGCCCCACCCCCGCACCCAGGGGCGCGACGCCGGTCCGGTCCATGGCCACCGCCACCGCGCAGGTGGCGAGCACCACGGCCGTACCGCCGAGCAGCGGCACGGGCCGCTGCCGCTGCCGTCTCCGCTCGACGATCCCGAGGCGCAGCGCGGGCACCCGCAGCAGTGCGGTGAGCACGGCGGCGAGCAGCAGGGCGGTGGTGGCGGCGGCGATCCCGTATAGCACGGGTCTAAGTTAGGCGCAAATGTACCAATTTGGCATGAATAACACGATCGCATCGTCGCAAGCCGGACAGCAGACCTGGTCACGGACGCTTAAGGCAACCCTCAGCGACGCAGATCACCGCACGCCCGGCTACAGTGCGACAGAGGATGGGGGTAGTCTCAATCGGACTACATAAGTTACCGCTTAGTAATGACCCTCGCAGTCCCGAGGAGCCCCCAAATGCAACTCGCCGCGATCATCGTGTCGCTGGTCCTGACCGTGGTCGGCGTTGCGCTGCTCGCACGCGCCATCGGTCAGTTCGTCCGGTACTTCAAACTGGGCCAGCCGGTGCCCGCCGGCACCCGGACCGACAACCCGTACGCGCGCAGCGTGACTCTTGTCAGGGAGTTCCTCGGCCACACGCGGATGAACCGCTGGGGCATCGTGGGCTTCGCCCACTGGTTCGTGGCGGTCGGCTTCCTGACCCTGCCGCCGACCCTGGCGCAGGCCTTCGGGCAGCTCTTCCAGGCCGACTGGACGCTGCCGATCGTCGGCGACTGGCTGCCGCTGGAGATGTACACCGAGTTCATCGGTGTGATGACGGTCCTCGGCATCCTCGTACTCATCGCCATCCGCCTGTCGAACCTGCCCTCCCGCCCCGGCCGCAAGTCCCGCTTCGCGGGCTCCAAGTCGGGCCAGGCGTACTTCGTCGAGTACGTCATCCTCACCATCGGCCTCGCGATCTACGTGCTGCGCGGCCTGGAGGGCGCGATCCACCACGTGGACGGCTACGACGCCTCGTACTTCGCGTCGTACCCCCTGGTCCTGGCCTTCAAGGGGCTGAGCGTCGGCACGCTGCAGAACCTGGTCTACCTGGTCGCGATGATCAAGATCAGCACCTCGTTCATCTGGATGATCGTGGTCTCGCTGAACACCAACATGGGTGTGGCCTGGCACCGCTTCCTGGCCTTCCCGAACATCTGGTTCAAGCGCAACGCCGACGGCTCCACCGCGCTCGGCGCCCTGCAGCCGATGACCTCGGGCGGCAAGCCGATCGACTTCACCGACCCCGGTGACGACGACGTCTTCGGCGTCTCCCAGGTCGAGCAGTTCTCCTGGAAGGGCCTCCTCGACTTCTCCACCTGCACCGAGTGCGGCCGCTGCCAGTCGCAGTGCCCCGCCTGGAACACGGGCAAGCCCCTCTCCCCCAAGCTGCTGATCATGTCGCTGCGCGACCACGCGCACGCGAAGGCCCCCTACCTGCTCGCGGGTGGCGGCAAGAGCATGGAGGGCGAGGAGAAGGCCTCCGAGGAGCAGCTCAAGGACGTCCCGGCCGCGGCTCTCGCGGAGGCCGAGCGCCCGCTGATCGGCACCGCCGAGGAGAACGGCGTCATCGACCCGGACGTCCTGTGGTCCTGCACCACCTGCGGCGCCTGCGTCGAGCAGTGCCCGGTGGACATCGAGCACATCGACCACATCGTCGACATGCGCCGCTACCAGGTGATGATCGAGTCCGCGTTCCCGTCCGAGGCGGGCACGATGCTCAAGAACCTGGAGAAGAAGGGCAACCCCTGGGGCCTGGCCAAGAAGCAGCGCCTGGAGTGGCTCAAGGAGGTCGAGTTCGAGGTCCCGGTCGTCGGCCAGGACATCGAGGACCTCACCGAGGTCGAGTACCTCTACTGGGTCGGCTGCGCGGGCTCCCTGGAGGACCGCGCCAAGAAGACGACCAAGGCCTTCGCCGAACTCCTCCACATCGCGGGCGTCAAGTTCGCGATCATGGGCGGCGACGAGAAGTGCACCGGCGACTCCGCCCGCCGCCTGGGCAACGAGCCCCTCTTCCAGGAGCTCGGCATGGAGAACGTCATGGCGCTGAACATGGCGTTCGGCGAGGAGCTCGACGACGACGGCAAGGTGGTCCCCGAGTCCGCCAAGCCCAAGTCGGCGAAGAAGATCGTCGCGACCTGCCCGCACTGCCTGAACACCATCGGCAACGAGTACCCGCAGCTCGGCGGCGACTACGAGGTCATCCACCACACCCAGCTGCTCCAGCACCTCGTGGACGAGGGCAAGCTGGTCCCGGTCACCCCGGTCGAGGGCATCATCACCTACCACGACCCGTGCTACCTGGGCCGCCACAACAAGATCTACACGCCCCCGCGCGAGATCATCGCCAACGTCCCGGGCCTCAGGAACGAGGAGATGCACCGCCACAAGGAGCGCGGCTTCTGCTGCGGCGCCGGTGGCGCGCGCATGTGGATGGAGGAGCGCATCGGCAAGCGCATCAACAACGAGCGCGTCGACGAAGCCCTCTCCCTCAACCCGGACATCGTGTCCACGGCCTGCCCGTTCTGCCTGGTCATGCTCACGGACTCCGTGAACGGCAAGAAGAACGACGGAAAGGCGAAGGAGTCGATCCAGGTCGTCGACGTCGCCCAGCTGCTCCTGGAGTCCGTCAAGACCCCGGTCGACCCGGCCGGCGAGGAGGAGACGGAGACCGCTCCGGAGCCGGAGCCGGTGAAGTAGTCCGCAAGGCGATACGAGGGCGCCCCCTGTCCGCAGAAGGACAGGGGGCGCCCTCGTTTCTGCCACGCCGGAGCGCCTACGCCCCCTTGGGCCCCGCCGACTGCACGACGTCGAAGGACCACAGGGTCGAACCGGAGGCCGCCGGCTTCGGGCGCTCGGCACCCTCGCCGCCGCCCTGGTGGGCGGACTTCATCGGCCCCTCCATCCAGGCCTGGAAGGACGCCTCGTCACGCCACCGCGTGTACACCAGGTACTGGTCGGTCCCCTCGACCGGCCGCAGCAGCTCGAACCACTCGAAGCCGTCCGAGTTCTCCACGGCGTGGGCCCGGGAGGCGAACCGCTTCTCCAGCACCTCGCGCTGCTCGGCGGGCACGGTCAGCACATTGATCTTGACTACGCTCATGCCTCCATCTTGAACCCCGCCCCGCTCCGAGCGACTGTCGCCCCACCCCGAACATGTGCATCATTACCGAGGCGTTGTCGACGGTGCTGACGAGGTGGACGGTGCGCGTGCCAAGAGGCGGAATGTGTACGGCGGCGGCCCTCTGCGGCACGCTTCTGCTCGCCGCCTGCGGCCCCGGCGGGGACGCCGGAGCCGCCCGCCCCACCCCCGTCCGGGTCGCGGACGCCCCTGCCAAGCTGCCGATACCCCGCGGCAAGGGCAGCAGGACCCCCGACGACTTCAACGGCGACGGCCACCGCGATCTCGTCCTCGACTCGCTCGTGAAGGTGCAGAGCCACGCCGACGACGCGGGCATCGGCGTCGTCTACGGCAGCGCGCGCGGACTCACCCCGGGGGCACGGCAGTTGCTCAGCCCCGCAAGGTACGCGGCCCGTACGAAAGGCCGGCTCCCCGCGGTCTTCGACGCGGAGGCGAGCTGCGACCTCGACAAGGACGGCTTCACCGACCTGATCGTCTCGACCGACCCGCCCTACGACGGCCAGGGCCGCCCCCCGGTCCCCCTCCAGGTCCTCTTCGGCGCCCCCGGCGGCCTGACCCGCGCCGTCAAGCTCACCGTCCCCGCTGCCGCCCGCTTCGGCAACGACTGGCCCGACCAGCCGGTGTGCGGCGACTTCGACGGCGACGGCGCCCAGGACCTGGTCCTGCACGCGTCCGGGGAGCAACTGAGCTATCTGCGCGGCCCGTTCACCCGCAAGGGCACCCCGCGCACGGCCGGCGCCCCCGTCCCGTCACCGGGCGAGGTCCCCACGGGCCCCGCGGCCGACGTCAACCGCGACGGCTACGACGACCTGGTGGTCCGTGCGGCGGAGGGCGAGAGCAGGGCGTCCGTCGTCCTCGGCGGTCCCGCCGGCCCCACCCGCACCGGCACCGTGCTGCCCGAGGGCCTCGACGTCGCCCTCGGCCGCTTCGGCAGGGGCGCCGCCCTCGACGCGGCGGTCGGCACCCTGGACGAAACGTTGCTGCGCTACGACCTCCCGACCGCCGGCCGCGCCGTCCTCCGCTCCCCCGGCTCCCTGCTCGACGCCGCCGACTTCGACGGCGACGGCCTGAGCGACCTCGTCTCCAGCGGGTCGGGCGTCCGGGTGTTCCGAGGCCGTACGACGGGCTTGTCCACGGCAGGCACGGTGACCGTGGAGCCCTCGGCCCGGGGGACGACAGAGGTCCTGGCGGTGGGCGACTTCGACGGCGACGGGCGGGCGGACCTCGCGCTGCGGACGTACCTGGGCGAGACGAAGGACACCGTCACGGTCCATCCCGGCGTGAAGAAGGGGCTCGTGGCGGCCAAGCCCGCGGTCACCTTCTCGACCTCGGAGTTCCTGGCGGACAACTGACGTCACAGCGGCACCGGAAGTTCACCGAACTCCCCTACAACTCATCGCCCTTGCCGGGAGTCTCCTCATCGCGACCCCGTGCGATTCCGGGATCGCCACGACCCTTGGAGCCCCCTTGAGCCGCCGTACCCACGTCTCCCTCCTGGCCGCCGCCCTGCTCGCCGGCGGTCTGACCCCCCTCGCCCTGGCCGCCCCCGCCGGCGCCGCGGCCGCGAAGTACGCGGACGACTTCAACGGCGACGGCTATCGCGACCTCGTCCTGGGCGACCGCACCGCCACCGTGGGCGGAAAGTCGGAGGCGGGCGCGGTCGTCGTCGTGTGGGGCACCTCGAAGGGGCTGGACCTCACCAGGCGCACGGTCGTCACGCAGAACAGCCCGGGCGTCGAGGGCGCCGCGGAGGCCAGGGACTTCTTCGGCGCGAAGGTCACCACGGCCGATCTCAACAAGGACGGGTACGCGGACGTCATCGCCACCGCGCCCGGCGAGAAGGCGGGCTCCCGCTACGGCATGTTCACCGTGCTGTGGGGCTCCGGGTCCGGCCTGACGAAGGGGACTTCCTACACCGCCCCGGGCGGCGACGACCTGTTCGCCAAGGACGTCGCGGTCGGCGACTTCAACGCCGACGGCAAGCCGGACGTGGTCGCCGTCGGGGACGAGTACGTCTGGTACCTGCGCGGCCCGTTCACCGAGTCCGGCTCGCGCGGCACCGCCACCAACCTCGACCCGATCGACGGCGAGGACATCAACCCCGAGCTGGTCGTCTCCGGCAAGGTCACCAAGGACGGCACGGCCGACTTCGCGGTCGTCGGCTACGACGCGGACACCGACGGCAACCGCGTCTGGTTCTACCGCGGCAGCACGAGCGGCCCGGTCAGGCCGCCCAAGAAGTACGGCCTGCCCGCCTCCTCCGAGCTCGTCGGCTCCAGCGCGGTGATCGCCGACTTCGACAAGGACGGCCACGGCGACCTGGCGCTCGGTGTCTCCCGGTCCGGCAAGGGCGGCGCGGTCCACGTCCTCAAGGGCACCGCCACCGGCTTCGGCGCCGTGAAGTCGATCAGCCAGGACACCGCGGGCGTGCCCGGCGTCCGCGAGTCCGGGGACTACTTCGGCTACGACGTCTCGGCCGGCGACACCGACGGCGACGGCTACCCGGACCTCGCGGTGGGCGTCCCGAACGAGACGCTCGGCCGCGAGGTCTGGCGCTCCGGTGCCGTCACCGTCCTGCGCGGCGGCGCCTCCGGTCTCACCGGCGCGAACTCCCGCCAGATCGACTACACGACGTCCGGCTTCCAGCGCCCCGCCGACGAGAGCGACTCCTGGTTCGGCGCCTCGGTGCTCCTGCGCGACTACAACCGCGACGGCCGCGCCGAACTCGTCGCCACCGCACCGGAGATCGGCCGTCTGCACTTCTTCCCCGGCACCTCGTCCGGCCCGACGGGCACGGGCTCGACCACGCTCACCGGGAGCGGTCTGGGCCTGGGCTCACGCGGGTACTTCGGGGCCGTCCTCGCCGACTGACCACCCTCGATCAGTCCCCGGACCACACCGGTCACAGCAGCCTCAAAACTTTACCGAACTCACGTACAACCCTTATGGCCCGATGCGGGTCTCCTGATCGCCGACCGGCCCGTGAACGCGAGGACAACTCCCGGCGAACACGGGCCGGCGCACCCCACCGACTGCGGATGCCCGCCAGGCATCCCCGCATGCCGCAGGAGAAGACCCGCATGCACAAGCCTCTGCGACTCGCCCTCGCGACGGCCACCGCCGCCGCTCTGACGGGCGGTCTGCTCACGTTCTCGGCCGTGAACGCCACGGCCGCGGACTCCACCCACGTCCCGCAGGCCGACTTCAACGGCGACGGAATCGGCGA
Organism: Streptomyces sp. NPDC001137; assembly: GCF_040298885.1. Lineage (NCBI taxonomy): Bacteria > Bacillati > Actinomycetota > Actinomycetes > Kitasatosporales > Streptomycetaceae > Streptomyces > Streptomyces sp. NPDC001137. Next base: position 291,687 of record NZ_JBEPBA010000010.1, read on the forward strand.
CGTGGCCTTCTCGGCTGCCGGCGCCTATGTCAGCGGCCACAAGACCGCCGGACAGGTGGTCGTCCTCTACGGCACCGCCACCGGCGTCTCCTCCGCCAAGCGCTCCACGATCAGCCAGAACACCACGGGCAACCCCGGCACCGCCGAGGCCGGCGACGCCTTCGGCTATGAGACCGCGTACGCCGACTTCAACGGCGACGGCTACGACGACCTCGCGGTCGGCTCCCCCGGCGAGGACGTCGGCAGCGACACCGACGGCGGCGGCCTGGTGATCCTGTGGGGCTCGGCCTCGGGCATCACCGGCAAGGGCACCGGCATCGCCGACCCGGCCCCCTCCAGCCACGACTACTGGGGCAAGAACCTCGCCGCCGGCGACTTCGACGGCGACGGCAAGGCCGACCTGGCCGTCGGCAGCTCCGCCTCCACCATCTACGTCTACAAGGGCGGCTTCACCCCCTCCGGCACCGCGGGCGGCCGCTACACCATCAAGCCGCCCATCCAGTCGGGCGGCGACGCGGGCGGCCCGCTCAACCTCACCGCCGGTGACGTCAACGGCGACCAGCGCACGGACCTGGTCGTCGACGGCTACGAGACCCAGACCGACTACGGCTGGAACCGCAACTACTACATCCCCGGCACCGCGAGCGGCCTGAGCGTCGCCTCCGCCCAGACCCTCAAGCCCGGCGTGATCACCGCGATCGGCGACATCAACGCCGACGGCTACGGCGACATCGTCAGCGGCGCCTACTGGGACACCACCACGAGCGACGGCACGACGATCCCGGACTCCGGCAAGGGCGGCAAGGTCTGGGTCACCTACGGCTCCGCCGGCGGCCCCGGCAACTCCACCGGCATCACCCAGGACACCGGCAACGTCCCCGGAGGCGCCGAGAACAAGGACTGGTTCGGCTCCGAGCTCGACCTCGGCGACATCAACGGCGACGGCTTCCTCGACCTCGCGATCGGCGTCACCGGCGAGGACTTCGGCAGCTCCGCCGACACCGGCGCGGTCACCGTCCTCTACGGCACCTCGACCGGCCTGAACACCACCTCCGGTGCCCAGTCCTTCGCCCAGAGCACCCCGGGCGTGCCCGGCAACGACGAGGACGACGACGAGTTCGGCCTCGACGTCAAGCTGGACGACGTCACCGGCGACGGCAAGGCCGACCTGATCGTGGGCTCGTACGAGAACGCGGGCAACGGCGCGGTCACCTACCTGCCCTCCGACGGCACCGTGATCACCACGACCGGCTCGCGCGCGATCTCGCCGAGCACCTCGGGCGTCTCGACGACGGGAACGCCGGCCTTCGGCGCCAACTTCGCGGACTGACCCGCCCGTACCGGAGCCGGGCCCTCACCCTCGGGCCCGGCTCCTTTCCCCGCGGCGGAACCGGCCGCCGCAGGGCTTCCCTAGGGGTTCCTTTACCGTCCCCTTAAGGGATGTCACAGCTCGGCAGCAAAGCCGGGCCCAAACTCCGGGCCCGCCACGTCACTCTCCGGGACCAGGTACGTTCGAAGACGTGGCTGGATTCAGGAACGGACGCGGCGCCCGGAACAACGGCGCTCCGCAAGCGCGACCGCAACAACCCCCGTACGGACAGCAGGCGCCGCAGGGCCGCCCGTCGTACGGCGGGCCCCCGGCGCCGCAGCCCCACCCCGGGCAGCAGCAGTACGGGAACGGCGGCGGCCAGTGGCCGCAGGGCAACGGCGGCGGGTACGGCGAACCCGAGTACTTCGGCGATGGCGGCGCCTACGCACCGCAGGGCGACCCGGACCCGTACGCGGCCAACAACCCGGGCCACACCCAGGCGTTCACGGTCGGCGAGGACCCGTACAACCAGGGCGGCACCTACCGCGCGGGCTCGGCCCCGGCGGCCCCCACGGGCCCCCGCCTGCACTGGAAGGACCTGCTGAGGGGCATCGTCTTCTCGCCCACCCAGACCTTCCTCCAGATGCGGGACTACACGATGTGGGGCCCGGCCCTCATCGTGACCTTCCTCTACGGCCTGCTCGCGGTCTTCGGCTTCGACGGCGCCCGCTCGGACGCGATCAACGCCACCCTGGCGAACGCGGTGCCCATCGTCCTGACGACGGCCGTCGCACTGGTCCTGTCGTCCTTCATCCTGGGCGTGGTCACCCACACCCTGGCCCGCCAGCTCGGCGGCGACGGCGCCTGGCAGCCCACGGTCGGCCTCTCCATGCTGATCATGTCCCTGACGGACGCGCCGCGTCTGGTCTTCGCCATGTTCTTCGGCGGCAACGCGACCTTCGTCCAGGCCCTGGGCTGGGCGACCTGGGTCGCGGCGGGCGCGCTGCTGACGATGATGGTCAGCCGCTCCCACGACCTGCCCTGGCCGAAGGCCCTGGGCGCCTCGGCGATCCAGCTGATCGCCCTGCTGTCGATCGTGAAGCTGGGCACGTTCTGACCTGTTCCGACAGGACCCGGTACGACACGAAGGGCTCCCGGCGCACTGCCGGGAGCCCTTTTCAGCACGTGGCCGCAGGCGGCTACCGCACGTCCACGTAGTCGCCGGCCGCGCTGACCGCCGGAGTGGTCGCCGTGCCCGCGAAGCTGTAGCGGAAGTAGCCGTCGGTGGCGGCGGTGACGGTCGTCCTGAGGGCGCCCGTCGAGTTGGTCCTGATCGTCTTCACCGTGGTGTAGGTGCTGCTGCCCTTCTTGCGGAACTGCAGCTTCACCGGCTGGTTCGCGTAGCCGTGGTACAGGTTGTCCTCCCAGTTGGCCCGGGAGAGCTTGCCGGTGACCGTGAGGGTCTTGCCCTTCCGCACCGGCTCCGGGGAGGCGTTGACCGTCAGCTTCGAGGCGCGCTGCACCTTGAACGTGGTGGCCGCGTCCCGGTGGATGTAGTTGAAGTCATTGGCGGACACCAGCGTGCCGAGGTCCCAGGTGGCCGCCGCGTTGTTGTCGACGAAGCCGGTCGCCGCCTGCGGGTCGAAGGTCAGCGTGCCCGAGCAGGTCGACGTGGTGTCGCTCAGCTTGACGCAGGTGATGTCACCGTCGTCGTACCAGATCTGCGCGAAGTTCGGGTTCGGGCCCTGGGCGTGGATGTACGTGGTCTCCTTGATGCCCGAGTCGTCCGACGCGGTCACGGACACCTTGGCGGTCACCACCTTGGTGGTTCCGACCACGACCGGCTTGCCGCCGTTGACGACGACCTTGTCGATCGTGATGTTGCCCGAGCCGCCGTCGTCCGCCTGCGCGGCGGTGGCACCGGCTACCCCGGCGACCAGCGCGAAACTGGTCCCGAGCAGGGCAAGGCGCGCGGTTGTGCGCATGGATGGTTCCCCCCACTGAATCTGTGATCGGTCAGAGGGAGCCTACGGTGTTGGCCAAAGCTTTACCACGCGATTGTTTGAGCAACTCCACGCTCAGAGCGCTTCGTTGTTCTCCTTGGCCACAGGCCGGGCCTCGGGCCTAGCCCTGAATCGGCAGGTCTGGATGCGTGAACACGAAGGTCATGTACGCGACTGCCGCCACCGTTCCTATCGCCCCCAGCGCCAAGCCGATCAAGGGCTGGGCACGGCTGACGCCCTGACGGGAGGCGGCTCGACACTCGATGATTCCCCGGACAACGCCCGTAAGACCGACGGGCAGAGCAAGCGGCCACACAACCATCCAGAAGGGGCAGCAGAACCAGCACACGACAGAAGCAGCGCCGAAAACGACGGCCAGTCCCGCTCTACCGCCTGTCACATCATCAGTACGGGTCACGCGCTGATCAAAGCAGCCCGGAGTGATGGCTCAACAATCACCTCACCCCGGCCATTGGCTCGGGTCAGAGAGCTTCCTTTGACGGAGTGATCGGCTCGCCCGCCTTACGTACTACGGGCAAGACACTCCACGGGAAGTTGATCCAGTCGTCGGTCCGCTTCCACACGTACTCGCACTTCACCAGCGACTGCGACTTCTCGTAGACGACGGCGGAGCGGACCTCGGCGACGGTGTCGAGACAGAAGTCGCGTACCAGCTTCAGCGTCTTGCCCGTGTCGGCGACGTCGTCGGTGATGAGCACCTTCTTGTCGGAGAAGTCGATGACGTTGGGAACGGGAGCGAGCATGACCGGCATCTCGAGGGTGGTGCCCACGCCCGTGTAGAACTCGACGTTCACCAGGTGGATGTTCTTGCAGTCGAGGGCGTAGGCGAGCCCGCCTGCGACGAACACGCCCCCGCGGGCGATGCTGAGCACGATGTCCGGCTCGTACCCGTCGTCGGCGATGGCCTGCGCGAGCTCGCGCACCGCGTGCCCGAAGGCCTCGTAGGTCAGGTTCTCCCGCGCACCGCTCACCGCACTCGCTCCGCTCACACCTGGGTCCGGTGGAAGTTGAGGTAGGACCGGGAGGCGGTGGGACCGCGCTGCCCCTGGTACCGGGAGCCGTACCGCTCGCTCCCGTACGGGAACTCGGCCGGCGAGCTCAGCCGGAACATGCACAGCTGGCCGATCTTCATGCCGGGCCAGAGCTTGATGGGCAGGGTGGCGAGGTTGGAGAGCTCCAGCGTCACATGCCCGGAGAAGCCGGGGTCGATGAACCCGGCGGTGGAGTGGGTGACCAGTCCGAGCCGCCCGAGCGAGCTCTTCCCCTCGAGCCGCGAGGCAAGATCGTCGGGAAGCGTGATGACCTCGTACGTGCTGGCGAGGACGAACTCCCCGGGGTGCAGGATGAACGGCTCGTCACCCTCGGGCTCCACGAGCCGCGTCAGATCGGCCTGCTCGACGGAGGGATCGATGTGCGGGTAGCGGTGGTTCTCGAACACCCGGAAGAACCGGTCCAGCCGCACGTCGACACTCGAGGGCTGCACCATGGATTTGTCGTAGGGATCGATCACCACCCGCCCGGCGTCGATCTCGGCCCGGATGTCCTTGTCTGAGAGAAGCACGCCCTGAGGATACGCAAGGCGCGCGGACCGGCCACAATCCGGCCACCCGCGCGCCCGCTACGGCTCCGCCTAGTACTTCTGCCTCTCGAGGCTGACCGGCACCACACTGCGGAGCCGGGCACACCGTGGGCACCGGAGGAGCCGGCCGGGGCCGAGCCGCTCGGCCTGCTGCATCGGGAACGAAGCGGTGCTGAACACGTGCCCATCGGCACAACGGACGACGGTGCGCTCCATCAAGTCCAAGAGTCCCTTCCCCAAGAGCCACGTCCGGCTACTGCTCACCTGACGACAAATGCCACATTACGGGATCAAAGGAACGACTCTCCAGGGGGCTCTCCGACCTCCCCAGGACCCTCACCCACCCCCACACCGTACGCCCCAACTCCGGCCCCCCGCAGCCTCATCGCCCCCCGAAACGCACGACGGCCCCACGGCTTCAGCGCCGGGGGCCGGGGATGAGGTAAGGTGACGATGCGTTCGGACACCGACTCCGGTCGGCGTCTTACGCGGGTGTAGTTTAATGGTAGAACATCAGCTTCCCAAGCTGAGAGCGCGAGTTCGATTCTCGTCACCCGCTCCACTTCGAACCCCCAGGTCATTGACCCGGGGGTTGCTTGTTGTCTAGTCCAATTTGGGGGCGGCGTGCCCTTGGCGTGCCCTAAGTGCAGGTCGAGAGCCCTTTCCGCGGCCCTCCAATGCCGCTTCGGGAGTCTCAGCCGCCAGGTGTCCCGAATCGTGAGACGCATTTCGTGTGACCCGGGTCACCATTGAGAGCCGGACCTGCGAAGTCACGTAAGCAAAGCCGGAGTTGCCCCAGGACCCGCTTGACCGTGCTGGGCCGGGGCCGCTCAGGTCAGGCAGGAAATAGTTCGAGGATGCGGGTGACTCGCCCCCAGCCGGCCACCAGCGTGGCGGCGAGAACCGCTGCCCCAAGGGTCAGCCACGGACGCACATCCTCTGCCACCCCCATCGACGGCAGGGCGCGTGCGGCGCCGGCTGCCGCAGCCATGGCCGCGAGGATCGCCATGGCGACGTGGGCCGACTCGCGCCAGGTGTTCCGCAGACGCGACACGGGCCGGACATCTTGGAGCAGCTCGACGGGCAGAAGCGCCGCCTGTCGGCCGTACAAATGGTTCTCGGCGATGACGAGCTGCAGCCGTGCCAAATCGGTCAGCGCGGGCTCCGGGTCGACGTCCACCTGGTGCAGCGCCACCCGCTGCACCCCGGCGACCAGCGCGGCATGCCGTTTGATCGGCCGGAGCCTGGAGGAGCGGCGCGGAACCGAGCCAGCGATGCTGTGTACCTTGAACAGTCGCTTCTCGATGTGCCGACAGCTCTGATCCAACTGCCGCAGCGCCCTGGACCGGCCCCTGCCCCGAGGTGCAGTGCGTACCTTGGCTGCGACCACAACCGCATCGATCACTGCCAGGACCAGCCGGTAGCGAGCGGTCGAGCTCCATCGCATGGCCCAGAACACGGGCCATAGGAACACGCCAGACATGATCGCGAGCATGATCGTCCAGTCAAGGAGACTCAAGGCCGGGGTGTTCCCATCCTCTGCCGTCCAGTGAAGGTGCTCTATCGCCCGCGCACCCCAGGCCCAGCGCAGGTGTGAGACTCCGGCCTCGGCCAGTGCGAGCGATAGTCGCCAACCCGCCCACGCCGCGATCCAACCCCCGACGACACCGACCGCGCAGGCCACCCAGTTCGGACGCCATGAGCTGAGAATGCCGCGGACCCTTGCAGCCTCTTCCACCGGGATGCCCAGCTTCCCCAGGGCCGCGTCCAGCTCACCCTTACGTAGTCCTGCCCAGCCGCTCTCTTGGGCAGATCGCCTGAGCCAGAGGCGGTGGCGAGCCCATAGACGCATGGCCCAGCGCTGCAGACGTAAGTCGTACGACGCCACCCAAAATCCCCCCGCCTGCGCTGTGCCTCATGTGGTGCGGAGTCGCAGTATGTACCATCTGGTGCCGCTGCCGCAGAGCAAGCAGCTTGCTCGTTCCGGCAGTTGATGCGGGGTAGCACTCACAGCCAGGCTCGTTCGAGCAGCGTCGCCGGACGCGACTATCGCGGCCAGTAGCGAGGCAGTTCCTTGACAGGGTCAACCAGATCGAACCGCTGCTTGCTGCCGGGGTTCAGACCTTTGATGTGGACGAGCTGCTGGCCTTCCGCCGCGTCGAGTTCACGGACGATCAGAGGCATGGCGGCGATCACAGCACCCATGGCAAGCCCCAGGCCGGCCATGCCTTTGTGACCATGGCTGAACCGGATGTGGTGCATGCCGGACTTCTTGATGGCGGTCGTCTCCGACGGGTCTTCCAGCTGACGTCCGTCCTTGGTGAGGAAGGCTTCGAAGCCTCTCTTCGCGGCGTCGGGGAGGAGGGCGAGGTCCTTCTTCCCCGTCCACTTGATCTCGCTGACGTGGCGCACCTCGTGCCCGGGCAGCAGCCGCCTGAGCATCTCCAGCATCTGTACCGGGACGTTCTCGTCAATGAGGATTCGCATCAGGCAGCGCGCGGTCCCGGGCTGTAGCTGTCCACGTACAGGGCGAAGGACACCGCGTCGCGGGCTGCCTCCGCTGTCACACCGGGGTAGTAGTCGGCGATCTTCTCAGGTGGGATGCCATCCTCCACCAGCTCCGCGACTGCGTCGAACGGGACGCGAGTGCCGGTGATGACCGGCTGTCCCCCTTGCGTCTCGGGGTCCACGCTGACGTGCTGCTTCGGCCGCAGCAGGTGCGGGACCACGACGCCGGCGCGGGGCGCGAACTCCTGGAGGATGTCCTCCATGGTTGCGATGACCCGCTGTCCGGGGTGCTTGACGAGATCCGTCGCGTGATCGTCGTTGTCATGGCCCACGAGGACAATGGAGTCGCCCTCAGCGACCAGCGAATAGCTGGACAGGTGCTCGAACTCGCCGAATCGCTTCAGTGTGGCCAGTGCCTTGCGGATCTTCTGCAGCGATACGTCTTGCCTGAGGATCGCGAACGCGCGTAGCGCTAGGACGTCCCGGAAGGAGTACAGGGCAGGCTTGGCCGCGAGCTCAGGGCAGAGAATCGGTCCATTGCCTCGATCCTGCCGCCATGAGCGCAGCTGCCCGGTGGTGGCCCCGGAGAGAGCCGCAGCCATACGAGTCGAGTACGCCATGATCCACTCCCTCCAGTTCTCGCGAGATCTTCTACCCCCAGCATCCCAGTTGTGCGCTTCAGGACGCTACAGGAAGACGGAGACGCAGGACCGAAAGCGGCATGGAGGTCATTGAGCCAGCCAGCACGCTTACGATTCGCTGCCTCCCCACGCAGGGGGAGCCGGCGGAAGAGCCGGTCCCCCGAACGAGGCAAGAGAGGCTTACGCCTCCCGAGCGTCTTGCTGCGCCCCTGACGAGGCTTCGCGGAGCCTGGTACGCACTTCGGCATCGATCCCGCGTGCCAGCCGCCGCTGATGCTTCGCCGTCGAGTGCTGATAGATCAGCTGGGCCCGCTCCGAGGACTGGCCGGCGCGGACCATCAGGTCCTTCAGCTTGGCACCAGTGTCGGCGGCCAGGGTGTTGCCGGTGTGGCGGAGGTCGTAGAAGCGGAAGTTCTCCGGCATGCCGACCTTGGTCCTCGCCTTGCGCCACTTGCGGCCGAAGGTCGAGCGGCGGAAGGGGGCGCCCTTCTCGCCGACGAAGAGGAGGCCGTCCGGTCCCTTCTCGGCGAACCACTGGAGGTGGCGGCGGATCTCCGGGAGCAGGAAGTCGGGCAGGTAGACGGTGCGTTTGCCCGCGCGGGTCTTGGGGTCGCCGGTGACCCTTCTGCCGTTCGTCAGCTCGGGGGATGCGTGCGTGACGCGCAGCGCGCATTCGTCGAGATCGACACTGTGACGGCGCAGTTCGGCCAGCTCCTCCGGGCGGAGAGAGGCGAAGGCGCCCAGCAGGACCATCAGGCGCCAGCGCGGGCCCAGGGCGTCGGCGAGGTCGAAGACCTGCTCGACGGTGGCGGTGGGGCGTTCGTCGGCCTCCTCCTTGCCCGCGCCCTTGATACGGCATGGGTTGCTGCGCAGGAGGTCGTCGTCGACCGCCGTCTGCAGGATGCCCTTCAGCAGGCGGTACGACTTGGCGACCGTGGTGGCGCCGGTCGCCTTCAGACGCTCGGCTCGCCACGTGCGGACGGAGGGCGGGGTGATCTCGTCCAGGTCCTTGCCGCCGAAGGTCGGCAGGAGGTGCAGGCGCAGCAGGCCGTCGTAGCGGTCGACGGTGGTGAGGGCCAGGCCGCGCTCCTCCATCCAACGGAGTGCGTACTTCTCGAAGTTGACCGCGCCGGCTTCCGGATCGCGCCATACGTTGCGCTCGATGTCGGCGCGGACGAGGTTGAGCCAGTCCTGGGCGTCGGACCTGGTCTCGAACGTCTCCGGTGCGGTGTACCGCTGGCCGTCAGGTCCCATGTAGCGGGCCTGCCACCGGCCGGAGGCGAGCTTGCGCACCGTGCCGAACTCGCGCCGCCGCTGCGGCTTGCGTCCCGCCATCAGGCCGCCTTCCCGTAGCGGGCACGGACACGGCGCACCGGCTCGACGGTGCGCGCCTCGACGTACTCGGCGATCGCGCTTTCCGGGATGCGCACAGGGCGGCCGAGCTTCACGTAGCGGATGCGGCGCTCGGCGATCAGGCGACGGACGAAGCGCTCGCCTGTACCGAGCATTTCGCCAGCCTCGGCCACTGTCAGGAGGCGATCAGCCATTTGCGGTCACCTCCTGTGCGGTGCGAGCGGTGCGCTGGGAGCGGGGACGGGCAGGAGGTATTGCGGGTCGGCGCAAGGGCGACGGGTCCTTTACTCGGGGTGGTTCTGGGCGGCAGACCGTTCCTGCTGGCAGCGCTTGGCGTTACGCGGCGCGGGGCCCATGGAGGAGGGCCAGGGGCGAGACCCGGAGGGCCTGGGCGAGGGCGACTAGGTCGTCGATGTCGCAACGGCGTTGGGCGCGTTCGATGCGAGACAGCATCGTGTTGGTCATCGGGCGGCCGAGGGCGGTGACGCGGGCGGCAAGCTCGCGCTGGGCGAGGCCGCGTTCGGTGCGGAGGATTTCGATGCTGCGGGCGGTCCGTATTCCGGCCGGTCCGATTTCCAGGGATCGTGCTGCCATGGCTCCATTTGTAGCTTGCATTCGCCGGTTTGGTTAACCGGCGATCGTCGGCTATGTTGCGCCCGGCCGACGGCCGGGGCTTACTTCTGGGCTGGGTTCCGGATGTCCGGCTGGCGGCGTCTTCGCCAGCCGGATGACACGCTCTGACGTGGGGTGTTGTGTTGTAGCTTGCGCTCGCAGCGGGAGTCAACGGTCTCCCGACGTGATGCTTCTGGCTTTAGCTGACGAACCATTATTTCGGCAACCGCCGATTCGGGTTTATGGTTTTGGTGATGCCTCGCAGCACACGTTCGCCGTCAGCTGTCTGATTTCCCGGCGGAATGCTGGACTTGTGCGGCATGCATGTGGCTGTCTTGGCTATACGACGCCACCAGCCCTCCCTCGCGCCTTCGGACCGGGGCTGTGCGCCACCCCCCTTCCCCTGCACCGCCCGACGAGGGCGCCCACACCGCCACGCCCTCACCTAGGAGCCGCCGCCCGATGAGCTACGACGCCCGCGAATGGGTGTGGGACCACAGCCACAGCAAAGGCACCGCCCGCATGGTCCTCGCCCTCATCGCCGACCGGTGCCGCGACCGGCACTGCGTCGCATACGCGTCCGTGCCCACCCTCATGAAACGCGCCAACGCCTCCCGCACCGCCGTGCGCGACGCCCTGGCCAAGCTGATCGCCGGCGGCGAGCTGGTGCAGCTCGCCGGCCGCAAAGGGCCCCGGGGCGAGACGTACTACTGCCTCCCGTTCGCCGCCCGGTTCCTCGCCGAGCAGGCCGCGGAGAGGGACCGGAATTCGGCCCTGCAGGGGGATCAGATTCCGACCCTCGGGGGGTCGGAATCCGACCCGGTCGAGTCCTTCGAGGGGGGATCGGAATCCGACCCCGGGGAACGGAATCCGGCCCCCAGGGGGTACGGATTCCGACCCGGTGGGGGTGCAGATTCCGACCCCCAGAACAGAAGAGAACCGAAGGTGAACGGTAAGAGCAGCAGCAGCTCTGCCCCGCTCATCTCCGCCACCGAGTGGGAAATCGACGACGACGCCCGTGCCTGGCTGCAGCACCACGGCCACCTCGACCGCCTCGGCGATCACGCCCTGCACACCGCCGACGAGAAGTGGCGCACCTACCGGGCTGCCTGGGCGCCCCGCACGGCCGCCGCATGGTCAGCCGACTGGCGCGCGTGGATCGCCCGCGAGCACACCCCCGCCCCTGGCCGCCCCAACCTCTACGCCCTACCAGGCGGCACCACACTCACCCCAACAACGCCCGGCATGACGCGCTCCGAGGCGCACATGGCCGCCCTGCTCGCCGCCCTCGACGAACCGACCGGAACGGAGTAACCCGCCTTTGGACCGACGCGAAGTCGCCGCTGTCCTCGCCTACACCGGCCGCCTCGACCCCCGCACCATCCGCACCGGCACGGGCGAGGCCCGTGACCAGATCGCCCAGTGGCAGGAGCTGCTCGACGACGTACCCTTCGCCACTGACCACGGCTGGGACGTCCGCGAGGCGATACGGTCCCACGTTCTCGACTCGCCGTACCCGATCCTGCCCGTGGACATCGCCCGGAGATGGCGTGCCCACCGACGCGACCGCCTCAACCGGCATACCGACCCCACACCCGCCGCCGACCCCGACGATCCGGCCGCCTGGCGAGCCGAGTTGCTCCGGTCCCGCAACGCGGTCGCCGCCGGCCAGGCCGCCCCTTCGACGCATCGGCAGATCGCTGGCAGTGGCCGGCCTCGCGACATCGAGGAGCGCCTACGCGAGCTCGGGTCGTGCATCCCACCGGCCGTACGCGCCGAGCTCACCCGCTACCGTCCGACCCGCGCCGCGCGCGACGCCGCCGTCGCCGAGGGCATTCCCGATGCGCTCGGCGTCCGATGCGACTGGTGCCACGCACCCGTGGGCTCCCCGTGCCGTCAACGCAGGGCGAGCCCCGACGGGACCGCACGGGGCAACGCCGTACGAGCCACTCCCCACCCGTCGCGCGTCGATCTCGCCGCTACCCGGAAAGGCCGACACCGAGCCGCCTGAACGGGACCGGCTTCGCTCCTCGCGGAGGCTACGTGGGGATACGACCGTCGGTCCCCGCACCGCGTACACGGTCCCGACGAACACTTTGGGGACGGTGTCGCGGGGACGGTGCCGACGAGCACCGGGGACCGGTCCCCTCTGAAACCGCAGCTCAGAGGGCCTTTCATGCCGTCCCCAGAGCGTCCCCAGAACGGGGACCGTCCCCACAGCGGCCCCCTCGGTCCCCTCCGGGACCGGGACCGCGCAGCGGAAAGGGGACCGTCCCCGTGACGACGCGTCAGGGGGACCGTCCCCGATGAGCGTCACATCCTCGTCCCCAAACGTCTGGGGACCGTGCACCGCGGCGCTTTGGGGACCGGTCTCCGTCCCTCTCATTTCAACCGCAGCCCTCGCCCGGACAGCGCCTATCTCGGCTGCCTGTCCAGACCTCAGCCCACCACCGCCGAACTGCTCCGGCCGCTGCCCTCGCGCGGCGCCTCAGCGGCGCTCCCCCACCGAACACACCCAGGAGAACCACACGTGCACGACCGACACCACGAACACACCAACCAGCAGGAGACGCCCATCGCCCCAGACAACCGCGCAGCAAGTTGTCGGGTAAGGAGTCCTTACCCGGCCTTCGCCCCCGGGGTGGCGGAGGCACCCGGCGCCGAGGGGGCACCGGGATCGGCCGGCCCAGGGGTGCCGACCTGTACGGGAGACACCAGACCGTCGCCGCACGCCGCGCAGACGCCGACGCCACAGCGCCGCCTGCGTCAGCCGCGCCTGCGTGAGCGCCGCGTCCACCCCCGTTACAGCGACAGCGAGTTCACCGACCTCGCCCACGGCGCCGCGCTCAGCCGTATGCAGATCGGCGGCTACGTCGCCGAGGCGTCGCTCGCCGCGGCCCGCGCCGAGGACCCCACGGCCGCGATCGCCGACTACCGCACCATGGTCAAGGCACTGATGGCCGCCAACCGGCAGCTCGCCTGGCTCGGCAACAACCTCAACCAGCTCACCTGGCACCTCAACAAGGACGGCGCCTGGCCCGAGCCCGACGTCGTCCATCGGCTCCTGGCCCGCGTCGAAGCGTCGCTCGCCGACGTGGACACCGCCGTCGCCCAGGTCACCGAGGGACGGCAGGGCCGGTGATACCGAAGATCATCACCGGCAAGGGCAGCACCCGCCGTCTTATCGCCTACCTCTTCGGCAAGGGCAACGCCAACGAGCACGTCGACCCGCACCTGGTCGCGTCCTGGAACGACTTCGCCCCCGACCCCGGCCGCAGCCCGCGCCGCGACCCCAAGGAGGTGGAGAAGCAGCTCTACACCCAGCTCGACCAGCCAGTGGCCATGCTCGGCCGCCAGGCTCCCCAGACCACGGTCTGGCACTGCCCGGTCCGCGCCGCCCCCGAAGACCCCATCCTGTCCGACGCCCAGTGGGCGGAGATCGCCCGCCGGATCGTGGCCGCCGCCGGCATCGCCCCCGCCGGGGACACCGAAGCCTGCCGCTGGGTGGCCGTCCGGCACGCCGACGACCACATCCACATCGCCGCCACCCTCGTCCGCCAAGACGGCCGCCGCCCCAAGCGGGACTACGACATGCGAGCCGTCCAGCGCGAGGCCCGCCAGATCGAAGTCGACTACGGACTGAGGCGATTGAAGCCCGGCGATGGCACCGCCGCCAAGCGCCCCACCAGCAAGGAGCACTTCAAGGCCAAGCGCCTGGGCCAGGACGCCACCTCTCGCGAGATCCTGCGCCGGCGCGTCCGCCGCGCCATGGCCGCCGCCTCTACGGAGCCCGAGTTCTTCGTCCTGCTGGAAGCGTCCGGCGTGGTGGTGCGGCCGAAGGCAGAGCCGTCCGGAGACGTGTCCGGCTACAGCGTCAGCCTGCCCGGCGACGTCAACAAGCAGGGCGAACCCATCTGGTACGCCGGCTCCACTCTCTCCGGCGACCTCTCCCTGCCCCAGGTCCGCAAGCGCCTCGCGACGACCGCTCCTGAGCCGGTCACCGTCCGGCCGGGCAACCGGTGGCACCAGGCCACTGCCGCCACCGACCGCATCCCCCACCACCTCACCCACAGCGACGACGGTATGGCCCAGGGACAGCTGGCAGCGCTCGGCGGAGCACTCGACTTGCTCTCCCTCACCGCCCCGGCCGCGGCGCGGGCCGAACTGGAACGAGCCGCAGTAGCCTTCGAGCGGGCCACTCGCTCCCGCATCGCCGCCGACCACGCCAGCGCCCGTGCCCTGCGCCGCAGCGTCCAGGCGATCTGGAACGACCCCGTACGCCACGGCGACGGCACAGGACTGGCGATGCTGATCGACGCCGCGCTCACCGCCGTCGCCTACGCCGTGCACTGGCACCGCACCCGCCGGCACGCCCAGCAGGAGGCCGCAGCAGAACAGGCCCTGGTCCATCTGCAAGCGGCGTACGCGCAGGTCGCGGAACCCGTCTTGGTGGGGCTGGCCCACCGCTCACCGGGTTTGCAGAGCAAGCGCCGCTATGCCCGCCACCTCCAGCAGGCGGTTCCCGAGCACGCCGAGCGCATCCTCAACGACCGTGCCTGGGATGCCCTGGCCACCGTGCTCGCCGAAGCGGAGGCGGCAGGCCACAATGCCTCCGCCCTCCTCGACCAGGCCGTCCGCCAACGCACGTTGGACGACGCCCGCAGCCCCGCCCGCGCCCTGACCTGGCGCATCCACCGCCTCGGCCAGCGCCACGCACCCGGCCCACAGGCACAGGCAGCCAACGCCCGCCACACCGTGCAGCGCCCGGCCGCGCCCTCGCTCATTCCGGAGGCCAAGGGACAACAGCGCTGATCACGTCGCCACGGACACCACAGGGGCGAGGAGCTCCAACGCCTCCTCCCAGCGGTACCGGTCGGCTCCGCCGCCGGCCTTGGGCTTGTGGGGCTCGTACGCGCCGATCAGAACGCCCATCTCGCGCAGATGCTCCAGACTCCGGCGGTAGGAGGGGTGGGCGGCCTGGGCCGAGTTCAGGTACGGCAGGACAGCGGTCAGGATGCCCATGCCGTACGCCTCGCACAGGATGCCCAGAGCGGGTTCTCGTCTCGGTTGGGCGGGGATCAGCGAGAACGGCCAGGGTGCTGCCGGTTGGTGAGGTCCGGGGCGCGGCGCAGCAGGCCCCGTTTCTCCAACCTGGCCGCGACCGTCGCGGTGCCGTACGGGCCAGCGGGTTTTCACCGCCACGCCGCGCAGCTATGCGGTGTTGCAGTCGGTGTCAGGAATGTGTTTCCAGATCGGCGGCCCACCGCGGAGCGGGGTTACGCCTGTGGGTAGACCTCCTCGACCCGGTCGCGCTTGGTGTACATCTCCCAGTAGAGCGAGGCGAGGTCGGCCGGGTCTACGACCGGGAACTCGCTCGCGGCCCCCGACGCCCCGGCAGCCTTCGCAGCCTCGCTACCGCCGATGAACGCGGCGACCGACAGGGTGCCCGCGTAGACCCCGGACTCGGCGAGTTCGCCGTTGAGGGAGTACAGCCAGTTGCGGGCGGCGGCCATCAGCGGGCCGACGCCGCTGGCGTTGGCCATGGGGTGGACCGCGGTCGCTCCGGTGGTCATCAGCAGGGCGCCGTCGCCGCGCTCGGTCCACTCGGGCAGCACGGCCTGGACGATGGCCAGCGGGGTGAGCACGAGCAGCGGCATGTCTTGGATCAGGGTGGCCGGTTCGAGCCGCGCGGCCGGGGTGAAGCCAACGCTGGGGATGGGGCCGTACTCGATGACATCGATCCGGCCGAACCGCTCGCGGATGGACTCGATCACCGTGGGGATCTCCTCCGGCGCGGACAGGTCGGCGGTGAAGCCTGCCGCCTCGATGCCCTCGCCGCCCAGCTGGTCGACCAGCGCGTCGAGGCGGTCCTTGCGCCGGGCCACAAGAGCGACGCGGAAGCCCTCGCCGGCGAATCGACGGGCGACGGAGGCGCCGAGGCCGGGGCCGGCACCGAAGATCACGATCACTTTGGGCATGGGTACTCCTCCAAGTGCCGTCACAGTGACGGTGGATGACGGATGAGGTGGTTGGGTCAGCCCTTGGCGTTCCACACCAACGGCGCCTTGCGAATCCAGGTGGCCTGCTCGATGGCGTCGAGAAGGAAGCCGGCGAGGTCGGCGCGGTTGATCCGGGGCCCCGGCTTGGCCTTGCCGGTCTCGGCGGCCTTCAGCGGGCCGCTGGCGGGCTTGTCGGTCAGTGCGACGGCCCGTGCGAGGGTCCAGTCGGCGTCGGAGGCTCGGACCAGGCGGTCGACGCCGTCGTGGTCGGCGAAGCTGACCTTGAGGTTGGACAGCTTGATCGCGGCCTTGACCGCGGGGTTGAGCCGGTCCCAATCGTCTCCGGCGCCCTGGGTGGAGGTCAGGACGATCCGGCGGATGCCCTGCTCGCCCATCACGGTCAAGGTGTCGCGGGCCGCGTCGCTCATGAAGTGCGGCGGGCTGATCGGCTTGGCCCAGGGGTTGTCGGAGGCCCGGGCGTTGTTCAGGACGCTGATGACCGCGGTCGTGCCTTGGGCGGCCTTGCGCAGGTCGTCGATGTTGGCGGGTGTGCCCTGGATCAGCTCGACGCCGTCCGGGGCCTGGACGGCGCCGGGGTTGCGCACCAGAGCGCGGACACGGTGCCCACGCTCGGCGGCTTGGGCGAGCACGTGCGTTCCGGTGCGGCCGCTGCCGCCGAGCACGAGCAGGTCAGTCATGGGGATCACCTGGAGTGAAGAGAGGTCAGGCGGCACTCGGGGTGCCGAGGGCGGCGGCAAGACGGCGGGCCTGGTCGTGGGCGTCGGCCAGGGATGCCTCGTGCAGCGGGATGAGCGAGGCCAGCGCCGGGGCGTGGGGCGCCATGGTCAGGTCGGCTGTCACCGCGGTCACGTCCAGGCCGAGGAGGTTGGGGTTGCCCAGGACCGCTTCCAGCGCGGGCACCACGTAGTCCAGGCCGTGATTGGGTGTGCCAGGCCCGTAGCCGCCGCCTCGGGCGGAGATCAGCACGGCCGGCCGTCCCTCGGCGGGAGAGGGACCGGCGTGGTTCAGGGTGCGGCCGTCGACGATGATCTGGTCCAGCCACGCCTTGAACACCGATGGCATCGAGAGGTTGTACATCGGCACCGTGAACAGGTAGGCGTCGGCGCCGAGGAACTCCGCGATCAGCTCGTCCTGGAGCGCAGCCGCCTTCGCCTGCTCGGGGGTGTGCTGGGCCGGGTCGGTGATGCGGGCCGTGATGCCCGCGGCGCTCAGGTGGGGCACCGGCGAGACGGCGAGGTCGCGGTGGACGACCGGGCCCTGCCACTGGTCGCGGAAGGACTGGGCGACCTGGCGGGAGACGGAGGCTTCGCCAAGCGAGGACGAGTCGATGTGCAGCAGATACGACATGCTGGTGGTGCCTTTCAACGAGACGGGGGAATGGTGAGGGGTCAGGGACGGGCGGGGACGGCGCAGCCGTCGGGGCCGCAGCCCGGGGCGTCGCCCACGGGGGTGAGGATGATGGGGTGGGTTTCGTCCCAGGCCGTTTGCAGCAGGTCGAGCAGGGTGTCGCTGTCCTGCGCGCCGGGGACGCCGTAGCGGCCGTCGACGACGATGAACGGAGCGCCGGTGGCGCCCAAGCCCTGAGCGCGGCGGGCGTCGTCCTTCACCTGGGTGCGGTAGCGGCGGTCGGTGAGGACCTGGCGCGTCAGGCTGCGGTCGAGGCCCAGCTCGTCGGAGAGGTGGAGCAGGTCGTCCAGGGCGAAGACCGGCTCGGCCTTGCCGAAATAGGTACGGAAGATCGTGTCCCAGGCTTCGCGGTTCTTGCCCTCGGCGGAGGCGTGGGCCAGGAACTCGTGGGCCAGCTCGGTGTTGCCGACGACGTTGTCCAGCACCCGGTAGGGGCTCAGGCCCTCGGCGCCGGCGAGCGTCTCGATCTGCCGGGTCGCCGCCTTGGCCTGCGTGCCGCTGATGCCGTGCTTGCTCAGCAGGGCCTCGCTGACGCTGACCGTGCGGTCGGCGGGAAAGCCGCCAGCCAGCGGGAAGGAGCGGTGGACCACGTCCACCTGGTCGCTGTGCTCGAATCGCTCCACGGCCCGGTCCAGACGGTGGCTGCCAAGCCCGCACCAGGGGCAGGTGACCTCGGCCCAGATCTCTACCTTCATAGCCCCGACCTCCAATTCCTCTTATTTGTTCGTAACGCCATGATGCGCCAGTATGGAAGGCGGTACAAAAGGCACATCGGTGTGCGTGACAGAGAGGAATGGGCGCCATGCAGGACAGCGCGGAGACCGGGATGGCGGCGGCGGTCGGGCCGTGCGCGAGCATCCCCGCCGATCACATGGCCTTCATCCGCCAGGTCCTCGACCGCGTGGGTGACAAGTGGAGCATGTTGATCATCGCCGTCCTGGAGGTCGGCCCGATGCGTTACACCGACTTGCAGCGCCAGATCCCGGGCATCTCCCAGCGGATGCTGACCCACACCCTGCGCCAGCTCACCGAGGACGGCCTGATCAGCCGCACCGCCTACGCCGAGGTGCCGCCGCGCGTCGAGTACGCCCTCACCCCGCTAGGCGGCGGTCTGAACGAGATCGTCAAGCAGCTGATCGGCTGGGCGGCCCACCACCACGACGAGATCCGCGCCAACCGCTCCCGCCCGGGCGCCGCAGCATCCCCGTCACGGTCCTGAACCGCGGCGCCCACCGCCTCGGCCGGCTCGGCGTCAGCAGGCCGTGGCCGAGGGGGCCACGGTCCAGCCGTTGCCACCGACGGTGGGGCTGCCGCCGCTGAAGACCACGACCGGAAAGAAGCCGACTTGCTCGTCGGTGATCTGGCACTGTTCGTTGTGCGGCACCGGCACTCTTTGGCTCATACCGCTGGTCCTTTTCGGATGCCCTCGATGCTGTGCGGTTGGGGGTTCAGCACGTGCTGGAGGGCGGCCCCGTCTCCTTCCCGCCATGTCGCGGCGGCATTGGCCGGAGCCTTACCCCTGATAGCGAGCCACCGTGTAGGCGCCTGGACCCAGGACAGGCAGTGCGCCAGCTTCGTTGACGATCTCAAAGACCTCGAAACCGGCGAGGAGCGCATGCAGCTCCAGTTCGCGAGGGCCGAGAACACGCCGCCGGATGGCATCGTGGCACTCCTCGCCCGAGTCGAATACCCAGTGTCGGCGCATGGTGTTGATCTGTGTTCGCAGGTCCCACTCGTAGCTGATGGTCACCGTGGCGGCCCCGAGGCGGGTGTCGACGCGGGCCTGTTGAGAGCTGCGGGACTCGATCGGGGCCACTGGGGAGCACAAGACGAGCAGGGTGTCCGGGTGCGCGTGCGCGGCGAAGGTCTGGAACGCTGCCCGGACGTCCGCGTTGTCGTGCACGTAGGCGAGCGAGTTGCCCAGGCACACCAGGACGTCGGCGGTGTGGCCGAGTCGGACGGAGCGCATGTCCCCGACCCGGACGTCGAGTCCGGGGCGCGTGCGGCGGGCGTAGTCGACCAGGCCGGGCTGGAGATCAACGCCGACGCAGTCGAAGCGCCGGGCAAGCAGCTCCAGGTCTCTTCCGGTGCCGCAGCCGAAGTCCAGCAGCGTCCGGGCTTCCGGGCAGTGCCGGTAGATGAGTTCCCGGCAGATGCTCGCACTGTCGCTGGCGGACTGCACGTCGTCGTACAGCGCGGGGTCCCGGTAGAAAAGGTTCGACGCTTCGAGGCGTTCTGCCTCCACGATGTCCAGGCTGCTCATGCAAGGCTCCGGAGTCCGACTTCCAGGGCGAGTGTGTCGCACAGCAGGTCAGGCACCACGGGGGCTCGCTCGGCGTGCTCCCGGGCTCGGGCCAGGGCGACGGGATCAACGTAGCCGAGGTCGACCAGCAGCGACTCGCGGAGCATGTCGTCCAGGAGCGGAAGGCCGTAACTGCGCAGGCCCGACTCCATGACCGCGAGGAAGTTCTCCGGTTCGGTCGGGGCCGCGACGGACTCGGGCAGTCCCGCGCGCCGCAGGCGGTCGCGGAACATCACCTTGCCCCGCTTGTGCTCCTGCGGCAGCTGCTCCATGAAGCGGACGACTCGGGGGTGGACGAGTGGAGCGACGGGCCAGATTCCGAGCCCTAGGTAGGCAGGGTTGTGCAGGCCGAACGCCATGAGCGTGGGTACCGGGAGCACGGGGATCGGGGCGAGGTCCTCGTCCACCTGGGCCAGGGCTTCGGTTGCCGTATCCCCGAGCCACGGGACGGGCTCCGCCGCGGGTAGTTCGCCGCCCGTACGGGAGTGACAGGCATTGACTTCGTCCCCACCACCGCCCGTGAAGATCACCTCGCAACCGTGGGCGGCCACGTGCCCGCGCAGGACGTCGAACGCCTCCTGATAGAAGGCTCCCGCCGGGTCGTGCGGCAATCCGCGCTCCCGTACTCCACCGGGCACGAACGGCGGGTACTGCATGGCCGGGACAGCGGTGTCCCACAGCCCCAAGTGATCCACCAACCTGCGGCGTCGGTCTTGCTGGAGCCGCCCGATTCGTCCGCCCATGAGCAGCCCGAACGTGTGGACGGAGCCGAAGCCGGCCGCAGCGGCCGAGAGAGCCACGTTGCCCGAGTCGGCCCCGCCGGACACCTCCACGCCGACGCAGCTCGCCGTAGAACGCCACCCGGCCACGGCCTCGGTCAGCAGCACATCGAACGCCTCCACCGGGTCAACACCCGCGCGCAGCCTTCGAGGCTCCAGCACGTGCTGGGCGGGCTCGGGGTAGAGGATCGTGAGTCCCGCGGTCGTGAAGACGGCCGTGGCGCGTTCCGTGAGCCGGTACACGCCGTCAAAGAGGGTGTCGGCGCTGTAGCGGTGCCGGCGGGTCAAGGTGCGCGCCATGGCCCGGGGATTGAGTCGATCAGGTCGTAGGTGGAGCCGTAGGTCAGCCAAGTCCCAGGAGCCGTACAGGTCTTCTCCGGCCGCGACGAGGTACAGCGGCGCGGTGCCGAACACGCCCGCTGAAACCTGAACCTCGCCCGGGCGTAGGAGCAGGGACGTGAAGTCGACCTCCCCGCCCTTGTCCTCCCTCACCAGCGCGTGGACGCCGGATCCATCGCCCGGCGCAAGCTCGGCTTCCAGGGCGGCTACGTGAGCGGGTCTGAGCCAGCTCTGCCCGCTGACCCACCGGTCTTTGTCCCAGCGCCAGGCTGTGCTCCGGGTGTCGGCCAGACGCACACGAAACGAAATCACCTGCTTCCCCCTCGGTCATGGGGCGGTGGAGCAGGGCGTTCGGCCCTGCTCCACCGCGTTCACGGGCTGATCAGCTGCAGTGGTCGCCGTTGTTGTCGCCACCGCCGGGCATCTTGTCGAGCAGCGCTGCGTCCATGCTGGGGACGCCGGTGATCAGGTGGCCGGTGAACAGGTCGTCGATGTTCATGGTCGTTCCTCTCCTACGGAGTGAGTGGATGAGCCCCGCGAAGTGCGGAGCCCTGGACCCGTCCCGGCCGCGGGCAGACCCGGCGGCCAGGACGGGGGTTCATCGGGTGCTGCTGCCACGGCGGCAGGGCGCCGGTGTGCCGTGGTGGGATCCCGCTCTGGCCGCTGGGGAGTTGTTGAACCCGCCCCGGTGGGGAGCCGGGTCTCCCTGAGGGCTCGCGCAGCCAGAGCGGGAGTCAGTGAGTGCCCGTCGAGGGCTAGGAGCGGTCGAAGTACCAGAAGGCCCAGGCGACCGGTGCGGTGAAGGCGATGATCAGAGCTGACAGCAGCCACTGACGCCAGCCGTAGGGGCCACGGCGCAGGTGGCTGCGCTGGCTGCTCTTCATTGTTCGCGGTGCCCCTTCTCGGGTTGCCGGACGATGGGTGGGACGCCGGGTGGGCTGATGAAGAGGCGCCTTGCCCGCTTCTGGTCAGGCAGGGTCGCTCCGGGCGACCGCATGGGCAGTTCGATGGGGGCTTCGTCAGCCATCGGCTGCATCCTGTTCCTGCGCCTCGCGGTAGACGTCGGCGAAGCGCCGGGCCAGCAGGCCCACCTCGCGCATGTACTGGTAGGCGCCGAAGTGGGTGGACTCCGCGGTGGGCCGGCGCGTCAGGTCGAGGACCCGGTAGCCCTCCCGGAACAGCGCCTGCACGGCCGGGTCCTCGTCGAAGCCGAGGTCCTCGGCCATCAGCGCTCTGAGGTGGCCGACCAGGTCCCGGGTCGTCGCGTCGATCACCGAGCGATCGGGCATCGCCAGCCCGACGGCGAGCGCCGTGGCCACGCTCTCGTCGACCGCCTCCAGGACGATCGGGAGCTGCCCCGCCTCGGACGACATGGCGCTCTGTGTTCCCATGCCCGCACCCCTTCTCCGGTGGCCACCGTTGTCGTGGCTGACAACGTCCAGAAAACCGGAGCGGGTTGGCGCGGACCACGGCATCCATGAGGCAGTCCTGGGACACTCATGGGACAGATCAACGCCGCCAGGGTAGACACGGACGGGAACGTGGAAAGGGGGCGGCATGGGGCTTGCGGAGCGGCGCAGGGCGCTGGGCTACAGTCAGGAAGAGCTCGCGCACGCCCTCGGCGTCGACCGGCGCACGATCGGCCGCTGGGAGACCCGGACCACCGCACCCCAGCCGCCATTACGGCCACGGCTGGCCGAGCTGCTGCACCTCGACCTTGACGAACTCGACGCCCTGGTGGGACAGCCACAAGCAGCCCGTCCGGAGTCGGCAGGGTCGCCGCCTCGCGACCACCACGGCTCAGGGGACCCCGACGACATGATCCGACGCCAGTTCCTGCGCGCCATAGCCGTCACCAGCGCCCTCGTGGCCCTGCCCGCCGACGACAGCGCCGCCCTCACCGACGGAGCCCACCGTGGGATGTCGGAGGACTTCCTGCGCATGAACGGCCACCTGTGGCAGGTGTACCAACTCGCCCGCGCCAAGGGCGCCGTGTACCCGATCGTCCGCGACCAGCTCACCACGCTCAACGACACCCTCGACGGCCGGCCGGCATCTGAATCCCAGGCCCTGTGCGGCGCGGCCGGCGACCTCTTCCAGCTCGCCGGTGAACTGGCCTTCGACGGCAACCGCTACACCGACGCAGCCGCGTCCTACACACTCGCCGCCTCCGCCAGCAAGGAAGCCAAGTCCTACGACCTCTGGGCATGCGCCCTGGTCCGACACGCCTACGTCGACCTCTACGAACGACGCTACGCCGAGGCCGCCACCGCACTCTCGGCGGCTGAGAGGGTGGCGCGGCGAGGAGACAGCTCCCTGTCCACCCGCCACTGGGTCGCCTCTGTTCAGGCCGAGGCGTATGCCGGACTCGGGAACCTGTCCGCCTGCGAACGCGCCCTGGACGAGGCGGAGAAGGTCACGGACCTGGGCGGCCCGTTCCACAACGGCGGCTGGCTGCGCTTCGACGGCTCCCGCCTCGCCGAGGAACGCGGCGCCCGCTACCTCCAACTCGGGCGCCTCGACCTCGCCGAGAAGGCCCTCTCCACTGCTTTGAGCCAGGACGTACTCGCCTCCGGGCAGTCCTTCCGGCGCCGCGGCGCCGTCCTCACCGACCTCGCGTCCATCGGCGCCAAGCGGCACGACCCGGACCAAGTCCTCACTTACGGCCGCGAGGCCCTGCAGCTCGCCCGAGCCACGTCCTCCGGCTACGTCGCCCGTAAACTCCAGGGGCTACGAACCAACCTCGGCCCCCTCGCCCGCGACGCCCGCGTGGTCGAACTGGGCGCCGAGATCGACGCACTGTGCACGACGTGACGAGAGGGGAAGGCATGTCGCAGATCGAGGGCGCACGCGTGTTCCGCGAGGCTTGGATCACCGGCGTTCGAAAGCACTTCCCCGGCGAACCCAAGCCCGGCTACATCACCCCCTGGGAAGAGACCCCGGAGTGGGAGCGCCAGGCCGCCGGGGCCGTGTACGACCAGGTGCGACAGTTCCTCGACCTCAGCGACCGCCACGCCTCCCGGCTCACCCGCGAGCAGAAGAGCCGCTTCGTCGCCACCTGCTGGACCGCCCAGATGTACAAGCACTTCGAGGACCCCAAGCCCGGCTACGTCGCCGACTGGCCCGACCTGCCCGACTGGCAGAAGGAAACCGACGCCGACATCTTCGAGGCCATCGAAGACGCCTTGAAGTAGTCGCGCACCCGCTGGAGTTGAACACCTCTGGGAGCCCTGCCAGCGATGGTGCTGGTGCCGACGCTTCGTCGACGCGCACGCGGCGGCCGCCGTCCTCTTCGGGCGGGTACACGACCACGTGCATCACCACTACCGCGTCGTTTGCCCAACCAGCACACTGGCCCGATGTCACACAATCTCTCCAAGGACACTCCTGCACCTCAGCCGGGACCGCAGGTTTTCAAGGGCTACGTCGCGACGGTGACGCTCTACACAGACCGGGCCGAGATCAAACGCAAACTCATGGGCAAGATGACAGGCGCACGAGACTCTGTGACGCCCCTCCGCAACGTCATCAAGGTGCTGTCCAAGGAGCCAACGCGACTGATGAACGGCTACGTACAGCTCGCCACGGAGCAGGACCGGGGGCGCCTCGTCGTCGCCACCGCCGAGGCCGAGAAAGCGATCGCGAACAACTCCCGTACGGTGATGTTCACGTGGAAGCAGCGTGAGACTTATGCCGCCTGCCTGGCCGCCGTCACCGCCGCAATCCATGCGGAGGGCGGCAACCCGTTCGGATAGGAGAGAGACCCATCCGCGCGGACGACGGCTCCGAATCACCAGTGAGGGCATCAGGAAGGCGTCCTCACCCGTCGCCCGGCTGCAGTTGGGACGCTCCAGCCGGGCGGCGCGAGACGTGCCAAGTGCGTGCCAGCGTCAAGAGAAGTCACAGGTCAAGCCCAATCAATCGCAGACTTTATGCGGTTAGGGGGGTCTCCGGCGGTAGCCCGAAATCGGCTGCATTGCCCGAGCTTCCCGCCGTACCATCCCGGCCATGACCACAGATGCCGCTCCCCGTGAGCGGAACCCCTTCCTGGAAGCGGTCGGCCGCGTAACGCTTGCTGGCGGGGAACTCGACTTCAGCCTGCGCCACCTGCTCGGCGCGATCACGATCGAACCCACGCTGATCATGTACGCGAACGCAGCCAACACCAGCCAGCTGATTGAGTTCTGCAAGCTGGCTCTCAAGGTCGGGCACCTCCCCGCGGAGGACGTGACGGCGATCGAGGTCTGCCTCACCCGCGCAGAGAACTTCCGCAACCGGCGCAACACCATCGTGCACGCGCTCTACACGCCGGCCGAATCCGGCAGCGGTCTCGAGGCGATGAACCCACTGAAGAAGAGCCTGGGCTATCGCGCCTCTGCCGTCTCCGTCGAGGAGATGGAGACGCTGGCCGATGAGGTGACGCTGTTGCAGAGCGACATGTTCCGAGCGGGCTGGAACGCGCGTGCCGCCCAGATGCCGGGCATGCAGAAGATCCCGGCTCCTGCGCCCGGGCAGACGGTCAACGGAGTCGTTGTGCCGGAGTAGCAGACCTCTCAGCCACTCTTGACCCGCCACGTACGACCGGGACATCGATGATTCCATGTGCTCCTGCAACGGCACCTTGCCGACCGAGGCTCGTCTCCGGAAGCCGGCTTTCCGTCAGCCCGTGAGAAGTGCTCCCCGCACCTCCGAGCCAACCGCGTGCCCATAGCGTGCCCATAAGACCGGTAAACCACGGTCAACAGCGGTGCGATCCCGCACCCTCGGACGTCACGTCACAGCACATACACCCAGGTCAGAAGCCATCCGCCTCCCCAAGCGCCGTCGCTTCCCAAGCTGAGAGCGCGAGTTCGATTCTCGTCACCCGCTCCATGATGAAACCCCAGGTCAGTGGCCTGGGGTTTGTTTCATTGGGGAGCCGTTGCCGCGTGGAGGCGAGCCCTCAGCTCACCGTCCCTGGGCGATGGCGGACACCCGTCCTGCACGTGCTTCGTCGTGGGCGGCGCACAAGTCCCTGGCAGGAGCGGGCACTTGACTCCCCAGGAGCCTGTGTCAGAGCGGGAGGTCGTCGGGCAGCACCCGGAACGCCTTGTGGCGGCCCAACGGGCGTACGGCCCGGAAGTCCCGTCGGTCGAGGGTGAGAATCGCGTCCGTGTCGTAGTCGGCGGCAAGCGCCACGTTCACCGCGTCGGCGAGGTCGAGGTCCAGCGCGCGGTAGCGGACACGGACGGACTGGGCGGCGCCCAGGTGGTCCTCCGTGATCTCCGGCAGGACGACACGACCCCGGCCCATCCAGCGCCGTAGGTCGTCCACCGCGCTGAGGGCGGCCTCCCTGCCGAGCTCACGCGTCGCCACATGATCCAGTTCGGCCAGCAGGAGCGGGGACATGACCAGCAGGCCCGCCGCCATGATCGCCTCGTTCGCCGCCCGGTGTTCCGGATGAGCCGAGTCCAGGGCCGCCAGAAGGCCGGACGTATCGGCGATGACAATGATCACGCGGCGGATCCGGAATCCGAGCCGGTCTCACGCCGGACGGCCTCGGCGACCGTGTCGCGGACCTCCGACTTGGGCAGGTTGCGTCCCGGCCCCTCGAACGTGCGCGAGAACAGCGGCTCGTCCCAGACCCTGTTCGCCATGGCGGCAAGGTGGATGCCCTGGCGGATGATTTCGGCCTCGCTTATACCTCGGCGCTTGGCGGCCTCTTTGATGATCGCCAGGTCCTCGGGGTCGGCGTAGACGTTGGTGCGCTTCATGGACATGTACCAAGCGTAGTTCATGTACCGGATTGATGTATCCCGCCCACTTTCCCGTGTCCCGTTGCCGAGGACCGGCCGAGCCGACCTTGTGCCCGGGATGAGTGTGCGGGTCTCCACTCGTGGAGTGCGCACCTCGATCGGGCCACGTGCGGTGAGGCTCAGCGTGGGCAGTGGCGGCGCCAGGATGTCGACCGGGCTCGGCCCCTTCTACGCGTCGAGTTCTCTCGGCGGCAATCGACGGCGCACCAGTACGCGGCGTACGACACGCTCTCGTGCGGTCGCCCCCTCAGCCGCGCAACTGGACCGGGCGCGCCGTCAGGCGGAGCGGGCTCAGAGGGAGGCGGAGCGCGATGCCGCCATCTCTCAGTTGCCGGAGCTGAGGCGGCAGATGACCAGCGTTCACCTGGAGTCCTTCCCCGCGGCGCATCCGCCCGCCATCCCTGACGCCCCCCAGCTGAGCCTGTTCCATCTTCAGGGTGTGGGGCGGCTGGCCCGCGCGGAGAGGGCCGCGGCCAAGCAACGGGCGGAGCAGGACGCGCCCGCCTACCTGGCCGCCGAGACAGCGCGACTGCTGGAGATCGAGCCGCGCCTCGCAGGATGAAAACCGGCCGACTGAACGAGCATGCCGGTGGCGATGAGGGGTATGCGGCCGATCCGGTCGGCGAGGTGGCCGGTGGGGCGTCCGGTTGCGCCGATCCGCGTCTGGCTGGTTGTGCTCAGGCGGGCCGGCTGGAGGCCCGTAGTTCGATCTCGTATCCGCCCTGTGGAGTGGGTTCGGCGGTGAGGGTGCCGTTGAGCAGTTCGGCGCGTTCTCTCAGGCCGATCAGGCCGTGCCGGGCGCTGGGCAGGGCGACGGACGGGCGGGTGGGGGCGGTGTTGGTGACGGTGACGCCGAAGTGCTGCGCGTCGTGCCACAGGCGCACCTCGGCGCGGGCGCCGGGGGCGTGCTTGCGTACGTTCGTGAGGGCTTCTTGGACCGTGCGGTAAATGGTGCGTTGGGCGGTGGTGCTGATGCCGGGCGGGAGCCCGCCGGTCAGGGTGGTCTCGATGCCGCTGTTGGCGATCAGCTGCTGGAGGTCGGCGAGGGTGGGCTGGGGGGTGAGTTCGGTTTCCTTGCCGCCGGAGGCGCGCAGCAGCGTGACCATGTGGCGGAGTTCGTCGAGGGTGTTCACGCTCAGGGTGCGGATGGTGCGGGCGGCGTCGCGGGCGTCGGGGTCCTTGGCGGCGACCTGCAGCGCTCCGGCCTGTACGGCGATGAGGCTGACCTGGTGGGAGACGACGTCGTGCATCTCGCGGGCCAGTTGGGCGCGTTCGCGGGCGAGGACGGTCTGGGCGTACAGGGCGCGTTCGTGTTCGCGGGCCACTTCGACCTCGACGAGCTGGCGGGCCACGTCGTGTCTGGCCTGCACGAGCTGGCCGAACAGGATCGGGGCGAAGGCCGTGGCCAGCGTGTAGACGAACTGGATGAGCGTCCAGGTGCGGTCGCCGGAAAACGTGTCGCCGGAAAACGTGTCGGACAGGGGCCAGGCGAGGGTGCCCACCGCCGCGTTCAGCAGGGCGCAGCCGACCAGCAGGGGGCGGTTGCGGGTGCGCGTGGCCAGCGTGTACAGGGCGGCGATCGGCGCGACCGCCACGTCCATGAACAGGGTCATGGGCAGCGTCAGCAGGAAGACGGCCAGCGGAAGGCGCCTGCGCAGGAACAGTGCGGCGCAGCCGAGGGCCGCGCAGGCCCACATGAACGGTGTCGCCTCGCCGTACAGGTTGATCCAGGCGTCGAGCGCGGCGAGCACGACGATGCCCGCGTCGACCCCCCAGGGCGGCACCCGCCGCCACAGTGCCTGAGCCGTGCTCACCGCCCGTTGCCCCGTGCCGTGTTGCTGCCGTCCTCGCTGAGCAGTCCGGCCCGCTCCGCGAGGAGCGCCGCCTGGACGCGGCTGGAGACCCGGAGCTTGGTCAGGATCGAGCTGACGTGGTCCTTGACGGTGCCCGCGCTCAGATGGATGCGGGCGCCGATGTCGGCGTTGGACAGTCCTTCCGCGATCAGGACGAGGACGTCACGTTCGCGGTCGGTGAGCAGGTTCACGCGCGCCACGTCCTCCGCGACCTGGGGCGCGTCCGCCCCGGGATGGCCGCGCAGCAGAGCCCGCGAGGCTTTCGGGGACATCACCACGCCACCGGCGGCCAGGGTGCGTACGAGGTGGGCGAGTTGTTCGGGCTCGGTGTCCTTGAGCAGGAAGCCCGCGGCTCCCGAGCGCAGCGCGGTCAGGATGTACTCGTCGGTGTCGAAGGTGGTCAGCATGGCCACCGTCGGCGGCTCGGGCAGCGTCCGGATCTCCCTCAGGACGGTCAGGCCGTCCACGTCCGGCATGCGGATGTCGAGGAGCACGACGTCCGGGTGCTCGCGCCGGATCACGTCGGCGGCCTGCGCTCCTTCCGCGGTCGCCACGACCTGGATGCCGTCGGAGGCGTTCAGGATCAGCTCGAACCCGGACCGCACCAGCGCCTCGTCGTCCACCACCACTACCCGGATCACCGGCGTTCCGCCTCACACTCGTCTGCTCTGTCCACCGCTGCCGTCGACACTACGTCCGGCACGGCGCGCGGCGGTGCGGCTGCTGTGGACACCCGCCACCCGGCAGGCCGGTTCCAGCCGGTCGGGGGGAGCGCTCCGGCCCGTCGGCGGGCGGGTGGGCGAGGCTCGGCGGATGGTGTCCGTGGTTGTCGTCCGGTGGGATCGGTCCGTGGGCCCGCCCGAGTCCGCGGGCCGCAGTCTATTTCCGTACCGTTCGAGGACCACCCAGCCATGCCCCGCCTGTACCTGCGTCAGCCTGTCCGTGCCCTGCGCGGCTGTGCGGCGCGGCCCCATGTGCTGTTCGGGGGCCTGTACGGGGCGGTACTGGCCAGCTCCATTGCTGCTCGGCGCGGCCCGGGGGTGGTGGCCAACGCCCTCATCAAGTAGGGCAGTTGGCCGTCCGGGGCCCGCCGAACGGCCGACGCGGCGCTGTTCCGCCTGTCGGCGGGGCAGACCCGGCCGGTCGGCGGGGGTGCTACCGAAGCCTGCCGGATGGTCCGCCTCCTGACGGCACCGAAGGATTTTCCGTATGACACAGATACAGCCGCCCCAGGAGACACCGGCTCCGCAGGAGAGCGCGCCGCCACGGTCCCGAACCTCGCCCGACTCCGCCGGGCAGACCCCCGGCGGTCCCTCGATGGGACGCCTGGTCGGGGTGGACCTGGCCCGCGCGCTGGCGGTGTTCGGCATGTACGTCGTGCACATCGGCCCGCCGCTGTCGGCCACACACGGCGTCGGCAGCTGGGTCCGGTACATCGCGGACGGCCACTCGTCGGTCCTGTTCGCCACCCTCGCCGGGTTCTCGCTGATGCTGATCGCGGGCCGCTTCGAGCCGAAGAGCGGCCCGGCGGGCCGGCAGGCGAAGGCCCGGATCGCGATCCGCGCCGTGATCCTCCTGGCGCTGGGCACCGTGATGGCGATGGAGTACGGGGGCGTGATCATCCTCGGCTTCTACGGCGTCTACTTCCTCCTCGCCCTGCCCCTGGTGCGACTGAGCGCGGGGACCCTCGCGATGATCGCGGCGGGGCTCGCGCTCGTCATGCCGCAGCTGGCGTTCGTCCTGACCACGCGGCTGAGCGAATCCGTCCAGCAGAGCATCAACGCCTACGACCCGCTCCGCCACCTCAGCGAGGTGGGAGTGCTCGATCTGCTGCTCACCGGTTTCTACCCGGCGCTCACCTGGATGCCGTTCGTGATCGCCGGCATGGCGCTGGCCCGCATGGACCTGTCGGCGACCGCCGTCCAGCGGCGCCTGGCGGCGCTCGGCGCTTGCCTCGTCGTGGGGGCTTACGGCTTGTCCCTGCTGCTGGCGGGCAAGAACGCGTTGCGGAGCACGGCTGAGGACATGCCGTCGTCCAGTGGCTCCGGGGCGGTGTCCATGGGCAGCGGGTTCATGGAGCCCCAGCGGTCGTTCTCGGAACTGATGGCCGCCGGGCCGCACAGCGGCACCACGTTCGACATCATCGGCAGCGTGGGCGTCGCGATCCTCGTGATCGTGGGCGCGACGGTGGTGATGGACCGCCTGCCACGTCTGCGCCGCCTGGCGAAGCCGGTCATCGCCGTGGGCACCATGTCCCTGACCGCCTACGTCGGCCACTTCGTCGCGCAGTCCGTGCTGTCCACGCCCGCCGGGACAGGGACCCAGCAGTCCTGGGTGCCGCTGCTCATGTACGTCCTCGGGGCGATCGTGTTCGCCACCGTCTGGTCCCGCTTCTTCCGCCGCGGCCCTCTGGAGCACCTGCTCAACACCGCCACCAAGCCCGCCAAGTACGTCCGGTGAGGTCCGGCCGGGGTGGCGCGGCTTCCTGCCCGTCCCGGCCTGAACGGTCTGCCCGGCCCGCAAGGGGATCGCCCTTGCGGGCTTCGGCTACTGCGGGACATACATGTGCCAGGTGCCGGCACGGCCGGGGGGCAGGGGCTGGTGCGGGTCAGGCTGCCCGGGTCGCCGTCCTCTCCGTCCGTGTGCGGCCGGGGGCTGACAGCTGCTCCTGGTCCAGGAGTTGCTGCAGGCGGACTTCGCCATGAGGCCGGTGATGTGCTCGATGGACTCGTCCGGGTCGCGGGGGTTGCCGGTGAACCGAACGTCGAGGAACCGGCCGTGGCTGTACAGCACGGCGAAGGTGCCCGGGCGGCCACGGTGGTGAAGCCGTCGGACTGGGCGGGAGAGCGAACCGCCTGGTGACGCAGGCGCTGTCCTCAGCCTCACGCGTCGTGTGGCGCGCCGGTATCCGGCGGATGTTCCGACGCCGCCCCGCCGCGAGCCCACAGGTCGGGCCCGTCTCAGTCGCGGGGGCGTCCCGCCGAGGTCAGAAACTGCGTCGCCGCGAGCTGCGCGTACAGCTCGTCCTTGGCCACCAGTTCCTCATGGGTGCCGACCGCGCGGACCGTGCCCGCGTCCATGACGACGATGCGGTCGGCGTCCGTGACGGTCGACAGGCGGTGGGCCACCACCAGCACGGTGGTCTCGCGTGCCGTCTCGGCGATGACGTCCCGCAGTGCCAGCTCGTTGACGGCGTCGAGCTGCGAGGTCGCCTCGTCCAGGAGCAGCAGCCGGGGCCTGCGCAGCAGCGCGCGGGCGATCGCGACGCGCTGACGCTCGCCGCCGGACAGTTTCGTGCCGCGGTGCCCGACCGGGGTGTCCAGGCCGTGCGGGAGACGCTCGACGAGGGCGTCGAGCCTGGTCCGGGCGAGGACCTCGCGTATCTCGTCGTCGGTCGCGCCGGGCGCTGCGAAGACCAGGTTCTCCCGCAGCGTGCAGGCCAGCACCGGCGCGTCCTGCTCGACGTACCCGATGACGGACCGCAGCTCGGACAGCGGCCACTTCGTTACGTCCCTGCCGTCGACCAGGACGCGGCCGCCGGTCGCTTCGTAGAACCGCTCGACGAGCGCGAAGACCGTCGACTTGCCCGCGCCCGAGGGGCCGACGAACGCCGTCATCCCGCCCCCCGGCACCTCGAAGTCCACCCGCCGGTGGATGTCCGGCAGCCGGGGCCCGTACCGGAAGGACACCTCCTCGAAGCGAACCGACGCCGGACGCGGCCGCACCGCCCGGTTCGCCACGGGCCGCACCGACCGGTGCCGGTCCTGCTTCTCCGTCGCCAGGCCGTCCACCTGCGCGATCCGGGCGATCGCTGCCGCGCCCTCCTGGTAGTGGGACGCTGCCTCGACCAGCTGGTACACCGGCTCCATCAGGAAGAAGAGGTACAGCAGGAACGCGATGAGCGTGGACACGGGCATGTCCCCGGACGCCACCCGCGCCCCGCCGACGGCGAGCACCGCGAGGAACACCAGCTCGACGGCGAGGTTGTCGGCCGAGCCCAGCACGGCCTCCCACTTCGCGCTGCGCACGCCGTGGCGCCACGCCCGCCGGGCCGCCGCCTCGACGCGAGCGGTCTCCCGCTCCTCGGCGCCGGACGCCTTCACCGTACGGAACGCGCCGAAGACCCGCTCCAGGCCCGTGGACATCTCCCCGACAGCCGCCTGCGCACGCTCGGCTGCCTGCCCGATCTTCGGCATCACCAGCACGGCACCCACACCGACGACCGCGACCACGCCGAGCGTGACGCCCAGCAGGACGGCATCGAGGAACGCCATCACCACGACCGCCGCGACCAGTGTCACCGCCCCCGTCGCCGCTGAGACCACCGCCTGGGTGCTGACCGCCCGCAACAGCGTGGTGTCGGAGGTCACCCGCGACATCAGATCGCCCGGCTGCATCCGGTCCACCTCCGCGAGGCGCAGCCGCAGCAACCGCCCGACGAGGCTGCGGCGGGCGGCGAGCACCACCGACTCCGCCGTCCGTTCCAGCACATAGGCACCGAACGCCTCGGCCACCATGCTCAGCAGGACCAGAACGGTAAGGGCCAGCAGGACGGTGCCGATCGTGCCACCGGACGAGAGCCGGTCGACCAGTGTCTTCGTGGCCAGGGGCTGGAGCAGTCCGCCGGCGGCCCCTGCCAGCGCCAGCAGCAGACCGAGTACGACGGCGCACCGGTGCGGGCGGACATAGCCGTACAGCGCCTTGAGCGTCTCGCTGGTGCGCAGGGACTCGGCACCCGTCGCCTCCGGGGCGGATGCGGTGTTCACAGAGTTCCTTCCCTAGGTGGTAGGCCACGCACCGCGTCAGCGGCCGAGGGCAACGGCACCAGCCAAAACCTGCGAAGGAGGGGGCAGGGGCGGCGGAGCCGGAGCCAGGCCCGCGGCTTCATCGAGATCAAGGACGGCACCGCCTCCCGAGGTGACGGCGGAGACGCCCGCACCGGAGAGATCTGCGATCGCCGGCTCAGTGGACCAGTGACGCCACCCGCGTGGCGAAGATGTGCACCCCTGCCTCGTAGAACTCAGGACGGACGACGAACAGGACGCCCGCGCCCGCCCCCAGCGTCAGGCCGAGAAGTTCCAGCAACCCGCCCCTGCCAGAAGGGACGTCAGGGCCCGGCACGTCGATACCGGCCGACGTCCCGAGGGTGGTCTCGGACTCCTTGTCACGAACGCGCTGTGTCATGCCTCCAGCCTGGACGCCCAGCCGATCTCCGCCCATCCGGCGACTGTCGGGTCCACCCCCGCCGAGTGGCTGGAGAAGACCGGCCTGCGGTAGGAGCGGCACATCAACTCGGCATGGTGCCGACCGGTGCGTCAGGCTTGTCGATCCCCGGGGAGCCGGGGCCGCCGGCAGCCGACGGGGGCGGGCCGGTCAGGGACCGGGCGATGACCACCGAGCCGCCGCCGTGGAGCAGAACGCTGCCGAGCACCGTCAGGGTCATGGCGTACAGGGCGGTGTCGGCGTACCGCCCGTCCGGCAGAGCGTTGAACGCGAGCAGGCCGAACACGATGGAGGTGGTGCCGCGTGGTCCGAGCGCGCCGACCATGAGCCGTTCTCGCCAGGTGAACGCCGAGCCGAGGAAGGCGAGCATGATCGGAAGGATGCGCACGACGGTGAGCGCGGCGGCGCAGAGCAGGACGGTGGGCCAGTGGACGCCCTCGCTCATGGCGAGCACCACGGCGTTACCGAAGAAGAACCACATGCACATCGTCATCATCGAGTTGGTGTCCTCGATGAGCTGGAAGTCCGAGACGTGGGGAGCCGAAGCGCCCCGTCGGCGGACCGGCGCCTGCCTGACGTAGCGGAAGGCGATCCCGCATACGAACGAGGCCACGAAGCCATTGCCGTCCATCGCCGTGGTGACGGTGTAGGCGAGCAGCGGTGTGACCAGCACGACGATCCGCCGGGACTGCTCGGTCATCCACTCCGCGCGGTCGGCCAGATTGATCAGCCACGCCACCTGCGCCCCCACCGCAAAACCGGCCACGAGGGCCTTCAGTGCGAACGGCACGGCCGTGCCGAGGGCCTGCACGGGCGTGCGGGTGACGGAGTTGGTGCCGACGAGGATCAGTGCGAACAGGAAGAGGGGCGAGACGATGCCGTCGTTGTAGCCGCTCTCCACGTTGAGCACGCTGCGCACCCTCGCCGGGATACGCCGGTCGCGGACCAGCGTCTCGGCGGGGGCGAAGTCGGTCGGGACGACGATGCACGCGATGAGCAGCAGCAGCGCGACCGGCAGTCCGGGCAGCAGCAGCGTTCCCAGCAGGACCATCGTGATCAGGCTCAGCGGCAGGGCGACCAGCAGGGCCCGCGCGGCGGAGCCGAGATCGTTGCCGAACAGTCGCCCGCCCGGCAGCTCGGTGGCGTCGACGAACAGCAGGACGGCCAGGATGACCTCGGCCACATGCTGGGCGACCTCGGAGTTCAGGGTGACGGCGATATGGCTGTGGGTGAACACCCCCGTGACCACGCCCGCGAGCACCAGCACCAGAGGAGCCCGCACATGCCGGTGCTCCAGCCGACCGGCGACCAGCGACCACCCGACCACCACCGTGGTGATCACAATCAGGACAAAGATCATGTGAATCCGCTTCAGAACTCGGAACCGACGCCCTTCTCATCCCAGCGCGCCGTTCACCGCAGGTCACTCCGCCGATCAGCGGGATCCGCCCCGCCGACAGGCCGGCGCCGGCCCGGGCGGAGCGCCGTCAGAGGCGCCGGGCCCCGCGCAGCCCCTGGGCGTAGTAGCCGTCACCGTCGAGCCGTGAGGTGCCGCCCTTGTCACCCATGGTGGGGCCCCCCGCGTTCTTCCGGCTGGAGATGAAGCGCGGGTGGTCGGCGGTGTCCAGGCCGAGGTAGACACCGATGTGGCCGATCCGTCCGCCGGGCAGCTCCCGTGTTCTGAAGAAGACCAGGTCGCCGGGCTGGAGCTGCTGGATGACAGCGGGGCGGCGGTCGGTGAGAGGGATCACGGGCACGCCGGGCCGCCCGTGGGCGATCGCGTCGGGGGTCCGCTGCAGCCCGCTGCCCGCCGCGCTGTCCCTGCTGTTCAGCGGGAACCCAGAACGGTATCCGTACACCAGCCGGACATAGCCGGAGCTGTCGACGGAGCGCGCGCGGTCCTTCTCGGGGCGGCGGGTGACCGTGTCGGGGAAGGCCCAGGGGATGCCCAGGTAGTCGTAGAAGTCCGAACCCGTGCGCTCCTTCGGCTTCCCTTGCCCGGCACGCTTGGAGTCGCCGGCGGTGCCCGGTGTGTAGCGGGCGGCACCGCTGTATTTGACTCCCGCTGCCGTCGTCCGGACCGGGGCACCGGCGACGTAGTCGAAGGCCGTGGCGAGGATGTCGGGGTCGCGGCTGCCGAGCCGGGACCTGAGCCAGGTCCTGAACCAGCCGCTCCGCTCCGCGCCACGGGCCCATGCCTTGGGCAGCAGCCGCACCCAGCTCTTGGTGACGACCTTGGCATCCGTCGTACGCGGCTCCGCGAACGTCCGGCTGGGCCCTGTCAGTACGGCTGTACGGGCGCCGTCGGTGAACGTGGCGATGACGGTGCCGTGCCGGTCGCGGGCGACCGTGCGGGCGGGGTTGCCGATCCGCTCGAAGTGCAGCGGGCCACTCCTGACCCGGATCCCGGAGCCCAGTGATGCCCGTGACATCCGGGATGCCCAGGATGCCGGTGGTGCCGGCGATGCCGCCGGGCTGTCGGTACGGTGCCTGAGCTGCAGGGTCAGCCCGCAGCTCGCCGGTAGCAGGACGGCTGTCACCAGGAACAGGACCGCGTTCCTGGTCAGGGAGAATCTACGGATTCTGGGCAGGAGGCGTTTCACTGGTCAACTCCGATGGGAGGAAAGGGGAGATGGCGCCGCAGGTCGGTGCGGGGGCGGCTCATTTCGTGGGCAGGGCGCCCAGCAGCAGCCCGGACACCAAGATCACGTAGGTGGCGAAGGTGACCGCGCCGGTGGAGAGGACCGTCGCCGTCTTTGGCTGCCTCTCCAGCTGGTAGGCGATGAGACCGGGGACGATGAACCCGAGGGCCTGATGGGCGAACAGCAGCGGGAACTGCTGTTGGAGCAACAGGGAGAGCCCGGCCTGGAGCAGGACACCGGTGAGCACGACGGCGGCGAACAGTCGCTTGCCGTAGAGGATGACGAAGCGCTGCAGCAGCTTGGTCAGCAGGTAGGTCAGGCCTGCCGCGGCCCCGACCATGGCGGCGCGCCGCAGATCGTCGACGAGGGTGAGGGCGAGCCAGCCGGGGGTGATCATGCCGCCCGGTGAGAGGTTCGTGGTCAGGTAGCACAGGAGGGAGAACACCAGACCGAGTGCGATGCCGATCGCGGCGATCTGCGGGGTGACTACTGCGGGGATCAACGGGACGCTCCATGGGAGGAGTGGTGGGGGGCGACGAGTGATGTGTGGGCGTCGCTCGGGTCAGCCCAGTCGGGGTGGTCGGGCGCGAGTGCCGCGAGCCGCTCCAGGAAGAGTTCGCCCTGGCCGTGGATGTTGCCGATGGCGACGAGCGAGGAGTCCGGCCCCAGGTGAGCCAGCAGATCCGTGGTGAGCCGGTCGGGGTCGCGGCGGTCGCCGCCGAGATCGACGACGTTCCCGGTCCAGTGGGCGGGTATGGCGTCGGCGGCCGACTTGGTGGGGTGGCCGATGAGGAACACCGTCTCCGGGTCGAGCCGGGGGATGAGCGCGCCCATCTGACCGTTGCGCTCCACACGGTCGGGACGGCAGTTGATGACGACGTGCAACGGACGGTGGATCGCGCCCAGTTCGAGCAGCTGCTTGATGTTCATCAGCGTCGACTCGGGGTCGTTGGCGGCGAAGACGTTCGCGAATCGCAGGCGCTTTCCGTCAGGGGTGCGGTACCGCTCGACGGACAGCACACCCGGGTCCGGCGGCGCCTCGTGCATTCCCTTCAGCGCGGTCTCCCGGTCGACGCCGAGCAGTTCGGCGACCGCGATGGCGATGGCGACGTTCTCCTTGAAGGTGAACCAGCTGAAGCCGCGCAGTTCCTCGTCGGTGACGGTTTCCGGGTCGGCGTGGACCAGCTTGCAGTTCCGGGCGTCGGCCTCCTCCTGGAGGATGTGGAAGCGCTCCTTCTCGGAGGTGACACAGACGCCGCCCTCCGGCATCGAGCGACACAGGGAACGGGCCACGTCGTCCAGCGTCGGGCCCATCTCGGCGAGGTGGTCCTCGCGGACGTTGCAGAGCACGCCGATGGTGGAGCGGATCAGCTTGGTCTGGTTGATCTCCTGGAGTGCGGGCATGACGGCCATGCACTCCATGACCAGGACATCGGGTCGGTAGCCGGCGGCCCGCCGGACGATGCCGATCTGCTCCACGATGTTGGCGATGCCGAACTTGCGGTAGACCGGCTCCTCGGTGGCATCGGGGTGGATGAACCGGGCCGCGGTGCCCGTGGTCTTGGCGACGGTCACCAGGCCGCTGCCGCGCAGCGCGCCCGCGCACAGCCGGGTGATGGAGGACTTGCCGCGAATGCCGTTGACCAGCACTCGGGTGGGTATGGCGGCGAGATTCGCGTCATGGCGGCGCTGTTCGACGATGCCTGCGAGGAGCAGGCCGGCGCAGCACGCCGCGAGGACGCAGTACAGGAAGAGCATGGCAGGTCAGCTCCTGGGACCGGGGCCTGACGGGGAAGTGGAGGAAGCGGACGCCCCGTCCGGGGAACCGGGCGCGGGCGGTGCGTCGGTGCGGAGGAGTCGCTGTCTGATCAGTTCGAGGCTGCGGGCGACGGATCCCACCTCGTCGTGGTAGCGCGGGTAGAGCACCGTTCTGCGGTCCCCGGCTGCCAACGCCTCGGCGCCCTGGGCGACTTCACGCAGCGGACGTACGACGACGAGGTACAGCCAGCCGAGGCAGAGGGCGCCCGTGGTCACCCCCAGCAGACCGACGAGCATGATCCGCCGCTGTGCCTCGTACTCGGGCAGACCGATCCAGAACACCGGTCTGATCGAGGCGACCTTCCAGCCGAGTGCGCTCGCGACGCCCAGCCTGTCGTTGAACGGCGCCACCGCGGCGACCGCCGGATCCCTCCAGCCGAGCAGCAGCTCGGCGGAGCCCTTGGTCGTGCGGACGGCCTTCATCTGGGCTCGCAGCCGGCCGTCGGAGACCCGCCCGAAGGCCACGAACCCCTTGTTGGACGCGATGACGCGATCCGCGGAGTCCACCAGCCATACCGAGCCGAGACCGGGGCGGTTGAGGATGCCGGTCAGGTACTGGACCTTGAACTCACCCACGACATAGTGGCGTCCGGACCTCGCCGGCGCGCCCTTGACCGGCTGGGCGGCCACGGCGGCGAGCACCGGTTCCGTGCCGGAGGTGTTCGTCTGTCTGACCCCGGGCCTGATGCGGACCTTCTTCGGGGTACGGGGTTCGTCGCCGGCCCGGAGGAGGATCCTGCCGGCGCCGTCGACGACGTACAGGGACCGATACCGGCCGTGCTGCTCCATGGATCTGTCGAGGACCTTGCCCGCGTCCTGCGACCGGGAAGCGTCGATCACGGTGGCGAGACGGGTGAGATCCGCGTATCCGTCGTTGATCCCCCTGCGCACGCGATCAGCCGTCGTCTCGGTGCGTTGCCGCTGGTCGTCGGAGATCAGCCGCGGTACGACGGCGGCCGGGCGCGGCAGGGTGCTGCCGAGCGTCAGCAGCATCGACGCGGGCCAGGCCAGCAGGGCGAACGCGCACACCACGAGGACGGTGCGCAGCCCGAGCCGACGCCGTCCCCTGTCCGTCCCGCGCAGCACACGCATCTCGGCCGGTGACTGCGCGGCCGTCTCCTGCGACGGCCCGCCGCTGCCCCGGAGTTGCCCGCGCAGTGCCTCCAGCGCGGCGCCGACCCGGGCAGGTTCCCCGAAGTGGGGCATGTGGACGGGAGCAGTGAGGTCACCCGAGCCGAGCCTCTGCGCTTCGCGACGCAACCGCAGCAGAGGCCGCTGCACCACCAGGTGGAGGGCGGCGGTGACCCCGGCCGCGAGGGCCAGGAGCACGGCTGCGGCGAGGAGGGCGAGACGAAGGTCACCGGTCCCGGCCCCATGGCGCTCGGTTTGCACCGTCGTGACGACCGTCAGTCCGAGTGCGCTGCTCGGACTCTCTTTCGCGGCAAGCCCCCGGGCCACTCCGGCGTACCCGACGGCGGTACGGGTGTTGCCGTCCGCCGCCCCGACGAGACTGCCGCTCGGACCATCGAAGCCGCCGGCGGCGGTGTCCGACGGTCCCTTGCTCTGCGCCTGGCGGGCTGCGGTGCCGGCCAGCGCCTTGGCCCGGTCGGTGCCGGATCCCGGCCCGGCCGAGGTGAGAGTGGCCCCGTCACGGTCCACGACGCCCAGCGTGTGCTTCTTGCCGACGGAGATGCCCGGCAGCTTCAGGCTCTGGGAGGCGACGAGCAACTCCTGCCTGCCACCCTGCGACAGCGTCGCAAAGGCCAGCAGCCGGGTGACGCCCGAGTCGTCCCGCACCAGTCTCGGTGGTGGGTTCGCCGGCAGTCCACGAAGGTTCACCTTCCCGAGCGGTACGGCCTCGCCCTGCGAGGCGAGCAGCCGACCGGTGGACTGGTCGACGACGGCGGTACCGCGCCACTTGGGGTAGGTCCGGTCGATGCGGCTCAGCACTCCGTCCGCCGGTACGGACTCGGAGCCCGCGAAGTCCGCGGCCGCTGTCCGCAGATCGGTGACGCTCTGGTCGACGGATCCCTGCAGCGCGATCGCCCCGTCCTCGGCGATGTGCTGCTGGGAGCTGAGAACGGCCTCGGGGACGCCCCGTTCAACATCGCTCCCGACCGCGAACACCGTCAGGCCGGCGACGAGCGCCAGCAGAACCGGCAGGGCCGCCAGTGGCGGCCGTACACCTCCTAACACAGCCATGTCCGCCCGACGCCGAGCGGAGCGCAATGTGGATATCGGGGATCGGGTGGTGGTCAAGAAGAATCCTTTCCAGGAAAGAAGTTCTCGACCTGTCTGACGACGGGAATGCTTCGCCGGTTTGTCGGAGAGGTGTGACGATACTCACCGAAAGAATGCAACAGCCACCATGACCTGCTGGTTTGCATACCTGTGACCATGGTGAATTTAGGCTTCACGAAATGCGAACAATTGCAATGGACCAACCCGCGAACGGGACGGCAATTACCCGCAAGGATTATTTTGCATTTCTTCTTCCTCCGCCATCCCGCAGTCGGCTGTTTCACCCCCGCCGATCGGCGGGGGTGCGGCAGTCGTAGAGGCCGAAGCTGCCCCTGGTGCGCCAGCCGTAGGCCCCGGAGCGGATGCGCTCGCAGTGGGACTTCACCCACGTCGTGGCGGGGGTGGTGGGTCGCAGGTGGGTGAGCAGCACGTAGCGGAGTTGGTGGCTGGCGATCAGGTTGCCGAGCTGCGGGGCGCTGGGGAAGGGGGTCTTCCCGGTGAACCCGCCCATGACGAGCACGGGTTGGGACTGAGCGCGCAGCAGACGTTCCGCGGGGTAGGCGGCCTGGGTCGCGAGCAGGTACTTCTCGCCCCTGCGGTGCGCGATGAGGTAGTCCAGCAGGGCGGTGTCGCGGGCGCTGGGCCGGTCGAGCTCGGCCCGGCGGAGAGCGGACGGGTCATGGAGAGCCCTGGCGTAGAACTCGCCGACCGGACCGGCCGTCGGGGACGTGGAGGCGCCCGCGTAGCGCGGATCGAGGGACGAGACGGCCCAGCCGGCGGGTACGAGCAGAGTGGCCGCGATTCCGGCGGCCAGAGAGCCTTGGACCAGCCTCCGGGAGGCGCGTGACCCGCCGGACCACAGGCCGACCGTCCCGCACACCGCGAAGATCATGGCGAACACCAGCAAGCGGGAGACGAACCAGGTCGGCCCGTCGAGTACGAGCGCCCAGGCCACCGTCAGCACGATCGCCGACGGCAGCCACAACCGTCGCCGGCCGCCCGCCTCGTAAGCGGACCAGAAGAGCGCGAGTCCGCCTCCGGCAAGCGCGGCGATCGCCGGGGCGAGCACGGCCGTGTAGTAGACGTGATTGCCGTTGGAGACGCTGAACACCACGGCATGGACGGCGAGCCAGCCGCCCCAGAGGAGGAAGCCCGCACGCGGCGGGTCGGTCCGCGGCTCACGGGCGCGCCGGATGAGGGCCGTTGCGACGGCGAGCACGGCGAGCGGCAGGAACCAGGCGATCTGCGGGCCGACGGTGTGGTTGACGAGCATCCCCCAGCCGGTGTTCCCGGTCGTACGGCCGGCGGCGGTGGCCGGAACGGCGCCGAACGCGGTGGCGTCGTCGCTGAAACGGCTCAGGCCGTTGTAGCCGAAGACCAGGCTGAAGGGGTTGTTGTTCGAGGTGGCGTCGATGTACGGGCGGCCGCCCGCGGGAGTCATCCACGCGATCAGAGCCCACGAGCAGGAGACGGCCAGCGTGACCGCACCGCCGAGCAGCAGGCGCAGAACCCTCTGCAACGGCGAGTTGGGCGCGGTGAGTTGATGGACCACGGCGAATACCGGCAGGACGAGCCAGGCTTGCAGCATCTTCGTCTGGAAGGCCAGCCCGACCCAGACGCCACACGCGATCAGCGGGAGCAGCCGCCCGGTCCGTACCGCCTTCTGCAGAGCTCCGGCGGCCGCCACCAGCAGCAGCGTGAGTGCGGTGTCCGGGATGGTGGCCCTGTTCAGTGCCACGGTGACCGGAGTGAAGGTGAGCGTCAGCGCGGCGATCAGTGCGGCGAGGGGCCCGGCCCATGCCCGTACGATCCGGTGCAGCAGCCATACGGTGAGCACGCCCTCGATCACATGGGGCAGCGCGGCCGCCCACGTGTGCGGCCCGAAGGTCCATACGGAGACGGCATCGGGCCAGAAGGCGCCCGGCACCTTGTCGAGGGTGATCGAAGCGCTGGTGTCGAGACCGCCGAAGAAGAAGGCCCGCCGACTGGTGGCCATCGACCGTATCGCCGCGCCGTAGTAAGGGTGGATCGCGGCGTGCCCCATGCCCCAGGCGTACAGCAGCGCGGCGACGCCCAGCACCGCGGCCAGCGCCGGACGTTCCCAGCGCGCCGGAACTTCCGGCCGGTCGGCGCTGTGGTGCGATTCCCGGCGGAGGCCACGGGAGGCGGCGCTCCGGGCAGTGGGGAGGGCAGCCATGGCGAAGTCCTTGGAGTCAGGGTTGAGGCGGAACGGCAGGTGAGAGGCGGAGGCCTGCGCGGGAGCCGCGAGGCTACGGCTTCCGGCGCCCGCACGCCGGAGGCCACCTCACGCTCGGACTTCCCGGGGTGCCCGCCCGAGGCTCATCGGACGCGATTCGCCAGTTCGGTGGCGCCGTTGAGCAGGTACTCCAGCGGTCCGCGGCGGAAGAGGCGGGACCAGACCGCCGCGAACACGGTGGCCCCCACGATGAAGCAGAGCAGCAGCGCGGCGGAGGCGGAATGCGGCGGGGTGGCCGCTTCACCGGGCAGGGCGAGGATCACCAGGATGTGACCCACGTAGAGAGTCAGGGACATGGTGCCGACGGCGATGACCGGCGCTGCGAGCCGGCGCAGCCACGGCAGCCGGGCCATCGCCACCGTCACACACAGCAGCACGGTGATCGCGATCCCCAGGCTGCCGATGAGGTCGAACGTGGAACCGGTGTGCGGCTCGGCTGCCAGGAGCCCCCATGCGTCGGGGCCACCCAGCCCACCACCGACCGGCGAGTCGAAGGAGCCCGATGCCATGCCGGGATCCTTCATGGCGGCGGGGTCCTTCATGGCGGCCATCCCGGCCGTGAGCTTCTGAGCGCCGCCGGTCACCCGGAGCACCAGCCATG
Organism: Streptomyces sp. NPDC001137; assembly: GCF_040298885.1. Classification (NCBI taxonomy): domain Bacteria; kingdom Bacillati; phylum Actinomycetota; class Actinomycetes; order Kitasatosporales; family Streptomycetaceae; genus Streptomyces; species Streptomyces sp. NPDC001137. Next base: position 334,990 of record NZ_JBEPBA010000010.1, read on the forward strand.
AGACGCCGTATCCGAACGCGATCATCGCCGGACCCACCACGGCCAGCCGCCGCTGCACAGCACGGGAGCTCAGGTCCAGCCGGCCCAACGTCATGCCGGTGACCACGAACGTCATCCAGGTGATCGCCGGGTAGAGGCCGGTGAGCAGGAGATCGAGCACGCCTACGCCGCAGAGTCGCGCGATCGGGTCGTACGCGTCGATGCTGTGCACCATCGACTCGGTGAGCAGGGCCCGGATCACGTACGCCAGCTGCGGCGTGACGACCGCGAGCGTGACCGCGGTGATCGCGAGCGTCCTGGCCCGCAGCCGCAGCAGGGGCAGGGCCAGCAGGAAGTACACCGCGTAGAAGTTGAGGATCCCGGCGCCGCCGAAGTTGGTCATCGCCAGCGCGCTGCCCAGCGCCAGCAGGATCACGGCCCGGATCACGATCCGTGCCCTCGCCTGCCGGCCGGCCAGTCCGGTCTTCGGCTCGAAGCGGCCCCCGATCAGCATCAGCGAGAAGCCGGCGAGCGTGGCGAACAGCGCCGACGCCCGGCCGCTCGCGAGCTCCAGGAACCAGTCGCCGACGCCGCCGCCCGGCGTGGGTGCGGGGCCGACGTGCACGGCGAACATCCCGAACACGGCCAGTGCACGGGCGAGGTCCACCCCGACCAGCCGCGCCAACGGCGCGGGGCGTTCCGTCGCCGTGTCGGACCCGGCTGAGGGTAAGGGCCGGGGAGGCGTCTTCTCGGCGCTTTCGATCTCGGTCACCGGGACAACCCTGCCGAGGCGGTGGGCGGTCGACCATCCGCCGGGCTTCGGGAGGTGCCCCGCCAGTCGGCCGACCGACCCCCTCCGATTGGCGGGGGACGGTCTCGGCCGTACACGAACGACTGTGGCCGCCGACCTGGATGGCGTCACCCTCCGCCCGACGGCGGCAGCCCATCTGTGAAGCGGTGCCCGAGAGGCCCCCGAAGCAGGCTCCTGGTGGCTGCCACGGCCGACCGACAGGGACTGATTTGCTGGTTGGTGCCGCCGTTGCAGTCCCAGATCTGTGTCCGGGTGCCGTTGGTCTGCGAAAGGCCGGGCACGTCAAGGCACTTGCCGGAACCGGTGGCGTGGACCGGTCCCGTGGTGGTCCCACCGGTACCGCCGGAGCCGTCGAGTCCGAAGAAGGCGATGGCCACGGTGAGTTGCTCGATGCTCCGCGGCAGCGCTCCGTCGAACCCGCGCCACCAGAAGCCGTCACTGGCCACCGGGAACCCGTGGACACACCCCATCAGGTGGTCCGTCTCCGCGATCACCATGGCGAACCCCGGCCGCCGGATGTCGCCGGTGAGACGGTTCAGGAAGTCCTGCCGGCTGCGGCTGCGGTACGCCTCAGCGACGGACGTCTCTCGGGAGTCGACGTACAGATCCGCCAGCTCCCCGCCCAGGTCCTGCGCCAGCCAGCGGTTCACGCGGCGCAACCGCACCGCGCCCATGGTGGACGACTCGCCTGCATGCGGCTCGTGCGACTGCCCCTGCCTGGGCAGGTCCATCACCGCACATCGCCCGAGAGGTCCGCCACCAACGGAACACTCCGGTCCGGCGGGGCTGGAGCGACCGGGGCAGGGACGTCCCCGGGAGCCGGTGGCAGATGCCCGGGGGGAAGGCCCAGAAGCAGGAACCCCGCGCCGGTGAGGTCGAGGATCCGCCCCAGTGACTGCGGCGGGTTGTGCAGTCGCAGGATCCCGCCGGCCTCCCTCGTCCGCTGCCCGGCGCAGAGGAAGACATTGAGGCCACTGCAGTCGCAGAAGGTCACAGGGGTGAGGTCGACATCCACGATGCGGATGCCGTCGCTCAAGCACCGCGCCAGTGCCGCGCACACCAGCGGCGCCGATTCCAGGTCGATCTCACCAGCCAGGGTGACCAGCGCCCGGTCCCGTCGGTCATGACGGTAGATGCTGAGCTGGGGAAGGGGCATGACGCCTCGGTTCCAAAGACCATCCGGCAGCGAGGAAAGGACGCCAGGTCCCGGCCCCCCTTGGCGCGCTGTCGGCAGGGGCGTACGTTCGGCGGAGGTGGAACGACGGCGGTCCGAGGGCCTGTGCGACAGGACATGGGGTCCGCCCGGTTCTCTCCGGGGATGCGTCGGGTGACGGACGAGAGGTCCGCTCCACGCAGCCGTCTGTGTCGTGAGACGACAAGCCGCCGGGGTCTGGGACGCCTGTACGGCACGATAGTCCTGCCCCAGTGCGACAGACGGCCCGGAACCGCCCCATCTCAGGATGTGGACAATGTCGAAGGGTAACGGCGCGCTCATACCCGGTGCCCTGCACGGCACTTGGACCCATGACGGAAAGGCCGCTGCTCGGTTGCGCCTGGCTGTCGTGCTGTCAGGCCCGGACTGTCCTGGGCATTCGGGAGCCGGTCAGCGGGCCGGGCGCCGGGTGGAACGCCGGATGGAGCGGATCGCCAGGTAGAGCAGATCGACGATCAGAAGCAGTACGCCGATGGACATCAGGTAGGGCATCCCGTCGACGGCCGCGCCTGTGGCGACCAGAGCGATTCCGCCGATGAGCAGGGTCAGGAAGAGGAGCATGACGGGATGCCTCCTGGAAAGGAACCGCGCGGGATCTGCGTGGTCTCTCGGTACGGCACGACACGACACGCTGTGCCTGTGCTCGATGTCGCGTCGGCCGAGAAGTGGTACGTGACGGCCCCGGCGCACAAGGCCGCCAAGGGCCGGTGTCTTCGCGCACCCCGCCGGCGAAACGAGTGCGCCAGGCAGCGTGCTGTCGAGTTGATCCTCCGCGTGCCAGAACGCTCGGGTTCCAGGAATCCTGGGCGCCTCGCAGCCGGTACCGGCCCAGGGGACTCTAGGCGGTGCGTTCGGCGCGGTGGCGGGCTTCCCGGAGTCGTACCTTCGAGGGAAGGCGGTCCAGGCCGGCCGAGTCTCGTGCGTGTGCGAGTGTTTCCCGGCTCAGTCGCCCGAGAGTCGGCGCTGGATCGGCGTGTGGCTCCAACAGCAGCCGCACGCGTGCGGTCGGAGCGGTACGTCGACCCGTCAGCCGGACATGAGCCCGCGAGACCCCGTCCAGGGCTTGTGCCTCTGCCTCGATGACCCTCTCCAGCGCGCGGCCGTTGAGTCGGGCCGGCGCGCCCTCTTCGCTGTCGACGAGGACCTGGTCCAGGCGGTGTCTACGTTGCGCGAGGAGCCACCACAGCAGCAGGGCCAGCAGCACGACGAGCACCGCGATGACTGTCGGCCACCACCAGTCCTCTTCCCGCCACCGGGTGCGTCCCCAGGTGCCCAGCACCACATCGTCCGGCCCACGGAAGGGCCACCAGCCCGGCACGTCGAAATCCCAGTGGCGTGGCAGGTCCAGGGCGCCCAGCAGCACGCCGCCGCCCAGGGCGAACAGTCCGAGGCCGAGCAGTGCGAGCAGCACCCGGTTCACCGTCTTGAGCATCGGATCACCTCAGCCCTTCTTGGGGCGCCGGACGCGCACGGCCAGTGTGGGTTGCCGGGCCAGGCCCAAGGACGCCACGGCCTCGCCCAGCTCGGCGTCCAGGTCCGCGCGGACCTCCTCAAGATCGCGGAAATGTGCCCGCGCCCGGGCTTTGACCTTCCGGCGGCCGACAACGACCTGTGCCGACTGGACACCGGGCACCTGCATGGCCCGGTCGCGCAGAACCAGAGCGGCCGCGCGGCGGTCGAGCCCGGCTCGGACGTCCTCTGTCCCAGGGATACCGGTGGGCCGCCGCATGGGCAGCAACCTGCGCAGTCCCGGCGTCACCGCCAGCAGGAAGAGCCACAGGCCGAGGGCCATCGCGACCGCGGCCCCGACGATCATCCAGACGTCGTCCAGGGGCCGTGTGGCCAGTTCCTCGGCGAGCCGCCGCCGCCAGCGCATCGCATTCCGGCCTGCCCGCACCGCGATGACGTCGTACAGGAGAAATCCGACGGCCGCGGCGGACAGCAGGGCTGCCAAGGCCGCGGGAATCCGCCGCGACGACCAGAAACGGTGCGCCGACCGGTCTGATCCGTCGATCACCTTCGTAGCGCCCTCGGCCGCCCCCGGGGTGCCGTCGGCGGACGGAGCCGCCTGTCCCGGACCGGAGGAGAGGTCGCTGTCACCGGTCGGCTGCCGCGAGGTGTTCGCGCTCATCTCACCCTCTCCCGGTCCGTGTGCCGCGTATGCGCCGAGTGCAGTCGCCCGACCGATACCGCGAGGTCGGACACCTCCATGCCGGCCAGTGCACTGATCCGCTCGGTGACCTCCCGGCGCACCGCGGCGCACTGCGCCCCGACGTCGGAGGGATAGCCGAGCTCGACGGTGATGTGCAGCCGTGCCTCGCCCAGCACCGCCCGCCGTCCGGCGGCGGACTCGGCGTCCCGTCCTGCGCCGGTCCGTTCCGGCGCCCGCCGTACGGATGTGCTCACGTGTGGCGTCCGGCGGCCGGGTGGTACGTAGCCGGACGACTCGGCGAACCGGCTCAGCGCCTCGCGCGCCACCCGGGCCGCGATCTTCGCGACGACCCGGTCGGTGACGGCAGTCGCCCCGCGCTCCCTGCGGGGGACGCCCGGACGCTCATCGGCTTCCCCGCTCACCGCCGCCAGTCTCCCCGAGCCTGTCGCCGGTCGTCGCGGATCCGATCCTGCCGGTCCCGGCGGCGGACGAAGTCGCCCGGTTCGAGATCACCCTCCGTGAACCGCCCGATGACGAGACCGACGAGGCCCAGCACGAGCACCAGCAGGAAAGCCCAGAAGTCACCGAAATACGCGGCGAAACCCAGCGCCATTCCGGCCATCAAGCCCACCACGGCCCTGCTCATTTCGCGCTCCTTCACACACGCGGGCTGCCGCCCCGGCTACTGGATCCGCTGCCGTTCCTCCCCTTCGTCCTCCTCGTCGGGCAGTTTCACGTCGCTGACCGTGATGTTGACTTCCACGACTTCCCGACCCGCCATCCGCTCCACCGCGGAGATCACGTCTTCCCGCACCGCAGCGGCCACGTCCGTGATCGCGACGCCATATTCGACGACGAGCTCCAGATCGATGGCCGCCTGCAGCTCGCCGACCTCGACACTGACCCCGCGCGCGACCGATTTGCCGCTGCCGGCGCCGGGCATCCGCTCCCGCATGGATCCCATAGAGCGGGCGAATCCGCTGCCCAGGGCATAGACGCCGCGTACGTCCCGTGCCGCCATTCCGGCGATCTTCTCCACCACCACATCGGCGATGGTCGTCCGGCCGCGAGAACCGGGCGCACCGCCGAGCTTTACGCCGGTGTTCTCAGTCATCGGGATATTCCTCCCTCACGAGACACAGAGCACCAATTACTATGATTATAGTCTTTTTAGTACCTTTTTCCTGTCTTTAGAGAGTGAGACGGGGTGGTCCGACGAGTGGCCTGAGGCCCCTGCCCCGAGCTCTCGCGGACACTCGGGCAGCGCGCCGCGTGACAAGAACCGCGGCCGTGGAAGGAGGGTGAGAGGCCAATGACCGAGGCGTGGACGCAGGCAGTGAGAAGCCGGCTTGGCCTGGGCCGGCTGCTCCCGCTCGGCGGGCCCCGCGACGGGACGTGGATCACCGAGCAAGCGGCCGTCCAGGCCCTCGGGCGCACCGCCGCCGAGGTCCCCGGCGTCCGGCTGGAGTCCCTGCGCATCGGGTCGGCGCCGCTCCAACCCGTGTCCGAGCCGGCCGTCCGTCCGCCGGCCAGTGCGCTACCGCCTGGCCCGCTCACCATCGAGGCCGCCTTCACCGCATCCCTCGTGCGGCCGCTGCCGGAGACCGCCGACGAATTGAGGAGCACGCTGCTGGGCGCGGCCACCGAACGGCTCGGGCTGGCCACGGTGACGGTTGACATGCGCGTAACGGATCTCCGTGAGCTCCCGGAGGCCGGCGTGACGTCTCGGACCGCGGCGACGACCATGAGGCCCACGCCGGAAGCCGCAGCCGCGCGGAGCTCGCCTCCGGTGACCGGAACAGGGTCCATGCGGGGACTCGTCGGGGCGCTGGCGGCCGTCGCAGCGGGTGTGCCGGGCGTCGCCCGCCTCACCGCCGTGCTGGGCAGCCGCCCGGTCAGGGTGGAGGACCATGATGATCCACCCGGCCGACACATCGAGGTTCACCTCGCGGTCGGCCCCGGACACCATCCCTTGCAAGTCGCCCGCGCCGTCCGGGAGGCGGTGGCCGAGGCAGCCACCACTGACGCCCCGGGCCCTGTCACCGTCGCCGTCCTCATCACGGAAACCGCGGCCTGGCGACGGACCTCGCCGGTCACCGTGGTGAGTGCCCCTCAGTGATCAGCAGCCCCTCCCTTCACCGGCCGTCCCCGGTTCTTCCCTGACAGTGCGCGGACCGCCCCGCCAGCCCTGTCCTGCCACGGTGTGAGACCTGTCCGGCAGGGAACCCGCATGCAGACAGAGGGCCTGCGCTGCCGCCGACAGACGAAGCAGACCTCGTCCTTGCTCCGCGGTCACGCGATGTGCACCGCAACGGGGCAAGCGCGTCCCTGACGTGGCCCGGTCTCAGCAACTCCCGAGGCGGCGCCTGACCATCTGCCTCCTCCGGAGAGAGCTTCAACGACATGACCACCAACACCACGGTCCACCCCCCCCGCCCTCGGGGACATCCGGCAGTGACTTCGCCCGATTGTCGAGAAAGATCGCTGATGCCGGCCTGCTGGGGCGCCGTCCCGGCTACTACACAGTGCGGATCACAGCGGTGGCCACGCTCTACGTCGGTGGGTGGGCCGTCGTCGCGCTCATCGGCGACAGTTGGTGGACGCTGACCGTCGCCGGTTTCCTGGCCGTCGTCTTCGGCCAGGTCGCCCTGCTCGCCCATGACGCGGCCCACCGCCAGGTGTTCCGCCGACGCCGGGCCAACCCCGGCGTCCCCGCCTAGAGGTACTGCCGATGCCCCGCGCCGATGCGGCGCTCATGCACGCACCGTTCAACTCCCTCGCCGGGTTCGACAGCGAGGAACTGACGACCGAGGAGCAGATCGCCATCCTGCCCGCCCGGCACCCCCTCGCCGCGCGCAGGACTCTGTCCCTGGCCGACGTCAGCGACATCCCCGACCTTCCGCTCGCCCGCTGGCCCCGCCACGGCACGTACCCACCCGGCCCGGGCCCCGAGATCCACGACCAGACGCAGCTGGCCCAACTGATCGCCCTCGGACGCACCGTGGCCGTCTTCCCCGACTCCGCCCGCGCCTGGCTGTGGGCCGAGCACACCGCCGTCCCCCTGACCGACGCACCCCCCGTCGTCACCCACATCGCCTGGCCCGCGCACAGCCGCTCGCTCGCCCTCGCCGGGCTGATCCGCACGGCCACACAGCTATGACCCTCTCCTGCCTTCCCTCGACGGCGTACGAGCGCCCGCGTTCTTCCCCGGTCAGGCGGCTACCGCCACGCGCTTGCCGAGTGCGCTGAAGTCGACGTCGAGCTGGGCGTCGTAGTCGTCCGGGGTGATGCCGAGCTCGTAGGTGGAGTTCTCACCGAAGCGCATGATGTGCGTCGCGGCCGTCACCCGGCCGACCTCGTGGAAGGCAATCATGCGCCCAGCCTGTCGGCGAAGCGCGGTCAACAGCGGTGCAGCCGTGTCCTGCGGCTGCGCGCTCGGTCGTTCGAGTGCAGGCAGGCGTGATCCTCAACCAACGCTGGTCGGCGATGAGTTGTACGCACGGCGGGCCGCTCGTCGGTTGTCAGTCCGGCCGTTGGGTGCGGTTCTCGTGGGCGAGGCCGTCCGGGTGGGCAGCACTGCGCTGCCCGAGGGGAAGGACCAGGGCCCGCAGCAGCACAGGGGCCGGCGACCGGAGGACCGTGGGATCCGACGGTCGACGGACCGCTCCGATGTCCTGCCATCCCCACGACAGGAAGGTGTCGCATGTCAGGGCGTCGGCTTGGTCGACCAGGGTCGCCCCGAGCGAGGCGTGGTGGTCGGCGAGCAGACGTTGCTGGAGTCGGCGGGCGAGGCCCTGGTCGTCCGTATGGGGATGCACCACGATCTCGGTGATCGCGAAGACGTGTCCGGACACGGTGAGCTGTTCCACGCTCTGCGGCAGGGGCCCGTCGAACCCCCTCCACCATGTTCCCTCGCGCGGTACGGGGAATCCGTACGCGCACCCGGCGAAGGCCGTGTCCTCGGCGATCAGCAGGGCGAATCCGGCCCGCCGGATGTCGCCGGTGAGCCGCCGCAGAAACGCTTCCCGCCCCCGGTACTCCTGGCCTGCCTGCGCCCGGGAGGACTCCACGTACAGATCGGCGAGGTCCTCCCGCAGGGTCTCGGCCTGCCAGCGGTTCAGTCGGCGCAGACGTACCGCGTGGGCGGGAGTCGATCCCTCGCTCCATGGCGGCTCGCGGCGGAGCGGGGCCGTCACGGCGCACCGCCCGCGGCAGCGGGAACCCGACCGGGTGATGGTCGAACGGCGAACGGCTCGTGGAGCAGGAAGCCGGAGCCGGTGATCTCGATGATGCGGGCCATGACCGGCGGCGGACAGTACAGTCGGAGGCCTGTTCCGGCATCGGTGGCCGTCCGGTGTGCCGCGAGGAAGACGTTGAGTCCGCCGGCGTCGCAGAAGGTGGCCGCCGTGAGATCGACGTCGACGTAGCGGACGCCGTCGAGCACGCATGCGGCCACTGCGGTGCGTACGAGCGGGGCGGTGGCCGTGTCGATCTCTCCTGCGAGGGTGATCAGGGTGCGGTGGCTGCGGTCGTGCCGGTGGACTTTCAGCTGGGGTAGGGGCATGGCTCCTCGGTTCGGGGTGCCCGTCGCGGCGTACCGCCGATGCAGGGATGTACGTGGTGAGGAGTGAACGGCCGGTCCGGCGGCCCGAGTCGGGGAGGGCGGTGGTGGATCGGCCGTTCGGAGATGTGCCTGGCGATCGGACGGAAGGTCCGCACCCGGCGGGCATCGTGTCCTGAAGGGTTACCGTCCGGGGCGCGGACGGCGCTGTCGGAAGCCTGGTCGGCTCGGAGGGAAGCAGGACACGGAAAGACCCCGGCCTGTCAGGAGCGGTGCGGCGGCCGGGGTCCCGGGCTGCGGGCTGTGCGCATCAGTTCGTTCGGTTCGCCCGTTCGGTGACGGGCGGGGAGTGCCTGCCGGAGACGGGCTCACCCGGCTCCGTCACGGGTGCGGCGCCGGGGCCGGAGCCGCCCGCGTCCGCCGTCGCGATGGTCGCGGCGGCGGCCGGCGCTGCCCGTCCCCACCCCGCCGCGGGCCTTCCGCGGAGCCGACGCGGCCGGTCCCGCGACAGGCGTTCCGGAGCGGCCGTAGTGGAAGGCGGCGATGCGGTCGCCGTGCTGTGCGTCGAGCAGATGGATGAGGAACACCCCGAGAGCGATCATCGCGAGGATCACGAGCACCGTCACGAACGTCTCCACGGCTCTCACCTCCCCATCGGCCGATACGGCGGCGCAGCGGTCACGGCCGGGATCCGTGGACGTGCGACCGGATCGCGGGCCGCATGTCCTCCTTCGGAGACCCAGACCGCCTCGACGGCACGGTCGGTCTCGGACACCGTCCGCAGGCGCGCCGCCTCCTCCATCAGCCGGCTCGCGGTCGACGTGCCCAGTGGGTCGCTCGCGGCGGCCATCAACCAGGCGGCCGAGACGGGAGTCGTCTGCGGCGGGACCACGAGGAGGTTCCAGCGGCCCGTGCGGTAGGAGAGCAACAGCAGTTCATGCGGGTCCTGCTCGGCCAGGAACCAGCCCACCTTCACCACATGCCCGGCGACGGGCACCTTGCGCGGGACGACCGGCCAATGGGTGGGATTCACCGTGACCCGGGTGATCCGCCCCCACAGCGGATCCAGCACGTCGGTCAGGGAGGGGAGTTCCGCCACCAGATCGCGGGAGCGGGGCCACCAGGCGCCGTCCAGCAGAGCCGGTGCGGAACCGACGGGAGCCAGGGACAGACGGACGGAGGACGAGGAGGAACGGTCTTCCGCTTCGGCTGTCGGCGGGAGGGAAATGGTCGCAGTCATGACGCGAACCCTGCCCCGGGCCGGCCGTAACCGGCCCGGCATATTCGATCGCCGAAAACGTCACAAGCATGGAAGCCGGTGCGCGAAATATCCTCGGTGATTTCAGCGTACTCCTCGGACAGGCTCAACGGACCGTTCGGTCGGCGGAGGAACGACCCGGTGCGCAGCTGGGCCTCGGACGCCGTAGTGCCCGCAGACGCATCATCCGATGACGGCAGGGTTGTTTCGGTAGGGGACTCGGTGTACAAGGCGGGTTTCAGCAGCGTTCCCCTGGGGACTGGGCCCACCCAGACTTCTCCGGTTCAGCCAACGTGCCGGCGGAGCCGCACGGGCGGGGTGACGAGAGGGTGCGGAAAACCGGGCCCGGCCGCCGCCCCGCCGCGCGTGTGCGCGGCAGTACGCTGGGTGCACGGCCGCCCGTGACCCCGGCCCTCTCCGTGCAGCACCGTTCCGCGCAACAGAGGCCCTGCGCAAGGCGAAAGCCACTCCACCGACAGAGGAGATGGGCGCGAATGAGCCCGTATCCCGATCTGTTCGACGAGTGCCATGTGGTCCGGGCCGGCGGTGAGCTGGACGTGACGACCGCGCCGGCCTTCGCGCACGACCTGGAGGCCGCCCGGTGCGACGGCGGGCCCCCCTTCCTCATAGTCGACCTGCGCGGCGTGACCTTCATGGACGGCAGCGTCCTGGATCCGCTGTGCGCGGCGTGGCACGACTGTCGCCGGCGGGGCGGATGGGTGCGCGTCGTCCACGTCCGACCGGGCACGACCCTCCTGTTCCGGGCCTGTGGCCTGCTGGCCCGTTTCCCCCGGTACGCCAGCCCCCGGGACGCCTGGCGGGGCATACCCGCCGGCCGCACGGCACCGGACCGGCCCACATGAGGTGCGACGGCGGCTGCGCGGTGCCCCGCGGCACGGAGCCCCGCCCGTGGCAGAATCGGGCACCGTGATCAGCGACGGCATGGCCGAGGTGCTGCGCCGACTGCACCTCGACGCGCCCGGGGATCCGGCGGCGGCCTGGGCGCGGGTCCTCGGCGCCGAGGGCGTCGCGCTGACACTGCTCGTCGGCGCCGAGCGGACGCCGGAGCCACTGTGGTGTCACCCCGAGCTGAGCGCGCGGTTCGACGAGCTCCAGTTCACGCTGGGCGAGGGCCCGGCACCGGACGCGATCCGCACCGGCTCACCCGTCCTGGAGCCGGACCTGGACCGCGTCCGCCCCGAGCGCTGGCCCGCGCTGCTGTCCGCCGCGGCGGAGCTGGGGGTCCACGGTGTCTGCTGTTTCCCGCTCGGCATCGGTGCCATCCGGGTCGGCGTACTGACCGTGCTGTGCGACGGGGACCGGCGGATGGGCGAGCAGCAGTACGCGGACGCCGGCGCCCTGGCGGCCGCGCTGACCGGCGCGTTCCTGGGCGGGGACCTGCGCCGGGGCGGGGACGGTTCGCCGCTCGGAATTCCGGAGCCACCGTCGGTGCTGCACCGCCCGGCCGTGCACCAGGCCACGGGAATGATCAGCGTCCAGCTCGATGTGTCCATGCAGGAAGCGCTCCTGTGCCTGCGGGCCCACGCCTACGGCAGCGAACGCCCCCTCGGGGAGGTGGCCGAGGACGTGGTCGCCCGCAGGCTCCGTTTCCGCAACGACCCCACCGACGACTTCACCGACGATTTCGACGACGATGGAAGCGGGCCGAATTCGCCCGACGGAGGAAAGGGATGATCGGCATGGCCCGCGAACGACGTCTGGCCGAGATCTTCGTGGAGGTCGCCGACTCCCTCGTCGACGACTTCGACGTCATCGACCTGCTGCAACGACTGTCCACACGCTGCGTCGAGCTGCTCGACGTGTCGGCCGCCGGCATCCTCCTCGCCGACGCGAACGGCGAACTGCAGATCATCGCCGCCTCGGACGAACACACCCGGCTGCTGGAGCTGTTCGCGCTCCAGCAGGACCAGGGCCCGTGCGTGGAGTGCTACCGCACCGGCAACGCCCGCACCAACATCGACCTGACGCGCCCGGAGACGACCGTGCCCTGGCCGCGCTTCGCGGCCCGCGCCCGCGAGACCGGGTACGTGGCCACCCACGCCATCCCGCTGCGCCTGCGCAGCAGGATCGTCGGCGCGCTCAACCTCTTCCAGACCACACCGCAACGCCTCGGCGACGACGACATCGCGCTCGCCCGCGCCCTCGCCGACGTGGCCACCATCGCGATCCTGCAGCAGCGCACGCTGGAGCAGTCGCACGTCGAGAACAGCCAGCTGGAGACCGCGCTGAGCAGCCGCATCCTGATCGAACAGGTCAAGGGCGTGCTGGCGGAACGCTGGAACACCTCCGTCGACGACGCCTTCGCCGCGTTCCGGTCGTACGCCCGCGCCCGCCACCTGCGTCTGTCGGAGTTCGCCACGCAGATCATCTCGGGCGGCTTCGACACCGCGGACATCCCGCCACCGGCACCGGACCGTTCCGTGGACCGCGGCGGCTGACCTCTCTCACGTCCCGGTGTCGATGAGGATCTGTGCGGCCTGGGTGACGTTGCCGGCGCGTACCGCTTCGGCCGTCGCGGCGCGTGCCGCCTCGGGCGTCGCGTGCGGCGGGACCACGAGGAGGGAGAAGTGGTCCGCCTCGCCCCGGGTGACCAGAACGGTGTCGTCGCCGACCGGGAAGGAGTCGATGCGGACCACACGGTCACCGACGACCAGCCGCGTCGGCAGCGGGTCCCAGGCGGTGGCGTCCAGGCCGACCCGTGTGACGGGACCCAGCAGCTCGGTCAACGCCGAGACCAGGGCGGGTAGTTCGGCCGCGATGTCACGGGAGCGCGGCCACCACGCCCCGTCGAGAACGCCCCGCCGGTCATCCGCCGTCTCCAGCCGGACGACGGCCGTACCGGGCTTCACTGCCCGGTGGACGGCGTCCGGCGGGAGCGGGGTCACCCGCGGGGAACCGGGTCCGGTACCCATGGCGAACCTCCCTCGATGTCGGCCACCGCGGCCGCCATGAGCGGTTCCGCGGCCTCTGCGGTCGTGTCCGGGGGCACGACCAGCAGGTCCCAGCGCCCCCGGCCGGGGGCGAGCAGGACGACGGTGGGCGGGGCGGACGCGGCCAGGGTCCTGTGCAGTCGTACGACCTGGTTGGACACGAACATCCGGCCGGCCGTCACGGGCCAGGCCGCCCCGTTGACGGTGACGCTGGTGACATGGCCCCACTCCCGTGGCAACCCGGCGAGCAGGCGCGGGAGTTCGACGAGGAGGTCGTAGGAGCGCGGCCACCACGCCCCGTCGATGGCCCGGGGCAGGTCGCCGTGGGGTGCCAGGCGCAGGCGCAGGACAGGGTGGGAGGGAAGCGGGGGCTGCATGGTCATGGGCTGGGCTCCTGTCGACTGGCCGTGCGCGAGTGGGTGGTTGACGTCAGGCGCGACGGGCCGCGACCCGCTCCGGCGTCGGCCAGCGCACGTCGTGCACCCAGCCGAGGCGTTCGAGGAGGCGGATGACGGCGGCCGACGGGTCGATCTGGCCGCGGTCGACGCCGTGGCGGGCGCTGGTGGGGTCGGCGTGGTGGAGGTTGTGCCAGCTCTCGCCGAAGGAGAGCAGGGCGAGCGGCCACAGGTTGGTGGCCCGGTCGTGGCGCCGGGTGCGGAAGGGACGCTCACCGATCAGGTGGCAGAGGGAGTTGACGCTCCAGGTGACGTGGTGAAGCAGGGCGATGCGGACCAGTCCCGCCCACAGCAGGGCGGTCACGCCGTACAGCCAGCTGCCGCCGATCGCCCAGCCCAGCCCGAACGGCAGCGCGAGCGTGAGGACACACAGCAGCGGGAAGGCGCGGGCGACGGCCCGGATGTCGCGGTCGGCCAGCAGGTCGGGGGCGTAACGCTCCGGCGGCGTACGGTCGTTGCGGAACAGCCAGCCCACATGGGCATGCAGCAGCCCGCGCAACTGGCCGCGCAGATGCGTGCCGTAGCGGTACGGCGAGTGCGGGTCGCCGGGCCGGTCGGTGAAGGCGTGGTGGCGGCGGTGGGTGGCGACCCAGCCGATGACGTCGCCCTGGAAGCTCATCGAGCCGGCCACCGCGAGCGCGATGCGCACGGGACGGGCGGCACGGTAGCCGCCGTGGGTGAGTCCGCGGTGGAAGCCGACCGTGACGCCGAGGCCCGTGATCGTGTAGAGGACGGCGGCGAGCACGATGTCGGCCGGGTGGATCAGGCTGCCCCACAGCAGCCAGCCGGCCAGGCCGAGGGCCACGAACGGCAGGACGACGATCACCCCGGTCACGGCCACGTACAGCCGCTCCCCGCCGTCGCGCGCGGGCAACGGGCCGTCCGGCGGGAAGGGGGAGGTGCCGTCGTAGGTCTGCGGCGGCGGGACGGTGTCCGGCGGGGGTGCCGGGACAGACGGGACAGGCGTGGTGGGACTGAGTGACATGGGACGGGGCTCCTGCCCTCGATGAGGCCGCTCTGACGGAGGTGCGGCCGGGGTCACGGGCTGCCCATGGGGCGGGTGGTGTGCTGGAGACGACCTGTCGGATCGGCACGACACACCCTCGTTCTGCCCACCGTACTCCTCGTGCGGGGGAACGCCCGGACACCGCTGGTCAGCGCCCTCCGGCAGGTACCTCCGGGCCGGCGGCGCCTTGACGCCCGCCCACCGTCGCCGGACGTTGACCGGCAGCACGGCGCAGGGCCAGGAAGGACAGGGCCGACCGGGTCTCCGGAAAGCCTGCGGCAGGCCGTCCAGGAGGCGAACGGCGCCTTCGCACGGTGACACCCGTCCCCATGGAAGCGGTACACACGACGATGTACGACCGGACACGCGCCCAGCAGCCCGCGGACCGGCCCTCGGGCCCCGTCGGACGCCGTGCCACGGGCCCGGAGCCGCTGCTCCCCTCGGACGGACGGGAGGAGATCGTGCGCCGCCTCGGACATGCCGTCAACACCTTCGCGGACAGCCCGCGCGAGGCACTGGAGGAGGCAGCGGGCGCGTGCGACGAAGCCGCCGCCCAGCTGGTGAGCGCCCTCGCGGAGCGGCGGCGGGCCCTGCGCGCGGACTGGGCGGACCTGGACCCCGAGACACAGTCCACCCAACTACGGTTCGCACTGCGGGAGTACCGGGAGATCACCGGACGGCTGCTGCGCGCCCGGCCAGGGGGCCACGGGACCGGCGGTGGGTGCGATGTACCGCCGCGCGCCGGGGCGTGCCCGGCACCGCGTCATCCGGCGGCCGCCGGTCCCCCGGCTCCGCAGGGCCTGCGAATCGGTCCTTGCCCGGGGTCATGGGGCGCGGGCAGCCTCAGGCCGCCAAACGGTATGCGTTCCCGCGGGATCCCACGGGCGGCCGAACACGGTAGCCCTACGTGCACTCGCCCCGGGTGAGAACCCTCCCATACACCCCGCTGTCCGGCGAGGCTCATCCTGTGCCCACCTGCCTTTCCGCCCGGCCCGGTGAGCGGCGCCTGGTGGCCCACGGAAACACCCCCGGACGGACGCGCCGAGGTACGCATCGTCGCCGCCTCCCCCGAGGTCGCCCGTCGCGTTGCGGAGGTTCTCCGCCATTGCTTCGCGGCCACCGAGCATCGCCGCTTCCCCGCGGGCGCCGGGGGAGGAACGCGGCGTGAGCTCGCCGTGGACACGACGCGGGCGGCGGAACCGGCGCGGTCCTGGTTGGAGACCAGCCGCTCCCCCGGGGAGGACCGCCGACGTAAGTGAGGCGACGTCCGTCCGGCCTCTTCGGGGGGAGCGTGAAGTCATCGGGAGCATTCCGCGCACACGCCTTCCGACGGCCGCCGTCGGGCGTCCGATCCCCGACGACGGCCGCCATGGGCTCCCCACGCGACCGATTCCCCCCGGTCTCGGTGCGCTTTCGGGAGCCGTGTGCCCCACATCGGACCGTGCCACGGCGAGCGGAAGATCACCGCACCGGTCACGCGACGAGGGGAAGCAGGGCGAGGCGAGCACAGGAGCCGACCGGGCGGGCCACGAGAGCCGACTGCTCTGCAGGGGCTGCGAATCGGTCCTTGCCCGGGTTCTCGGGGCGCGGGCAGTTGACAGGCTGCCGAACGGCGTGCGTTCCGTACAAAATCCTATGTACGGCGGAATCCTGCAAGCCTATGCGGACTTTCCCCGGGTGAGAACCCATAACGACCCATGAGAATCCGTCGGTCGGCCCGCCTGTCGACACGCCGGGGCGGAGTAGCGTGGAGCGAACCGGGAGTTGACCGTGCGCCGGCCCCCGTCGGCGTCGTTCTCGGCGCACCACGACACCGGCCCGTCGCCCGGCGGCCCGGAGACAGGGACCGCGACATGAACGCGCCCACCGGTCGACGCGCCTCGCCCGACCGCAAGCACTCCTCCCGGAAGCGCCCCTCCTCACTTCGTCCCACCCGGCTCACCCGGCATGGCCCGTGGCCAGGCGTAGCCTGAACGTACCGCGAGTTTCCGGCGCTGCTTCGTCTTCAGGGCCCTGCAGGAGCGGGAACGCGGCTACCTGGGGCGGCTTTGTGTGAGACCGCCCTCAGCGGATACCCGGGCGGCGTGAGGTTCGGCAGTGTGCCTCACGAGTGGGCCGTCTGCCCCGGATGTCTTCATGAGTGCCCGGCAGGCGGTGCGCTCGTTCCGTGGACCCGTCCGCTGCTGCGGGTCGAGGTGGCCGGCGGCGTACGGTGGAGATACCGAGGGCATCACGCACTCCGGCCGTCCTGCCGGGTCGTCCTCGGCGAGAGACCAACCCCGGGTCGTCCGAGCGGCGGTGCGGAGACAGGTCGGCGTCATGGCCGCCGCGATCACAGCAACTCCGCACACGTCCCTGGTCGTTGTGCTTCCCTGCCGAAGGGCGGGTGATGGACATGCAGCGCCTGGACATCCACCGGCGTGACCGGGGGGAGCGGGCCCTCGTCACGCTGGTCGGCGACATCTGGCCGGGCACGGCGCCCCTGCTACGGGCCGCGCTGGAGCAGTGCCTGCGCGACGGCATGACCGCCATCGACGTGGATCTGACCACGGTCGGCTCGTGTGACGCCAAGGGGTTGGACGTCTTCCTGACGGCGTCACGGCATGCCGGCCGCGTACACGCCTGTCTGCACCTGCACCATCCGTGCGCGCAGATCACCAAGCTCCTCGCCGCCACCGGTTCCGCGCCCCTGCTCCTACCGTCCCCGGCACATCCTGTGCCGCCGGCCCTGCTCCGCGGTCCGCCGGACACGAGCGCGGCGGTTCCGCCGGCGCCCGGGAGACTGCCCCCCGGTGACTGCGCCCGTGCGTCGGTCGTCGCGGACGCGATCCGCCTGCGCAGACTTACCCGTCGGCAGGCGGACGACATGCGAGAGGACATGGCCGACCTGGCCGTGGCGTCTGTGGACGGCTCCTCCGGAAAGGCGTACCGGGCACGGAGCGACTTCCTGCGGCGGCTTGCCGTCAGCGCCCGACGGCCTGGCTTCGCGCTGCTCCTCGCCGAGACGACGGTGCTGGTGGGATGCGCCTTCGGATTCCCGGTGAGCCCCGTCAGCCGGTCCGAGCAAGGGCTGCAGGAGAGCGTCCAGCGGCTCACCGGCTGTGCCCGGTTCCTGCTCCTCACCCAGGTCGTGGCGCACCGGCACCCACAGCACCGCGACATCGGCCGCCGTCTGCAACAGCGTCTGCTGGCCGATGAGCGCACCGAGCTCGGAGTGGCCCTGCTGAGTCCGGCCGACCGGGCCGGGCAGGCCGCCTACGACTCGTGGGGGTGGCGGAACCTCGGGGAGATGGTCGGGCTGCCCGGTCGGAGCGCTCCTTGCGTGTTGACCCTGTTCCGGGGAAGCGGACCGTCGCTTCCGGCGCCTCGGGCCGCCCGTCCGGGCCGGGCGTAGCCTTGGTGGCACCGAGAGCATGTCGGGCGCACGATCACGGCAGCGCCGTTCCCGGCGAGTGACGGAACGAGGGTGGCTGCGGGCCGCCCGGACGGGATCGCACGATGGACTCCCCCACACCGCCGGCCGGAGGCGCGCCTCCGCATGACGCCCACACGTACACGATGCCGCTTGCGCGGCTGAGGCTCACGCCGGAGGCCAGCCACGGCCCGCTGGACGGAGCGTGGTGGCCCCGTTGCGACGCCCTGGAACTGGAGCTGCCCGCGCTGGTGGGCTCGCTCGACCCCGGCCGTGGCACGGTCACCCGCGTCACGGTGGGCGCCGCGGCCTGGCCCGACGCGCCACTGACCGTGTCGGCGCCCGACCATGTGATCGAGGTCGTCCTGAGCGAGGCCACCGCCGAGGAGCATGCCATCACCCTGGACTGCGGCACCGTGGGGCGCTGGGAGCTGCTGGTCGTCCCGCCCGACGAGCCGGCCAGAACCGCCGAGCGCCTGCTGACCGCCGCTGCCGATCCGCGGAACCCGCTGTCGGCTCAGCGCACCCTGGCACGTGTCGAGGACGGCTTCGGCCGGGAGGGCGCCGGGGAACTGCACGCCCCATGATGAAGCGATGAGACGTGCAGCTCTTTCACCGGCCCGACCCCGCCGCCCGCGTCCATGTGGATCACGGCGGGTGAGCGGATGACGGCCGCACCGGGCACGGACCGCTCCGAGAGCTTCGGGGAAGCCCTTCTGGGGGCGGTTCTCGACCGGGCGCACGAGCTCCCGCCCCACCTCATCGGCCCGCTGGTCGCCGACGTGGTGGAGCGGCTGGGGGGCCGCCGTCCGCAGGTGCTGCTCCAGGACTACGGCCAGTTGCTGCTCGTACCTCTGCACGGTGAGGGCCTCGCGGGCGGGGATGCACAGGACATCGATGCCTCCGCCGCGGGCCGGTGCTTTCTCGATGGCCGGCCCGTCGAGGTGCCCGAGGACGACGGTGTACGGATCCACCTGCCGCTGCTGGACGGCGGAGACCAGGTGGGCGTCATGTCCGTGACGCTGGACCGGGTCGATGACGACGACCGAAGGCTGCTGGCCAGGCTCTCCGGCCTGGTCGCCGACCTGCTGGTGACCAAGCACGGCTACTCCGACCTGTTCTTCTCCACCCGCCGTGGAGAACCGATGAGCGTCGCCGCCGAGATCCAGTGGTCCCTGCTGCCGCCTCTGGCCATGATCATGCCGCGGGTCGCCGTGGCCGGAATCCTGGAGCCCGCCTACGACGTGGCGGGAGACAGCTTCGACTACGCCCTCAACGGCGACGTCCTCCACGTGGCCATGATCGACGCGATGGGGCACGGCCTGGGCGCGGCCACCATGGCCACCGTCGCCATCGGCGCCTACCGTCACGCCCGCCGCCTCGGCACCGGCCTGTCGGAGATCTACGCCGCCATGGACGCAGCCGTGGCACACCAGTTCGGCCCGGACCACTTCGTCACCGCCCAGATGCTGCGGCTGGACACGACCACGGGGCGGGTGCACTTGGTCAATGCGGGCCACCCGCCACCGATCCTCGTACGCGATCACCGCGTCGTGCGTCGGCTGCTCGCCCCCACGACCCTTCCGGTCGGCCTGGGCGGACCGGCGCCGGAGGTGACCGAGCTGGGATTGGAGCGCGGAGACCGCGTCCTCTGCTTCACCGACGGGCTGATCGAGGAACACACGGCTGGTGAGGAACAGTTCGGGGAGGACCAGCTGATCGACTGGGTGAACCGGCTGGAGAGAACGGGCCGCGGGGTGCGGGCGGTGGCGCGCTCCCTGTCGCACACCCTCAAGCGGGCGCGGGGCGGACACACGACGGACGACGCGACGCTGCTCCTGGTGGAGTGGCGCGGCTGACCACACCACCGGCCACGACGAAGGTCAGCCGGACGGCCTCTCACCGCTTCCCGTGTCGATGAGGATCTGCCCCGCCCCGCTGACGTTGCCGGCCAGGGCAGCCTGTGCCATCGCCGCGCGCGCGGCCTCGGGAGGCGTGTCCGGTGGGACCACCAGCAGCGAGAACAGGTCACCCTCGCCCCGGGTGATCAGGACCGTGTCGTCACTCACCGGGAAGGAGTCCACGTGTACCACGTGGTCGCCGACGACGATCCGTGTCGGGAGCCCCTCCCAGGCCGTGGCATCCAGTCCGACGCGGGTCACAGGTCCCAGGTGCTCGGTGAGGGCGCTCAGCAGCGCGGGCAGCTCGGCACCGATGTCACGCGACCGTGGCCACCACGCCCCGTCGAGGATGCCTTCGCGCGATGCCGACGTCTCCAGCCGGAGCAGTGCACTCCCTGGCCGCACGGCATGGTGCACACCACTCGGCAGCTCCCCGGAACCAGGGGATGCGTCGGAGTCGGCCATCGTGGACCACCCGTTCGGGATCCGATGCGAGCAGAATTCACCTCGCCCTGACCACGCTACTCCAGGTACGGCGTGCGACCCGCGGCGTGTGCGCTCAGGCGGTCGACCGGCCGATTGCCGGACGGCCCCGGGGGGCCGGCTTTGCCGAAGCCCCCAACGGGTCGCCGCAAGCGCCCTGTCTCCGCGGGGGCTCTCAGGTGTCACTCGACGGTTGGACGTAGCGGGAGTACGCCGAAGAACGGCGCTCGGAACCATTGCCTGGACTTGGCTGGGCCGGGCAGTCGGCTGTCGGCGACGTAGGCCATCGACTTCGCCGATATGAATGCGGCGAAGGCTTTGATGCGGACGCGGTAATACGCTGGGCTGCGTACCGTGAGTTGCCCGGGCCGTGGATCCGGTCGTGAGGGGCGGCTCGGACGGTGGACAGGAAACGAGGCGAGATTCGGAGCGTTCCGTCAGCGGGCATGACACGGCTGCCATCAGCCGAACCCTTCAAACGGTGGCCTCTTCGGGTGTGTCTGTACCCCGGCATCTGCTCGCCGTGCGTCCCGGGAGGCGACGGAACGGATCTTTGTGATGTCTGCCGTGCCCCACGATGTTCTGCTGGCCCGGGCCGTGCTCGATCTGGGCTCGCGCACGGACGGTTTCGATGTCCTGGAAATGCTGCACGATCTGACGGCGTATGCGGTGAGGTTCGCGGGCGTGTACGCGGCCGGTGTCACCGTCCTCGACGGGACCGGCCGGGTCGACTACCTGACCGCTTCCGACGAGGCGTGCGGGCGTCTGGAGGAGGCTCAGCTCGACCTGGGTGAGGGCCCCTGCGTGGACAGCGCGCGCACCGGAAGCATGCTCGAACCGGTCTCGCTGCACCCGGGCGGCCCCGGATCGCAGCGCTGGCCCGGCTTCACCCCTTGGGCGGCGGCCGCGGGTTTCACCAGTGTCGCCGCCGTACCACTGCGCGTCGCCCAGCACACACCGGGTGCCCTGAACCTGCTGCATGGCGGGCCCCGCCCGATCACACCTGACGGTCTGCAGCGGGCGCAGGTGCTGGCCGATGCCGCCGGGGCCTGTCTGCACCACCGCCAGGGCCTGATCTCCAGGGACGAGACCATCGCCCAGCTGGAGACCGCCCTGCAGTCGCGCATCGTGATCGAGCAGGCGAAGGGCGTGCTGGCCGCCCGGCTCGGGATCGACGTGCACGACGCCTTCGGACGGCTGCGCGGGCACGCCCGCTGCCGACGGCAGAAACTCACCGACCTGGCCCACCAGGTCGTGCGGGGGGACATCCCGGCCGAACTCACTATCATCCGGTGACGTGCCTCGCGACACGGAGGACACCGGATCCCGGAGTGTCCCGCGACCCGACGACGCCCTGACCGATCTACTGGCCCGTGCGCACGCCGCGGTCCGCGCCGGAGAGGGACCGTCGCGAGCACTGCCGTCTGGCAGCGCTCGCCTGTTCGGGCTGCACGCCTTCACCCTGAACGCCGTCACCCGGGACGGCCGGCCCGAACTGCTGTGGGCAGACCCGCCGCAGGGTCTGGGTATCGATCTCGACACCCTGCAGTACACCCTCGGCGACGGCCCCACCCTCCAGGCCGCCCGAGAGGGCCGGACGGTGACCGAACCGGATCTGCACGCTGCGCACCCGGCCCGCTGGCCGCTGTTCCTGCCGGCCGCCGCCCGCACCCCGGCCCGCACGATCGTGGCGCTGCCCCTGCAGATCGGGGCCACCACCGCAGGGGTCCTCACCGGCTACCGCACCACCCCCGGCCCACTCACCCCGGCCTGCCTCGACGCCCTGCACGGTCTGGCACAGATCCTGCTGCTTGTACTGGTCACCCAATTGGGCGATCCGACCGGCGACACCCCACCGGGCACTGACCTGCGGCTCTACCGTGCCGAAGTCCACCAGGCCACCGGCTACCTCGCCGCCGCACTCGACATTCCGATCGACCAGGCCCTACTGCGGCTGCGCGCACACGCCGCCGCCCACGGCCAGTTGCTGCCCGACCTGGCCCGCTCCTTCCTCACCCACCGTCTGTCCCCCGACGCTCTGCACCGGTGAGGAGCTGCCGACGTCGTGTCCATCCTCCTCGGCCGGGTCCCCCTTCCCGACGGCAGCCCGGCTCGGTGACCAAAACCGGCGACCGCGAGCCGCACTCCCCGGCACCAACGAGGCGGAGCTCCACACTCTGGACCGCACCCAGGTAGAGGACGACGGCCGTGGTGGCGACGCCCAGGTCGGGGCTGCCCAGGCCGCTCGCCGCCGAGCAGAGCCGCGGCTCGTGGCCCATCCGGTGGTAGTCCCAGATCAGCACCGCGTCGTGGAACTGCTCGTCGGTGATCTGGCGCTGCTCGTGCTCCGGCACCGGTACTCCCTGGCTCATCCATGCTGGTTCTTTTGGATGCCCTCGATGCTGCGCAATGGGGGTCAGCACGTACTGGAGGGCGCCCTCGTTTCCTTCCTGCATGCTGCCTGTCGAGGTCAGCCAGCAACTGCCTGCCGCTCAGGCGGAGTCCTCCGCTCTCAGGCAGTGCCCCAACTCGCCACGCAGCGACCACGTTGGCCGAAGCCTCACCCTTGGTGACGAGCCACCGTGTAGGCACCCGGCCCCAGGACAGGCTGTGCGCCGGTTTCGTCGATAATCTCAAGAACCTCGAAGCCGGCGAGGAGCGCATGCAGCTCCAGTTCGCGAGGGCCGAGAACACGCCGCCGGATGGCATCGTGGCAGTCCTCCCCCGAGTCGAACACCCAGTGTCGGCGCATGGTGTTGATCTGTGTCCGCAGATCCCAGTGGTAGCTGATGGTCACGGTGGCGGCCCCGAGGGGAGTCTCTACGCGGGCATGTTGAGGGCCCGGGGACTCGATCGGGGCTACCGGGGAGCACAGGACGAGCAGGGTGCCCGGGTGCGCGTGTGCGGCGAAGGTCTGGAACGCTGCCCGGACGTCAGCATTGTCGTGCACGTAGGCGAGCGAGTTGCCCAGGCACACCAGGACGTCGGCGGTGTGGCCGAGCCGCACGGTGCGCATGTCCCCGACCCGGAAGTCGAGTTCGGGGCGGGTGCGGCGTGCGTAGTCGACCAGGCCGGGCTGAAGATCGACGCCGATGCAGTCGAAGTGCTGGTCCAGCAGTTCCAGGTCCCTGCCGGTGCCGCAGCCGAAGTCCAGCAGTGTGCGGGCTTCGGGGTGGTGCCGGTCGATGAGTTCCCGGCAGAGGCTCGCGCTGTCGCTGTCGGCCTGCACATGGTCGTACAGAGCGGGGTCCCGGTAGAAGAGATTCGACGCTTCGAGGCGTTCCGCCTCCACGATGTCCAGGCTGCTCATGCAAGGCTCCGGAGTCCGACTTCCAGGGCGAGTGTGTCGCACAGCAGGTCAGGCACCACGGGGGCTCGCTCGGCGTGCTCCCGGGCTCGGGCCAGGGCGACGGGATCAACGTAGCCGAGGTCGACCAGCAGTGACTCGCGGAGCATGTCGTCCAGGAGGGGAAGGCCGTAGCTTCGCAGGCCCGACTCCATGACCGCGGGGAAGTTCTCCGGTTCGGTCGGGGCCACGACGGACTCGGGCAGTCCCGCGCGCCGCAGGCGGTCGCGGAACATCGCCTTGCCCTGCTTGTGCTCCTGCGGCAGCTGCTCCATGAAGCGCACGACGCGGGGGTGGACAAGCGGGGCGACGGGCCAGATTCCGAGTCTTAGGTAGGCCGGGTTGTGCAGGCCGAACGCCATGAGCGTGGGCACCGGGAGCACGGGGATAGGGGCGAGGTTCTCGTCCACCTGAACCAGGGCCTCGATGGCCGTATCCCCGAGCCAAACGACGGGCTCTGCCGCAGGGAGTTCCGCGCCCGTACGGGAGTGGCAGGCATTGACCTCGTCCCCGCCACCGCCCGTGAAGATCACCTCGCAACCGTGGGCGGCCACGTGCCCGCGCAGGACGTCGAACGCCTCCTGATAGAAGGCTCCTGCCGGGTCGTGCGGCATTCCGCGCTCCCGTACTCCACCGGGCACGAACGGCGGGTGCTGCATGGCCGGGACGGCGGTGTCCCACAGCCCCAAGTGATCCACCAGCATGCGGCGTCGGTCCTGCTGGAGCCGACCGATTCGTCCGCCCATGAGCAGCCCGAACGTGTGGACGGAGCCGAAGCCGGCCGCAGCGGTTGAGAGAGCTACGTTGCCCGAGTCGGCCCCGCCGGACACCTCCACGCCGACGCAGCTCGCCGTAGAACGCCACCCGGCCGCAACCTCGGTCAGCAGCACATCGAACGCGTCCACCGGGTCAACACCCGGGCGCAGCCTTCGGGGTTCCAGTACGTGCTGGGCGGGCTCGGGGTAGAGGATCGTGAGTCCCGCGGTCGTGAAGACGGCCGTGGCGCGTTCCGTGAGCCGGTACACACCGTCGAAGAGGGTGTCGGCGCTGTAGCGGTGCCGGCGGGTCAAGGTGCGCGCCATGGCCCGGGGATTGAGTCGATCAGGTCGTAGGTGGAGCCGTAGGTC